>NZ_JBARTQ010000263.1:0-17475 GCF_049645325.1 Pseudomonas sp. | reverse complement strand
ATGTCGTTGTGAAGCTTGTGCTGCTCCGCCCACGTCTGCTTCTTGCCGCTGGCCACATCCAGGTAAAAGTGAAACAACTCCCAGCCCAATTCCTCAATGCTCGCGCGCCCGGTCGCAATGCGCCCGGCGTCGATATCGATCAGGTCCGGCCAGCGCTGCGCCAGCTCCGTACGCGTCGACACCTTGACCACCGGCGCCATCGCCAGCCCGTAAGGCGTGCCACGCCCGGTGGTGAACACATGCAGGTTCATCCCCGCCGCCAACTGCAAGGTGCCGCACACAAAGTCACTGGCCGGCGTCGCACAAAAAATCAGGCCTTTGCTCTTGAAGCGCTCGCCCGGGCCAAGCACGCCGTTGATCGCGCTGCTGCCGGATTTGACGATGGAGCCCAAGGACTTCTCGACAATGTTCGACAGCCCGCCCTTCTTGTTGCCCGGCGTGGTATTGGCGCTGCGATCCGCTTCGCCCTTGGCCAGGTAACGGTCGTACCAGTCCATTTCCCTGACAAGGGCCTGGGCCACTTCCTTGGTCTCGGCGCGAGAAGTCAGCAGGTAAATTGCATCGCGTACTTCAGTCACTTCGGAAAACATCACCGTGGCGCCGGCCCGCAGCAGCAAGTCCGAGGCATACCCCAGCGCCGGGTTGGCGGTGATGCCGGAAAACGCATCACTGCCGCCGCACTGCATGCCCAGAATCAGTTCGGACGCCGGCACGGTTTCCCGGCGGCGCTGGTCGAGTTTCTTCAAGCGCGTTTCGGCGAGTGCCATGATCTGCTCGATCATTTCGGTAAAGCCGTGGCTGGAATCCTGCAGCCGGTACAGCCACGGCTCGCTCAAATCGACCGAGCTGTCGTTGTCATGCATCACCTGCCCGGCCTGCAATTTCTCGCAGCCCAGGCTGATGACCAAGGCTTCGCCACCCAGGTTCGGGTTGCGCGCCAGGTTGCGCACAGTGCGAATCGGGATGTAGGCATCCGTCGCGGTGATCGCCACGCCGCAGCCGTAGCTGTGGGTCAGCGCCACCACGTCATCGACGTGCGGGTACTTGGGCAGCAGTTCGTCCTTGATGCGCTTGACCGCATGGTCCAGCACGCCAGTGACGCACTGCACCGTGGTGGTGATACCAAGGATATTGCGCGTGCCCACGGTGCCGTCGGCGTTGCGGTAACCCTCGAAGGTAAAGCCTTCCAGCGGCGCCTGGGCTTCAGGCACCTCGGTGGACAACGGCAAGCTGTCCAGCGGCGGCGCGGTGGGCATGCGCAGTTGATCTTCCTGCACCCAACTGCCGCGTGGAATCGGCGCCAGGGCGTAACCGATGGTCTGGCCGTAGCGAATAATCTCACCGCCTTCGGGGATATCTTCCAGGGTCACCTTGTGGCTCTGGGGGATAAAATCCACGGTCACCAGCCCGTCCGGGAACTCGGTGCCGGCCGGTACGCCTTGGTCATTGACCACGATCACTACGTTGTCGCGCGCGTGCAAACGAATCGAGCGCGGCGAGTCGGCATGTTCAATCAACTGCATCACACGAACCTCAGGAATGCGCTTGGGAAAGTTTAGTCAGCTCGGGCCCTTTGGCGGGCGGCTCTTTGAGCACCACGCGTTTGATCGGGCCGACGATTACCAGATAGCTGAACACGGCCAGCAGCGCGTTGGCACCCACAAACACCAGCGCCCACTTGAACGAGCCGGTGGTGGCAATGATGTAACCAATCACGATCGGCGTGCTGATGGACGCCAGGTTGCCAAACATATTGAACAGACCGCCGCTGAGCCCGGCGATTTGTTTCGGCGAGGTGTCGGACACCACCGCCCAACCCAGTGCGCCAACGCCTTTACCGAAGAAGGCCAAGGCCATGAAGCCCACCACCATCCACTCGATATCCACGTAGTTGCAGGCCACGATGCTGCAGGAAATCAACAACCCACCGATGATCGGCGCCTTGCGGGCGAAGGTCAGTGAATGACCTTTGCGCAGCAGGTAATCGGAAATGATCCCACCCAGCACGCCGCCGATAAACCCGCAGATCGCCGGCAACGAGGCAATGAACCCGGCCTTGAGAATGGTCATGCCACGCTCCTGCACCAGGTACACCGGGAACCAGGTCAGGAAGAAATAAGTGATGCCATTGATGCAGTATTGGCCAAGGTACACGCCAAGCATCATGCGGTTGGTCAGCAACTGACGGATGTAATCCCACTTCGGACCGTCGGTTTTCTGGCCCTTGGGCTTTTCCTGGTCCATATCGACCATTGCGCCGTTCTCGGAGATGTACTTGAGTTCGGCCTCGTTGATCATCGGGTGCTGGCGCGGGCTGTGGATAATTTTCAGCCAGATCAGCGAGAACACCACGCCGATGCCGCCCATCACGATAAACACATGCTGCCAGCCGAAGCTGTAGACGATCCAGCCCATCAGCGGCGCGAACAACACCGTGGCGAAGTATTGCGCCGAGTTGAAGATCGCCGAAGCGGTGCCGCGTTCGGCGGTGGGGAACCAGCCGGCCACGATGCGCGCGTTACCGGGGAACGATGGCGCTTCGGCCAGGCCCACCAGGAAGCGCAACATAAACAGCGCGACGATCGCGGTGGAAACCCCAAACTCGCCCACATACCCCTGCAGGATGGTGAACAGCGACCAGGTGAAGATGCTCAGGGCATAGACTTTTTTCGAGCCGAACCGGTCCAGCAGCCAGCCACCGGGGATTTGCCCGGCCACGTAGGCCCAACCGAACGCAGAGAAGATATAACCGAGGGTGACCGCGCTGATGCCGAGGTCTTTTTGCAGGCTGGAGCCTGCGATGGCGATGGTCGCACGGTCGGCGTAGTTGATCGTGGTCACCAGGAACAGCATGAGCAGGATCAAATAGCGGACGTGAGTCGGCTTGGTCGCTTGCATGAAGATGTACTCCCACTAATTATTTTTTTTGCGGGTAATCAATTTTTTGTTCAGTGCAGGAGCCGCTTTTATGTGGGAGCTGGCTTGCCTGCGATGGCCTCAACGCGGTGTAACTCAAACACCGAGGTGACTGCATCGCAGGCAAACCAGCGCCTACACAAGCCAGCGCCCACAGGTGTTGCGTGTTACGAACCGATGTAGCTGGTTTTCACCACGGTGTAGAACTCTTGCGCATAGCGACCTTGCTCACGCGAACCGTAGGACGAACCCTTACGGCCACCGAACGGAACGTGATAGTCCACACCGGCCGTTGGCAGGTTGACCATCACCATCCCGGCCTGGGAATGGCGCTTGAAGTGGTTGGCGTACTTCAGCGACGTGGTGGCGATACCTGCCGACAGGCCGAACTCGGTGTCGTTGGCCATGGCCAGCGCGGCCTCGTAATCGGCCACGCGGACCACGTTGGCCACCGGGCCGAAGATCTCTTCACGGCTGATGCGCATGGCGGCTTCGCTGTCGGCAAACAGCGTCGGCGCCAGGTAGTAACCTTCGGTATCGCACGTGACCAGACCGCCACCGCTGACCAGCCGCGCGCCTTCGCTTTGGCCGATATCGATGTACTTCATGTCCTGGTCCAGTTGGGCCTGGGAGACCACCGGGCCGATGTCGGTACCGCTTTTCAGGGCGTGGCCGACTTTGATCGACTTCATGCGCTCAGCCACGGCCGCGACGAACTGATCGTGGATCCCGGCCGTGACGATAAAGCGGCTGGACGCGGTGCAACGCTGGCCGGTGGAGTAGAACGCACTCTGCACCGACAGCTCGACAGCCTGCTTGAGGTCGGCGTCGTCGAGAATGATCTGCGGGTTTTTGCCGCCCATTTCCAACTGCACTTTGGCCTGGCGCGACACACAGCTGACGGCGATCTGACGACCCACCCCCACCGAACCGGTGAAGCTGATGCCGTCGACTTTCGGGCTGTTGACCAGCACGTCGCCGACCACACGACCACTGCCCATCACCAGGTTGAACACGCCAGCCGGGAAGCCGGCGCGAGAGATGATTTCGGCCAGCGCCCAAGCGCAGCCGGGTACCAGCTCGGCCGGTTTGATCACCACGCAGTTGCCGTAGGCCAGGGCCGGAGCGATTTTCCAGGCCGGGATGGCAATCGGGAAGTTCCACGGCGTGATCAGACCGACCACACCCAGGGCTTCACGGGTGACTTCAACATTGACGCCCGGGCGCACCGACGGCAGGTAGTCACCGGACAGGCGCAGGCACTCGCCGGCGAAAAACTTGAAGATATTACCGGCGCGGGTCACTTCGCCGATGGCTTCGGGCAAGGTCTTGCCCTCTTCGCGGGCCAGCAAGGTGCCGAGTTCTTCGCGACGCGCGAGGATTTCGCTGCCGACTTTATCCAGGGCATCGTGGCGAGCCTGGATGCCGGAGGTCGACCAGGCCGGAAAGGCGGCCCGTGCGGCGTCGATGGCAGTGTTGACTTGGGCTACATCAGCCTTGGCGTATTCGCCAATCACATCGGAAAGCTCCGACGGGTTGATGTTGACGCAATAGTCGGCACCGGCCACCCACTCGCCGTTGATGTAGTTATCGAAACGTTTGGCTTGGGACACAAATCTTCTCCTGACGCAAAAGGCCGCTGATCTCTCAGCGGCCTTGTTGATGAGTTACTGCGGACCTTGCTTGTCGATCAGCGCGGCCAGGGCTTCGTATTCTTCCGGCAGCAAGTCGGTCAACGGCGTGCGCACCGGGCCGGCGTCGTAGCCGACGATTTTGGCGCCCGCCTTGACGATGCTCACCGCGTAACCGGCTTTGCGGTTACGGATGTCGAGGTAAGGCAGGAAGAAGTTGTCGATGATCTTGCCGACGGTGGCGTGATCGTCTTGGGCAATCGCGTGGTAGAAGTCCATCGCGGTTTTCGGGATGAAGTTGAACACCGCCGAGGAGTACACAGGCACGCCCAGGGCCTTGTAGGCAGCGGCATAAACCTCTGCAGTCGGCAGGCCGCCGAGGTAGCTGAAACGGTCACCGAGGCGACGGCGGATCGACACCATCAGTTCGATATCGCCCAGGCCGTCCTTGTAGCCGATCAGGTTCGGGCAGCGTTCAGCCAGGCGTTCCAGCAGTGGCGCGGTCAGGCGGCAGACGTTGCGGTTATAGACCACGACGCCGATCTTGACCGACTTGCACACGGCTTCCACATGGGCGGCAACCCCGTCCTGGCTGGCTTCGGTCAGGTAGTGCGGGAGCAACAACAAGCCCTTGGCGCCGAGGCGTTCGGCTTCCTGGGCGTACTCGATGGCCTGGCGAGTCGAACCGCCAACACCGGCGAGGATTGGCACGCTGGTGGCGCAGGTATCAACAGCGGTCTTCACCACTTGAGAATATTCGCTGGCGGCCAGGGAGAAAAACTCACCGGTGCCGCCGGCGGCGAACAAGGCGGTAGCGCCGTAAGGGGCCAACCATTCGAGACGCTTGATGTAGCCCGCTTGGTGAAAGTCACCCTGGGCGTTGAAATCGGTCACCGGGAAAGACAGCAGACCGTGGGAGAGGATGGACTTCAGTTCTTGTGGATTCATTATTCGAACACCCTGGGCGAAGACTTTCTGTCGAAAGGTTGTTGTTGGTTTGTTGATGTCGTACGTCATCGTACAACTATAAAAAGATTCGTCAACTGCAATTCATCAGCCTTCATGTCGGGGAAAGGCTCGGGTGGCGTTCTTGACGTAGGAAATTTTTCCTCTATGCTCCGATTAGCTGTATATACATACAGCTAACACGGAAGAATCCCACGACATAGCAAGGAGCTAACATGTCAGGTCTTGAACTCGCTGCACCCGAAAAAAACCCACCCACCCTGCGTTTTGAGGGCGGCGAACACACCGCAATCGGTGATGACACCCAGCTGCGCTTCGTTAAAGACGCGCCGGCGATCCCCGCACACCACGTTGAACTGCACCTGCCGAACGGGCTGGCGCTCACCTACGGCCAAGTGATTGCCCTGGGCGGCGATTTCTATGGCATTCCGGGCCAGCCCATCAGCGATGGCAGCTCCCCTGCCGACCGCGTGCAGCGTTTCACGGCAGCGTTTAATTCGCTGGCCGTGCTCCCGGCGTCACGGGAAGAGGCGGGGAAAATCCTTGCGGTGATGCAAAAGGAGATCAACGCGGTCAACCAGGCGATCAAAGACGGCAAGCAACCCCACGAAGCCTATGACGCACTGGGAGATACGTTGTCGGAAGAGTGGAACCGCATCACCGGCGGCGGCAGCGCAGTGTCGGCGCTGATCCCTTTGGGGCGCTACTTGAAACTGGCCGCGGACAACGCCGACCACTTCGGCGAATGGGCACTGTCGGCCTACCTGGCTGGCCATACGGCGGCGCTGCAACAGGCCGTCGTCGCGCATCAAACCGGCACCGACCAGGCGCTGGAACTGGCCTACGCGATGAACAGCTTCGCTGATCATTTTTTGACCGACCTGTTTTCCGCCGGCCATTTGCGAGTGCCGCGCAAACAACTGGCAGCGGTCGTGACACCAGGGGAATTGGGTTCGTTGATCAGCCGCTTCATGCACGACGAAGACAGCAAGTTCGGGCTCAAGGTGCGCAATGCCATGGGCGATCAATGGCATGCGTATGGGGATAAACGTTACTTCGACAGCATCGACGCAGCCAATCGGGCGATGGTCAAACGCGCGGTGCAAGCCTCTGCCGATGAAATTTTCGAGACCTTCATCAGCGGTGTCGCGCCCTCTCCGGCCAACTTCAAGGCGCCGCTGTATGTGCCGGATCTGAACGCGGCGCAGAACCCGACGAATAACTTTTCGCCGCTGTTCAAGATGGAGGGAGACAAGGTGTTGCGCCGTCAGGACGTAAATGACCTGAACGACAAGCACTGGACCAATGATTGGTGGGGCTGGAGCACGTACCTGCTGCTCAAGGACTACAAGCCGAACCAGCCTGCCAACTAAGCTGATCGTTCCCACGCTCTGCGTGGGAATGCATCCGGTGACGCTCCGCGTCATGCTCCAAGAGCGGACGCGGAGCGTCCAAAGCGGCATTCCCACGCGGAGCGTGGGAACGATCAGCCGCTAACGCTGCGCTTCTGCCTCTTCATGGGCGTGGCGCAGACGTTCGCGGCTGTTGGTCAAATGCAGGCGCATGGCTGCTCGCGCTGCGTCCGAATCCTGGCGGGCGATCGCCTCATAAATTTCTTCGTGTTCGCGGCTCAGGCGGCCCATGTAGTGCTGCTGGTCATCATGGGCCAGGCGCGCCGAGTTCAGGCGGGTACGCGGAATAATGCTGGTGCCCAGGTGAGTCATGATGTCGGTGAAGTAACGGTTGCCGGTGGACAGCGCGATTTCCAGGTGGAACGCGAAGTCTGACGCAACAGCATCGCCGGCATGGGCGGCGCTTTCGTTCAGGGCATCGAGGGCGGCGCGCATGGCGGCCAACTGCTCATCACTGCGACGCAGTGCAGCCAGCCCGGCAGATTCCACTTCAAGGCTGATCCGCAGCTCCAGGATCGCCAGCACATCACGCAACGTCACCACGGTGGCCGGGTCGATGCGGAAGCCGCTCGGGCTTGGCGTGTCCAGCACAAAAGTGCCGATGCCGTGACGGGTTTCCACCTGCCCCGCCGCCTGCAGGCGCGAGATGGCTTCACGCACCACGGTGCGGCTGACGCCATGGGCGTCCATGATCGCCGACTCGGTGGGCAGCTTGTCGCCACGCTTGAGCTGACCGTCGCGGATCTGCTCGGACAACACCGTGACCAATTCCTGGGCAAGGCTGCGGCGCTTGCGGGGAAGACGAGGGGCGGTGTTGGCGTTTTCCATGATGAATCATCTTTCTCGGCGAACTTGAGCGGGCATCATAGCCCATGGCGGTTGTACGATCACCGCTCTGACACGACTTTCATCCATATCAGCCACGCAAAAAAATGCCCCGACAACTGTCGAGGCATTTTCAGGGCTCACCCGAAGGTGAAAGCCGGTTACTTCACCACTTTCAGGCTCGGCCGACCGCTAGGGCGCGGAGGCTCGGCGTCCGGTGGCGGCACATCATCACCGTCTTCGCCTTCGATCGCGTCGTCGTCCTCGAAAGGCGACTCCAGATCGAACACCATGCCTTGGCCGTTCTCCCGGGCATAAATGCCGAGGATGGCGCCAATCGGCACGAACAGCGTATGCGGCACACCGCCGAAACGCCCTTCGAAGCTGACCGCTTCGTTGTCCATGTGCAGGTGGCGCACGGCACTGGGTGATACGTTCAGCACAATCTGTCCGTCACTGGCAAAACCCTGCGGAACCTGAACCGCAGGAAATTCGGAATTGACCAGCATGTGCGGGGTGCAATCGTTGTCCACAATCCACTCATAGAGCGCGCGGACCAGGTACGGTCGACTGGAGTTCATCAGCGGCTCCTTAAGCCTTAGCGCATATCGCGTTCGACACCAGACAGACTCGCCTGGAAAGCCTCACGCGCAAACTGGCGCTCCATGTAATCAAGCAACGGCTTGGCCGGCCGTGGCAGTTCAATGCCCATGATCGGCAAGCGCCAGAGTATGGGTAATAGGCAGCAATCCACCAAGCTTTGTTCCTCGCTGAGGAAAAAAGGTTTGTCGGCGAACAGCGGCGAAACGCCGGTCAGGCTCTCGCGCAATTCCTTGCGCGCCACGACACGGGCGGCCTCTTTGCTGCGTGAATCCAGAATCACATCCACCAGCCCGCACCAGTCACGCTGGATCCGATGGATCAGCAGGCGGCTGTTGGCACGCGCCACCGGGTATACCGGCAGCAAAGGTGGATGCGGGTAACGCTCATCCAGGTATTCCATCACCACGGTTGACTCCCACAACGCCAGGTCACGATCGACCAGGGTGGGCAAGCTGCCGTAAGGGTTCACTTCGATCAGCTTCGGTGGATGACGACCCACCTCCACACTGATGATCTCGGCGCTGACACCCTTCTCTGCGAGCACGATGCGTACTCGGTGGGAATAGTGGTCGGCGGGGTCGGAGTAACAGGCCAACCGGTTGGTCACGCCCATGGCGGTCCTCCTCGCTTGTTGAAATTATCGAAAGCTCAAAAACGAGCGCGCCCAGAGAGCATCCCTGTAGTGCCTGGTTCAACCAGACCGCTACGTGTTCAGAGATGCCGCTGGGCGCGCAAGATTAACAGCAATTGCTTACGGTTGGATCAATGCACATCCTTCCAGTATTCGCGTTTGAGCAGATAGGCGAATACGAAGAAGAAAGCCAGGTAAAGCAAGACGTACGTACCGATGCGCTGGTGCTGCAGTTTGACCGGATTGGCCGAGTAGGCCAGGAAGGTCACGAGATTTTTTACCGTCTCGTCGAACTGCTCTTCATTCAGCGTACCGGTGTTGGGCACGATGGTCAGTTGATCGCACGCTTCATGGGTCAAAGGCGTGCCCGTCAACGGATCATATTGCTTCTTGCCGTCTTCAACGACCTGAACCTGCTTGCATCCTACCACTTGGCGACCCTGCAGGCCGACCAGAACGTTTGGCATGCCGACATTCGGGAAGACTTCGTTGTTCACGCCATAAGGGCGCGTCGGGTCTTCGTAGAAGGATTTCAGGTAACCGTACAGCCAATCAGTACCGCGTACACGGGCCACCAGGGTCAAGTCAGGCGGTGCGGCACCGAACCAGGTCTTGGCGTCGGCGGGCTGCATGCCGATGGTCATGTGGTCGCCGATCTTGGCGCCGGTGAACACCGAATGGCTGAGCATCACGTCATGGGGAATGCCCAGGTCATCGGCGACACGCTCGTAACGCTGGAACTTGGCGCTGTGGCAACCCATGCAGTAGTTGGTGAAGGTGCGCAGCCCATCCTGCATGGCGGCTTTGTCAGACACGTCGATATCGACTTTTTCCAACTCGGGGCCATGCTCGGCGGCGAAGGACAGCAGCGGCAGCGCCGCAAGAATGAATGCAACGAATAATTTTTTCATCAGCCAGTCACCCTTTCCGGTACCGGTTTGGTCTTCTCGAGCCGGGTGTAGAACGGCATCAGAATGAAGTAGGCGAAGTACAGGAAGGTGCAGACCTGCGACAGCAACGTACGCTCGGGAGTTGGCGCCAATACACCGAGAACACCCAGGATCACGAACGCGATGCAGAACACCCACAGCCAGATCTTGCTCAGGCAGCCCTTGTAGCGCATGGACTTGACTGGGCTGCGGTCGAGCCAGGGCAGCACGAACAGCACTGCAATGGCCGCGCCCATGGCGATCACGCCCATGAGTTTGTCGGGAATCGCGCGCAAGATGGCGTAGAACGGCGTGAAGTACCAGACCGGGGCAATGTGCTCAGGTGTCTTGAAGGCGTTGGCCTGTTCGAAGTTAGGCTTCTCCAGGAAATAACCGCCCATCTCCGGGAAAAAGAACACGATCGAGCAGAACACGAACAGGAACACGACCACGCCTACGATGTCTTTCACGGTGTAGTACGGGTGGAAGGGAATCCCGTCCAGCGGGATGCCGTTCTCGTCCTTGTGCTTCTTGATGTCCACGCCGTCGGGGTTGTTGGAACCCACTTCGTGGAGCGCCAGGATGTGTAGCACCACCAGACCCAAAATCACGATTGGCAAGGCCACCACGTGCAAGGCGAAGAAGCGGTTCAGGGTGATGCCGGAGATCAGGTAGTCACCACGAATCCACTGGGTCAGGTCGTTGCCAATCACCGGGATCGCGCCGAACAACGAGATGATCACCTGGGCACCCCAGTACGACATCTGGCCCCACGGCAGCAAATAACCCATGAACGCTTCAGCCATCAGCGCCAGGTAAATCAGCATGCCGAAGACCCACACCAACTCGCGAGGCTTCTGGTAGGAACCGTAGAGCAGGCCACGGAACATGTGCATGTAGACGACGATGAAGAATGCCGACGCGCCGGTGGAGTGCAGCAGACGCAGGATCGAGCCGTACTCGACGTCACGCATGATGTACTCGACGGAGGCAAACGCCTCTTCCGCCGACGGCGTATAGCTCATCGTCAGCCAGACGCCGGTGACGATCTGGTTAACCAGCACCAGCAAAGCCAGGGAGCCGAAGAAGTAGAAGAAGTTGAAGTTTTTTGGCGCGTAATATTTGCTGAGATGGTCTTCCCACATTTTAGTGGCGGGGAAGCGCGCATCCACCCAATCCATGAACTTGCTCATCAGGCTTTCCCCCCCTCGTCGACGCCAATGACAATGACACTGTCAGTCTCGTAATGATGTGGCGGAACTGGCAGGTTCAGTGGTGCGGGTTGTGACTTGTAGACGCGACCAGCGAGGTCGTAGTGGGAACCGTGGCAGGGGCAGAAATAGCCACCGACCCAGTCCTTGCCGAGGTCGGCAGGCGCCACTTCCGGGCGGAAGGTAGGCGAGCACCCCAGGTGGGTGCAGATACCGATCAGCAACAAAATCTCTGGCTTGATCGAACGAACTTCCTTGTCGACGTAAGCGGGCTGGTCGGAATTCTTCGACTCGGGGTCAGACAACTGCCCTTCGATTTTCTTCAGATTCCCCAGGATTTCCTCGGTACGGCGAACGATGAATACTGGCTGACCGCGCCACTCAGCAATCATTTGCTGGCCTGGGTCGATCTTGCTGACATTCACCTTCACCGGTGCACCTGCGGCTTTCGCCTTGGCACTGGGAAACCATGACCCCACGAACGGGACCGCAGCCCCCACCGCTCCTGCAGCACCCACCACGGATGTGGCTGCTACCAAGAAGCGACGCCGGCCTGCATTCACGCCGTCATTGCTCATTCAGTCCTCTCCCATCAGCTTTTTGGCCTGTTAAATCAGGCGTCTACTAAGTGTTGAATCTTTTACTTATAAAAATTTTGTCGGATGGTAATGAAAAGCCCCACGTATGACAAGGGAATTGCCCGAGGCTCCCCCTCCAGGCCTTGTAGTATAGGGGGTCTACGGATGTGGCAAGTTGTCACGGCGAAATTTGTGCATAAATCGCAGGCAATAAAAAACGCCCAGCTCCGTGAGGAGGCTGGGCGTTTTTGTGGAACGTAAAGCGAATTAACGCTTCGAGTACTGCGGACGCTTACGCGCTTTACGCAGACCGACTTTCTTACGTTCAACTTCACGGGCATCGCGAGTTACGAAGCCAGCTTTGCGCAGAGCGCCACGCAGGGTTTCGTCGTACTGCATCAGAGCGCGAGTGATACCGTGGCGGATTGCGCCAGCTTGACCACTTACACCGCCACCGATAACGGTGACGTAGATGTCGAACTTTTCAACGGTCTCGGTCAGTTCCAGCGGCTGACGAACTACCATGCGGGCAGTTTCGCGACCGAAGAAGTTTTCCAGAGTGCGGTTGTTGATCGAGATGTTACCAGTGCCCGGACGCAGGAAAACGCGTGCGGTTGCGGTTTTGCGACGGCCAGTGCCGTAATTTTGAGTCGCCGACATAATGAACTATTCCGTTAAAACTTCAGTTCTTGGGGCTGCTGAGCAGCATGAGGGTGTACAGCGCCCGCATAGACTTTCAGCTTGCGAAACATATCGCGACCCAGTGGGCCCTTCGGCAGCATGCCTTTGACCGCGATTTCGATCGGGGCTTCAGGCTTCTTGGAGATCAGGCCTTCAAAGTTGGAAGACTTGATACCGCCTGGGAAACCGGAGTGACGGTAGTACATTTTGTCTTGCGCTTTGTTGCCGGTAACACGTACCTGCTCAGCGTTGATGATCACGATGTAGTCACCGGTGTCAACGTGAGGGGTGTACTCAGGCTTGTGCTTGCCACGCAGACGGCTGGCGACTTCAGTGGCCAGACGACCCAGGGTCTGACCAGCGGCGTCGACGACAAACCAGTCGCGCTGAACTGTTTCCGGTTTTGCAGTAAAAGTTGTCATTCTTTAATAGCCTCAGGGGCCGCCCTGTAAATTAGACGGCGGATCTTACTGAATAGTGCGTACTTTGACAAGTCAAAGGCAGCCGGATACAGACGCTATCGGGGGCTCGGGTCGGCGCGTCCGTTCAACGGCAAGATTCTTCGGCAGGCGGCGCATCACTTCCACTGCAGAAAGAGGTGGGCAATTATGCAGATTGCGAAAAAAAATTCAACCTGCTTTTATGATTGTTTTCCCCGAAGGAGTACCCGATGGATTATCGACAGCTGGGCCGAACGGATCTGAACGTGAGCGCGATAGCCCTGGGCACCATGACCTGGGGTGAGCAGAACAGCGAGGCAGAGGCTTTCGCGCAGATCGAACGGGCCAAAGCCGCGGGGATCAACTTCCTCGACACGGCGGAAATGTACCCGGTGCCGCCCAAGGCCGACACCTACGCCACCACCGAGCGTTATATCGGTAACTACTTCAAAAGCCGCGGCGACCGTGCCGACTGGGTCCTGGCCAGCAAGATCGCCGGCCCCGGCAACACCATCGACTACATCCGCGATGGCCACCTGCGCCACAACCGCAAGCACATCGTCGAAGCCCTCGACGCCAGCCTCAAACGCCTGCAGACCGAATGGATCGACCTCTACCAACTGCACTGGCCGGAACGCAGCACCAATTTCTTCGGCCAACTGAGCTACAAGCACAAGGACGAGGACAATCTCACGCCGCTGGAAGAAACCCTCGAAGTGCTCGACGAGCAGGTCAAGGCCGGCAAGATCCGTCACATCGGCCTGTCCAACGAAACCCCGTGGGGCACCATGAAGTTCCTGGCCCTGGCTGAAGCCCGTGGCTGGACCCGCGCCGTCTCGATCCAGAACCCCTACAACCTGCTCAACCGCAGTTTTGAAGTGGGCTTGGCGGAAGTCGCGATTCGTGAACAGTGCGGCCTGCTGGCCTACTCGCCCCTCGCGTTCGGCATGCTCAGCGGCAAGTACGAAGACGGCGCACGTCCGGCCAAGGCGCGCCTGACGGAATACAGCCGCTTCACCCGCTACTTCAACCCGCAATCGGAAGCAGCCTGCAGCCGTTACGTGGCTCTGGCCCGTGAGCACGGCTTGGACCCGGCGCAGATGGCGCTGGCGTTTGTGACCCAGCAACCGTTCGTGACCAGCAACATTATTGGCGCGACGAGCCTGGAGCAACTGGACAGCAACATTGCCAGTGCCGACTTGAAGCTGTCCAAGGAAGTCCTGGAAGGGATTGAGGCGATTCAGAAGGATCATCCAAACCCTGCGCCTTGATTGATCGTTAGGCCGCTATCGCAGGCAAGCCAGCTCCCACATTCGAATGTGTTCACAGTTCAACTGTGGGAGCTGGCTTGCCTGCGATGAGGCCATCAGCAGCACTGCAAAATCATCACAGCGACCGCGCAATAATCTCCTTCATGATCTCATTGGTCCCCGCATAAATCCGCTGCACCCGCGCATCCGCCCAGGCCCGCGCAATCGGGTATTCCCACATGAAGCCGTAACCGCCGTGCAGCTGCACGCACTCGTCGAGCACCTTGCATTGCAGGTCAGTGGCCCAGTACTTGGCCATCGCAGCCGTAGGCACATCCAGCTTGCCTTCCAGGTGCAACGCCATGCACGTGTCGACGAACACGCGGCCGATCTGAATCTCGGTGGCCATTTCTGCCAGCTTGAAGCGGGTGTTCTGGAAGTCGGCGATCGCCTTGCCGAACGCCTTACGCTCGCGGGTGTACGCCAGGGTCCACTGCAGCGCCGCCTCGGCTGACGACAACGCGCCAATCGCCACGGTCAGCCGCTCCTGGGGCAACTCCTGCATCAGATACGCGAAGCCCATGCCCGCCTGGCCCAGCAGGTTTTCCTTGGGCACGCGCACGTCCTGGAAAAACAGCTCCGAGGTGTCCTGGGCCTTCATGCCCACCTTCTCCAGGCGCTTGCCCTTGTCGAAGCCCGGCGTGTCGGCTTCCACCAGGAACAGGCTGGTGCCCTTGGCGCCAGCCTTGGGGTCGGTCTTGGCGACGACGATCACCAACTCCGCCAGGTAACCATTGGTGATAAAAGTCTTGGAGCCGTTGATCACATACTCATCGCCGTCCAGCACCGCCGTGGTCTTCACCCCTTGCAAGTCGGACCCGGCGCCCGGCTCGGTCATCGCAATGGCCGTGACCATCTCGCCGGAGATCAATTTGGGCAGGTACTTGTGCTTCAGCGCCTCGCTGCCGTAATGCAGGATATACGGCGCGACAATGTCCGAATGCAGCGAGAAACCGATGCCGGTGAAGCCCAGTCGGCCAATCTCCTCGATCACTACCGCACTGTACAAAAAGTCCGCGCCCAGGCCGCCGTATTCCTCCGGCAGATGGGAACACAGCATCCCCGCCTCCCCTGCCTTGCTCCACAGCCCACGGTCGACATAGCCCTGCTTTTCCCACTGCCCATGGAACGGCGCGGCGTGTTTTTCGAGGAAGGTGCGCACGCTCTCGCGAAAGAGTTCGTGCTCCGAGCTGAACAAGGTTCTGGGGATCATGGGTCACCTGCGTGGATTGTCGGACAAGGTCGAGCCCACAGAGCCTATGCCGCGAAGGCGTCACGGGACACTGGACACATGCGACAAAAAATAAGACGATCCAGCCGTCTGGTGACCACTTTCCCCTATAAGAATAAATGAAATTATGTCTAACCAAATCTCCACGCCCTTGCGGCGCGTCAGCATTTTGGCCATTGATCGGGTATTCGCTTCAACCCTCATGCAAGCCAAGGATTTCTTCCACCTCGCCAGCCTGCGCTACGGCAAACAGCTGGGCCAGGGCCTTACGCCCGCCTTCGAAACGCGCCTGGTCAGCCCCGACGGGCAATCGGTGCGCAGCTTCAGTGATGTGATCATGCCGGTGGACGGCGGCTTGGAAAACGCCGACATCATCGTG
Organism: Pseudomonas sp.; assembly: GCF_049645325.1. GTDB lineage: Bacteria > Pseudomonadota > Gammaproteobacteria > Pseudomonadales > Pseudomonadaceae > Aquipseudomonas. The sequence goes on along the minus strand of NZ_JBARTQ010000263.1, from coordinate 1,732 downwards.
CTGCCCGCGTTCTGGGACGACTTCGACGCCCTCTGCACCCGCTACCCGCAAGTGCTGCCGTGGTTGCGCGAACAACACGCACGTGGCGCCGTGCTGTGCGGCGAGGCCACCGGGGTGTTCTGGCTGGCCGAAGCCGGGCTGCTCGACGGCAAGGAGGCGACCACTTACTGGCGCTTCTTCAATGCCTTCAGCGAGCGTTTCCCCAAGGTCCAGCTCAACGAAGACAAGCACCTCACCGACGCCGACAACCTGTACTGCGCCGGCGGCACCACCTCGGCCTGCGACCTCTACATCTACCTGATCGAGCGCTTCTGCGGCGCCAACATCGCCCAAGCGGTGGCCCGCGACATCCTCTACGAAGTGCAGCGCAGCTACGCGCCGGGGCGCATCGGGTTTGGCGGCCAGAAGCTGCACCAGGACGTGATCATCCTGCAGATCCAGCACTGGCTCGAAGAACATTTTGCCGACAAGTTCCGCTTCGAAGACGTCGCCCGGGAACACGGCATGAGCATTCGCAACTTCATGCGCCGCTTCCAGACCGCCACCGGCGACAAGCCCCTGCATTACCTGCAGCGCCTGCGCATCGAGACGGCCAAGGGCCTGCTGTCGGGCAGCCGCAAAAGCATCAAGACCATCAGCTACGAAGTGGGTTACGACGATGCGAGCTTCTTCGCGCGGCTGTTCAGGCAGCACACCGAGCTGTCGCCCAACCAATACCGCCAGCAGTTTCAGCAGGCGGCCTGACCTAAGGCAATCACACATCAATGTGGGAGCTGGCTTGCCTGCGATAGCGGTGTATCAGTGGAGGCCTCTGTCACTGACCCAGCGCCATCGCGGGCAAGCCCGACTCCCACAGATGATCTCCGTTGCCTGGTAGATGATCGCTCTGCAGTCACCCCACACCAATGTGGGAGCGGGCTTGCTCGCGAAAGCGGTGGTTCAGTCACCTGATTGGTTGACTGACACAGCGCCTTCGCGGGCAAGCCCGCTCCCACATTTGATCTACAGCGTTCTTACGGCTTGTGGCCGCGCGACAGGAACTCGTGGGATTGCATCTCGAGCAAACGGCTCAGCGTGCGCTGAAATTCGAAGTTCAAGCGACCGCCGGTGTAGAGGTCCTTGAGCTCGACTTCCGCCGAGATGATCAGCTTGACGTTACGGTCGTAGAACTCGTCGACCATGTTGATAAAGCGGCGCGCGATGTCGTCGGTGGTGACGCTCATCTGCTCCACGCCACTCAAGATCACCGCATGGAAAATCTTGCCCAGCTCGATGTAATCGTTCTGGCTGCGCGGGCCGTCGCACAAGGCGCGGAAGTCGAACCAGGCCACATCATCGCAGGTACGCAGCGCGATGATTTCGCGGTTCTCGATCATCAACTTGTCGTTTTCCACCGCTTGGGTGCATTCCGGCGTCAGCGCGCGGAAGCTCTTTTTCAAGCTTTCATGCGCCGCTTCGTTCAGCGGGAAGTGGAACAGCTCCGCTTGCTCCAGGTGACGCAGGCGGTAGTCGACGCCGCTGTCGACGTTGACGATTTCGGTGTTCTGCTTGATCAGCGCAATGGCCGGCAGGAAGCGCGCGCGTTGCAGGCCGTCCTTGTACAAACCGTCGGGCACGATGTTCGACGTCGCGACCAGGGTCACGCCATTTTTGAACAGCTCTTCCATCAAGGTGCCGAGGATCATGGCGTCGGTGATGTCGGAGACGAAGAACTCATCGAAGCAGATCACCC
>NZ_JBARTQ010000262.1:0-5918 GCF_049645325.1 Pseudomonas sp. | reverse complement strand
GTGGAATGCAATCAAAAAATGTGGGAGCGGGCTTGCCTGCGATAGTGGTGTGTCAGCCAACACGCCCGGTGGCTGACACAACGCCATCGCGGGCAAGCCCGGCTCCCACAGGGATCACTGTGCATTCACTACAGCGCTACCCTTTCTGATTCGCATCCGATAAGCGATGTAGATAATCCCCACCCACACCGGCATCGCATACACCGACTCGCGAATACCCGGTATCGCCAGCATCACGCTGACAATCATCACCATGAACGCCAGGCACAGGTAGTTGCTGAACGGGAACCAGAAGGTCTTGAACGACGGCGTCACGCCTTGCTCGCCCATGGCCTTGCGGAATTTGATGTGGGTGATGCTGATCAGCGCCCAGTTGATCATCAGCGAGGCAACCACCAGCGCAAACAGCAGCTCCAGGGCACTTTGCGGCGCGACGTAGTTGACCACCACGCACAGCATCGTCACCAGCGCCGAAATCGCCAGGGCCCGAATCGGCACGCCTTGCTTGTTCAGCTTCATCAGTGACTTCGGCGCATCGCCTTGCTCGGCCAGGCCGAACAGCATACGGCTGTTGCAATACACGCCGCTGTTGTACACCGACAGCGCCGCGGTCAGCACCACGAAGTTGAGGATGTGCGCGGCGGTGTCGTTGCCGATCAACGAGAAGATCTGCACAAACGGGCTGCCGCTGTAGGCATCGCCCGAAGCGCCGAGGGTTTGCAGCAGTTGGTCCCACGGGTACAGCGACAGCAGCACGGTGAGTGCGCCGACGTAGAAAATCAGGATGCGGTACACCACCTGATTGATCGCCTTGGGGATCACTTTGCGCGGCTCGCTGGCCTCGGCGGCGGTGATGCCCACCAGCTCCAGTCCACCGAACGAGAACATGATGAACGCCATCGACATCAACAGCCCCATGCCGCCATTCGGGAAGAACCCGCCGTGGCTCCACAGGTTGCTGATGTTGGCTTGCGGGCCGCCGGTGCCGCTGAACAGCAGGTAGCAGCCGAGCACGATCATGCCGACAATCGCCACCACTTTGATGATCGCAAACCAGAATTCGGCTTCACCGAAAAACTTCACGTTCAGGGTGTTGATCAGGTTGACCGCGACAAAGAACACCAGCGCGCTGACCCAGGTCGGGATCTCCGGCCACCAGAACTGGATGTATTTGCCCACGGCTGTCAGTTCGGCCATGCCCACCAGCACGTAGAGCACCCAGTAGTTCCAGCCCGCCAGGAAGCCTGCGTAACCGCCCCAGTATTTGTGCGCGAAGTGGCTGAATGAGCCGGCCACCGGTTCTTCGACGATCATCTCGCCGAGCTGGCGCATGATCAGGAACGCGATAAACCCGGCGATCGCGTAGCCCAGGATCATCGACGGCCCCGCCGACTTGAGTACCCCGGCCGAGCCGAGGAACAACCCCGTGCCAATCGCCCCTCCCAAGGCGATCAGCTGAATGTGCCGGTTTTTCAGGCCACGCTTGAGGCCCACCGGGTTAACCATGTCATCCGCCATTAACATTCCCTTCTACTTGTTTTTCTCAGGGTTGAGTGCACGCCGCATCAGCCCCTCAGAACTGCTGAGGGGTCAGATATTACTCTGCGTAAACTTTTCGTAATACAGCTGAACGCCATCAAGTGCCTGATCCGCCAGCCATTGCTGGATGGATTCGACCATCGGCGGAGGACCGCACAGGTACATATCCGCCGATCTGTCCCGCAATTCGGCCAGGTCGAAATGCTCGGTCAGGTAGCCGCGTTTGCCGGGCCACTCGGGCGCGGGTGCACTCAGCACTTCGGTGTAGCGGAAATCGGCGATTGTCGACGCATAGGCGGCGATGCGTTCGGCTTCGCACAAGTCCTCGGCACCGCGTACGCCGTAATACAGGTGCACCGGCTGGTTGCAGCCGTCGGCAACCAACTGATCGAGCATGCCCAGCAAGGCCGAAAGCCCCGTGCCGCCCGCCACCAGCACCAACGGCTTGGTCACGTGGCGCAGGTAAAACGCACCCAGCGGCGCCTCCATCAACACCTCGTCTCCGACCTGGCAACGCTCGCGCAAGTAGTTGCTCATCACCCCATCGGGCAGCAGGCGCACCAGAAATTGCAGCTGATTGCCCGGGCGATTGGCGAAGGAGTAGGAACGCCAGCTGTCTGTACCGGGCACTGACAGGCGGGCGTATTGGCCGGGCAGAAAATCCAGCACTTGGCCCAGCTGCACCTGCAGGATCGCTGTGCCGGCCGACACCTGCACCACTTCGCTGACCGCGCCGCGCACCTGAATCGGCCCCGGCGCATTGCACAGGCTCGAATCAAAATCGAAGTAGAACGCCGCGTCGGACTTCACACGCGTCTGGCAACTGAGCATCTTGCGTTGTTGCAGGTCGAGTGTTGAAAGGGCTTCTTCGTCGACATAATCCTGGCTGTACTCGCCGGACTCGCAGCGGCCCTGGCAGGTGCCACACACGCCTTCGCGGCAGTCCAGCGGAATCTTGATGCCATTGCGCAGCGCCGCATCCAGCAGGATTTCATTGGCACCCACCGGGAAAAACAGGGTCTTGCCGTCGGCAAAACTGAAGGCCACTTTGTGATTCATATGATTGCTCTCCACGCGTGCGAGTTGATGGGCGACACAAAGCCCGCTCACCACAAAAGCTCAATAGCGCCAAATTTCTGCAGTTACAGGTGGTAGAAATCCAGCACCGAATTGATCGTGTCGTTGAGCAGCAACGCGTGTTTACGGGTGATCAGCCAACTGTCGCCATGCGGTTTGAGGCTGTAAGTGGCGTGCCCGTAAAACTGCTCCGAGGTGGCCAGGCGATAGAACAGCGTGTGCCAGTTCAGCCGCACCTCCAGCGTGGCGTGCTCCTTTTCGGCAATGCGCACGTTGTTGATCAGGTGCAAGGTGCGCGGCATCGGTGTGGCCGACGCCGCCTTGCCGGTGCGCAGACGGAACACGCGGTCTTCCAGGCCCGAACGGTTGGCGTAGTAGATCAGCGACATCTCGCGCTTGGGGTCGCGGGTGTAGACGTGCTCCGAGTCCCATTGCGGCAGGTGGAATTCACTCTGCGGGTCGAACAGCTGCACATAGGCGTCCCAGTCCTGGGCGTCGCACAGTTCGGATTTGCGGTAGAAAAACTGCTCGATCTGGTTCTGCAATTGCGCATTCATCACTTCACCTCCCGCAGTTTCAGCGCTTGCTGATCCAGGCCCTTGAGCAGGAATTGCTGCCAGTTGCGGTGCTGGTTCACGTAGAGGCCTTCATGGGTGAACTCGGTGCCGGTCATGGCCGGTTGAATGCCGATGGCTTCACTGTTAGGCGTGGGCCCGGTTTCCCAGCGGTGGCTGCCGCGTGAGATATCGCTCCAGCGTTCCAGGCGGCCCTGAAAACCGCGTTGGGCTTCGCGGAACTCCACCAGGTCATCCGGCGTGCCCATGCCGGAGACGTTGAAGAAGTCCTCGAACTGGCGAATGCGGTTTTCGCGGTCGGCGTCGGACTCGTTTTTCACCCCCAGGCACTGGCTGATGATCTCGGTCTTGTTCCACGCGATGGGGCGGATGATGCGCAGCTGCGAGCTGATCTGGTCGAGAAAGAACAGGCTCGGGTAGATATTCAGGTTGCGCAGGCGGTGCATCATCCATTCGGCCTTGGGCTGGCCATGTTCTTCGACCAGGCGCGGCATGATGGTGGCGTAGCCGGAACGCACGGTCGGGTTGGGCATGTCGCTGAACAACAGGCTGTGGCCATTGTTGAAGGCGAACCAGCCGTCATCGGTATTCGCGTCGCCGGCGCCGAGCTTGCTGTAGTCCAGCGTGGTGCCTGAGCCCGTGCCGTTCTCGGTGTTCACCTGCTGGCGATGCTGCACCGTGGCCACGTAGTTGTAGTGCACGGTGCTGACGTGATAACCGTCCAGGCCGTTTTCGTTCTGCAGCTTCCAGTTGCCGTCGTAGGTGTAAGCGGATTTGCCCGGCAGCACTTCCAGTTCACCGGTGGCGGACTGGGCGACCATCATGTCGAAGAACACAGTGGCGTCGCCGAGGAAGTCTTGCAGGCTGTCGGTGCCGTTGACGTCCAGGCTGATAAACACAAAGCCCTTGTAGCTTTCGATGCGCGCCTTTTTCAGGCCGCGGGTGGCTTTGTCGAAGCCTTCGGGGTATTCGCCGGGTGCCTTGACCTTCACCAGTCGGCCGTCACTTTTGTAGCACCAGGCGTGGAACGGGCAGGTGAAGGTGGACTGGTTGCCCTTGCCGACCCGGGTCAGCGTGGTGCCGCGGTGCTGGCAGGCGTTGATCAGCGCATTGAGCTGGCCCTCGCCGTCGCGGGTGATGATCATCGGCTGGCGCCCGGCGCGCATCGTCACGAAGTCGTGTTTATTCGCCAGTTCGCTTTCATGGCAGGCGTAGATCCAGTTCTTTTCGAAGATCAGTTCCATCTCCAGGTCGAACAGTTCCGGCTCGGTGAACATGTCGCGTGCAATGCGAAACACTTCGTCGGCGGGGCGAAAATCCAGGCACCCTTCGATAAACGTTTTCCACTGCTCAATGCTTTTTGCACCACTCATGGGAGGCACCTTTTTGATCGGGGCTAATCGGTGGGCCATTAGAGGCAGCGGGGCAGGGCGCGGGCTATCCGCTTAGTCGGGGAACCTGGGCCGGATAATTGGGCGGCAAATACCCAGTTCGGTGCGCGGGGGTGACGCCATGCGCTACTGTCTTGCCAGGCAATGGTCATAAAACGTGGTGGCTTATCCACTTAGTCGGCTGTTGCTATCCACCCAGTTGCAATCGGGCTGGCGTGGCGTAGAACTTGCTGTCTAACCCCAACGACGCGCCGCCAGAGCGCGCAACCGCCTAACCGCCGTGGGTGCACCCTGATGAGCAGCCAAACACGCGATATCCATATTCAACGCTACGACCTTGAAGGCGCTTGCAGCTGGATGTCGGGCATCTGCGGCCCGCATCGCCTGGCGACGTCCACGCCCGAACGCCTGCGGTTTCACCACAGCGCCAATGTGTTCAAGTCGCGCGCCACCACCCTGGGCGTGATCGAATACGGCACCGATGTGACCATCGACATCGAAGACGCCGAGCATTTCAGCAGCTACAGCCTGAGCCTGCCGCTGGTGGGCGAGCAGGAGCTGAGCAAGAACGGTGAGCGCCTGAGTTCAAATCGTGACCAGGGCGTGATCATTTCACCGAACGAGCATCAGGTGCTGGCGATTTCCGGTGATTGCCGCAAGTTGCAGGTGGTGATTACGCGGGCGGCGATGAGCGAATCCCTGGAAGGTTTGCTGCAACGGCCGATTCAAGCGCCGCTGCGTTTTGAGTCGGTGATGGACGCGGTAGACGGCGCTTCGGCGTCGTGGTGGCGCATGGCGCGGTATTTCATTGCCGAACTCGAACGCAGCAGCGAGTTGTACGAGCAGGCGGCGTTTACCCGTGATCTGGAAAGCTCGCTGATCAAGGGCTTGATCCTGGCCCAGCCGAATAACTATTCGGAAGAATTGCGCGATGTGCTGGGCGTGAAGCTGCCGCATTACTTGATCCGGGCGCGCCAGTACATCCACGACAACGCCCGTGAGGACGTGCACCTGGAAGACCTGGAGGTGGCGGCCGGCGTGTCGCGGTTCAAGCTGTTCGATGCCTTTCGCAAATACTTTGCGCTGTCGCCCATGGCGTATTTGAAGAAGTACCGGCTGGGGGGCGTGCGTCAGGAAATGCTTGAACACGGCTCTACGCGTACCATTTCCGAAATTGCCCTGGGCTGGGGCTTCACTCATTTAGGAAGGTTCTCGGCCGAATACCGAAAGCTGTTTGATGAATCGCCGAGCCAGACCTTGCAGCGCAAGCGCCTGCGCAGTATCTGAGCCTGATGAAGATCCAAATGTGGGAGCGGGCTTGCTCGCGAATGCGGTG
>NZ_JBARTQ010000261.1:0-5072 GCF_049645325.1 Pseudomonas sp. | reverse complement strand
CCCGCGCGTTATAAATCAAAGACTTGCCAAAGCCCCGGAAACCCTGGGATACACCCGCCTGCGCCGTGGTCTTCCAATGAAGATTGTTACCGATGAGCAGCTAGTGCATCGATTACTGAGGTTTTCTGGCATAATCGCGCCCCCTTACGACCGGGTCAGAAAACCTTCATGATCGATTTATTCAGCGGACTGGATGCTTGGGTTCTAGTGAGCCTGTTGCTCGCCCTGGCCTTTGTCCTCGCCTTCGAGTTCATCAATGGCTTTCATGACACCGCTAACGCGGTGGCCACAGTCATCTATACCAAAGCCATGCCGCCGCACCTGGCCGTGTTCTTCTCCGGGGTGTTCAACTTCCTCGGCGTGTTGCTCGGTGGTGTCGGTGTCGCCTACGCCATCGTGCATTTGCTGCCGGTGGAATTGCTGATCAATGTGAACACCGGCCATGGCCTGGCAATGGTCTTCTCGTTATTGGCGGCGGCGATCACCTGGAACCTGGGCACCTGGTACTTCGGTATCCCGGCCTCCAGCTCCCACACCCTGATCGGCTCGATCCTCGGTGTCGGCCTGGCCAATGCCTTGATCAACGACATCCCGCTGGCTGACGGTGTGAACTGGCAGAAAGCGATCGATATCGGCGCCTCCCTGGTGTTCTCGCCGATGGCCGGCTTCCTGGTCGCAGCCCTTGTGCTGCTTGGCCTGAAATGGTGGCGCCCGCTGTCGAAGATGCACAAGACGCCAGACCAGCGCCGCAAGCTCGACGACAAGAAGCACCCGCCGTTCTGGAATCGCCTGGTCCTGGTGATCTCCGCGATGGCCGTGAGCTTCGTGCACGGCTCCAACGATGGCCAGAAAGGTATCGGCCTGATCATGCTGGTGCTGATCGGTATTGTGCCGGCGCAGTTCGTACTCGACCTGGGCAGCACCACTTACCAGATCGAACGTACCCGCGACGCCACCGTGCATTTGAGCCAGTTCTACGAACGCAACAACGCCACGCTCGGCGAATTCCTGGCACTGGGTAAAAGTGTGAAGGACGACCTGCCGGGCAAGTTCCAGTGCAACCCGCAGCAGACCGAGCCGACCATCAGCGCGTTGATGGAGACCTTGAAAGGCGTCTCCGATTACCACTCGTTGACGGCCGAGCACCGTATTGAAGTGCGTCGTTACCTGCTCTGCCTGGACGACACCGCGAAGAAAGTCGGCAAGCTGCCGGGCCTGGATGCGCGTGAGAAGTCCGACCTCGACAAGCTGCGCAAAGACCTGACCGCCACCACCGAATACGCACCGTTCTGGGTGATCCTCGCGGTCGCACTGGCCTTGGGCCTGGGCACCATGGTGGGCTGGAAGCGTGTGGTACTGACCATCGGTGAGAAGATCGGCAAGCAGGGCATGACCTATGCCCAGGGTATGTCGGCACAGATCACCACGGCGAGCATGATTGGCTTGGCCAACATCTTCAGCTTGCCGGTTTCCACGACGCACGTGTTGTCTTCGGGTGTTGCCGGGACCATGGTCGCCAACAAAAGCGGCCTGCAGGGTGGGACGGTGAAGACCATTCTGATGGCGTGGGTGTTGACCTTGCCGGCGACCGTAGGATTGTCCGCCGGGTTGTTCTGGTTGGCGTCCAAGGCGTTGGGTAGCTGATAGTTTTTTGGTTTTGAAGGAGGCGTGATCCGTGAGGGTTGCGCCTTTTTTTGGTTTTGGAGGGGGGTATATCCGTTATTGGAGTGATGGCTGAGATGGGTTCCGCTCTTACAGCGGCTCACTTTTGGTGGAGCCGGAATGCCGGCCCAGTCAAAAGTAACCAAAACGCTCTTGCCCCTCCACTCGGCACCTCGCTGTGGCTCGGCGTGCGGCCATCGTGGTTAACGGGGCGCCTGAGATCAACTTGCGGGAGCTGGCTTGTCGGGTCGCCGCACCGCTGCGATTCAGACACCTCGGTGTATCAATGGCGGGGTGGAGCGCGTGGTTGGCGTTGCTATTGAGTGTTCCGTCCAAGGCTTGAGTCGGGTAAATTCGCGGCCCCCTCAGACAAGGATGTAGGCAATGGCGAATGTCGTCACACGGTTCAGCAATGCGGGCCTCTTGGGTGCCTTGCTGATTACCACCAGTATTTTCTTCACGTCCTTGTATTCCCGTGAGGGTGCTGCGGCGCCCTTGATGATGCATTGCAGTAATTGCCCGAAAGGTGATGACACGTTCGATGCGACGAAATGGTTCAGCAATGGCATGTACCGTCTTGAGACGGATATCATTCCCAGCCCGATGCGGTCGATGACTCGCGTTCATCCAGTGGTTTTCACGGCCAAGGATAATGACAAGCTGGTAGAGGCCGCGCTGCGCGGTATCACCAATGTTGATTCATCCCTCGATACCCGTACATTTGAAGCACAGTGGCCCGTATTGACAGGTCGGGTGCGTTACACCTTCAGCTATTTTGTCGTGCCTGACGAGCCCAAGGACCTCTACGATATGTACTTGCAAGTGGGCAAGCACAAGCTGGTGATCATGATTGGTCTGGACGTCAATACGGGTGACATCACTGCCGAGTACGAAGGGCGTGTCATTCGTGAAAACGATGGGAATGACCCCGTGTATATGGACACATTTGAAGAGATGGATAACGCAGGCACCCGTTGAGCGTGAGGCACGCTGAATGAAAAATCCCGCCGGAAGGCGGGATTTTTTTGAGTGCGGTCTTATCAGGCCGGGAACAGCTCGCTCAGCTTCATGGCCAGCATCATGTCGCCTTCAGTGCGCAGTTTGCCGCCCATGAACGCCTGCATGCCGTCGGTGGAACCGTCGACGATGCCTTTCATGGTGTCGCCGTCCATGACCAGCGTCACTTGGGCGTCAGGGTTTTCGCCTTCCAGCAGTTCGCAGGTGTTGTTCTTGACCACCAGCGAGAAGTTCTGGGTGTCGTCGATACGGAAACCGAACACCAGGTCCAGACCGTCAGCGGCGGCCGGGTTGAATTTGGCTTTCATTGCTTCTACAGCTTTGGCTACGTCAGTCATGGTTTCGATCCTTTATGGGTGAGTCCAGTGACCTGGTGGGTCACGGTTGGCCGCAATTCATCGGAAAGTGATGAGCTGCGGCGCCTTCAACAGTTGCAAGTGGGTATGGCTGTTGAAGGAAGCCAGTGCCACCTCGCGACCGCGGAATTTCAGCTGGTTGAGCGAGGTGTTAACAATTTGCCAGTTCAGTTCGAAGGCCTGCGCGGCAGGCATTCGGGTCAGCAGGTGGAGCAGGGCGGTGATGGTGCCGCCGGAGGTAAATACGGCGATCTTGTCGGTGTTGTCGGCGGCTTCAAGAATGCGCTGCAAACCACCTTGTACGCGCTCGACAAACCCCAGCCAGCTTTCCAATCCAGGCGGATCATAAGTGCCGGCCAGCCAGCGCTCGATGATCAGGGCGAAGATGCGCTGGAATTCGCTGCGGTTCTGCGCGCCGTTGCGCAAGACTTCCACCGCATGAGGTTCAGTGCCGAGCAGGTCGGGGAGCAGGGCGCGGATGATCGCTTCGGCGTCGAATTCGTTGAAGGCGCTGTCGACTTCAAGCGCGGGCACCGGCAGTCCGAGGGCACGGTATTGATCGAAGGTGGCGCTGGCGGTGTGCTGCTGGCGACGCAGATCGCCGGCAATGCAGCGGTCGAACGTCAGGCCCAGGTCAGCCAGGTGGCGACCGAGCACTTGCGCCTGTTCCACGCCGACGGGCGACAGGACGTCATAGTCGTCTGCACCGAAGGAGGCTTGGCCATGTCGAATCAGATAGATGCTGCCCACGTCCGTTTTCCCGGTACGTTGAAAGTCTGGCGAGGTTATGAGGATGCCTTCACGCTGTCAATGAAAAAACATACGCTTGTTTTAAAAGTGCGTTGGAGGCTGCCTGGTGGCGGTTTGAGCACTGGCTCGAACGCTGTGCCGTCGGTATGCTGGGCCAATCCGCGCCCTGCGCACTGTACTTGTAAGGAGCAACATGGATTTTCTGGCCGAATACGCGAGTTTTCTGGCGAAGACCGTCACCCTGGTGGTCGCTATTCTGGTGGTTCTGATCAGCTTCGCGGCCATGCGCAGCAAAGGCCGTCGCAAATCTGCCGGCCAATTGCAGGTCAGCAAGCTCAATGATTTCTACAAAGGCCTGCGTGAGCGCCTGGAGTCGAGCCTGCTCGATAAAGACCAGCTCAAGGCCCTGCGTAAATCCGAGAGCAAAACCGAAAAGAAAAAAGGTAAGAAGAAACCCGAGGCCAAACCACGGGTGTTCGTGCTGGACTTCGACGGCGACATCAAGGCCTCGGCCACTGAAAGCCTGCGCCACGAAATCACCGCCTTGCTGAGCCTGGCCACACCCAAGGACGAAGTGGTACTGCGCCTCGAAAGCGGCGGCGGTATGGTCCACAGCTACGGCCTAGCCTCTTCGCAACTGGCGCGTATCCGCCAGGCGGGCGTGCCGTTGACCGTGTGCATCGACAAGGTTGCAGCCAGCGGCGGCTACATGATGGCGTGCATCGGCGAGAAGATCATCAGCGCACCGTTCGCCATCCTCGGCTCCATCGGCGTGGTGGCGCAGTTGCCGAACGTCAACCGCCTGCTGAAAAAGCACGACATCGACTTCGAAGTGCTGACCGCCGGTGAGTACAAACGCACCCTTACGGTGTTTGGCGAAAACACCGAGAAGGGCCGTGAGAAATTCCAGGAAGACCTGGACATCACGCACCAACTGTTCAAGAACTTCGTCTCGCGTTACCGCCCGCAGCTGGCGATTGATGACGTGGCGACCGGAGAAGTGTGGCTGGGTGTTGCAGCCCTCGACAAACAATTGGTCGATGAACTGCAAACCAGCGACGAATACCTGGCCACCAAGGCCAAGACCGCCGAGGTGTTCCACTTGCACTATGCCGAGCGTAAAAGCCTGCAGGAACGTGTGGGCCTGGCAGCCAGCGGTTCGGTGGACCGGGTGTTGCTGACCTGGTGGAGCCGGCTGACCCAGCAGCGGTTCTGGTAACCCAATCTCCAGAAGAAGTAATCCCCCTGTGGGAGCGGGCTTGCTCGCGAAGGCGGTGTGTCAGCCAA
>NZ_JBARTQ010000260.1:0-6705 GCF_049645325.1 Pseudomonas sp. | reverse complement strand
CGGGCATGCCGAGCCTAGGCGAGGCACCGAGTGGAGGGGCAAGAGCGTTTTGCTTACTTTTGCGCTCTATCAAAAGTGAGCCGCCGTAAGGGCGGAACCTATAGAGGCCATAACCGCAAAAACGGATATGTACTCAACTCAACCACAAAAACCACGTCCACTCACTTAGGCCCAAGAATCTTGGCCAACTTCTCAGGCGAAGGCGCCCCTTGCTGCTGCTGCAACCCACCCTTGTCATCCAGATAAAAAATCGCCGGGGTGGCCGACAATTCCAGCTCTTCCATCAACTTCATATTGGCATCAAGCTTGGCCTCGATGTCCGCCGGAATCTTGTCCAGCGCCTGCAACTTGCTGCCTTTGCCCGCGGCTTCGTGTTCTTCGAGAGCCTTCTGCGGATCCTGGGCTGCGAACAAGGCAGCCGACTTGCCCGGGCTGTCTTCGCGGATAATGCCGACCATGATGTGACGCAACTGCACCTTGCCGGCTTTGACCCAAGGCCGCGCCTGTTCCCAGAACATATTGCAATACGGGCAATTCGGGTCACTGAACAAATAGACGATACGCGGCGCGTTTTTATCGCCGTCCTGAATCCAATTGCTGTGTTCCATCTTCGCCCAGACTTCCTTGGACATCGGCGCATACACCAGCTTTTCCAGCGGCGCGCTGCTCAGGTCATTGCCCTGGGCGTCGTACAAATTGCCGGCAAGCACGCTCTTGCCGTCAGCGGTCAGGTACAGGGCCATGCCCCGGTTCTGGTACTGCGCGGCGTAACCTGTGAGCCCACTCGGGGCGTCGAATTTGCCGAGGATCTTGGCGCCTTTGGCCTCGATCTGTTTGATCGGCGCCGGCCAGTCTTCGGCCTGGGCCAGGGTGGCCGCAAGCGTCAGCGGCAGCAGGGTCAGCAGGTGGCGGAGGCTTGGCATGTCGGTTTCCTTGTAGCGGCAGGGACAGTGTCGAAGGGTTCCATCGCCCGGGCCAGGCTGGCTTGGGACAGTTCACCCAGGTGGCTGTTGATCAGGCGCCCATCGGCTTGGTAGAACAGGGTGGTTGGCAACGCCATGGAGCCCACGGCCTGGCCGAGGCGGCCACTGGCGTCAAACAAAACGTTGTCGAGGGTCAGGCCCTGGGTCGCAAGGAAGGTGCTGACGCTCTGCATGCTTTCGGCCTGGTTGACGAACAGGAAGGTCACGTCGGGCCGTTGATGTTGCGCACGCTCCAGCACCGGCATTTCCCGGCGGCACGGCGGGCACCAGGTGGCCCAGAGGTTGATCACCAAGGGGCCGCCTTTGTAATCGGCCAGTTGCACCACGTCGCCGTTGGCGTTGCGCAGGGTGATATCCGGCAGTTGTGCACCCTTGTCATACAGGCTCAGGGACAAACTGGTCAGCCCCCAGAACACCAATCCGGTGACCACCCCGGCGCCGAGTGGCGTGCGCAGGGCCGGGCGGCGCCAGCCATACAACAGGGCCCCGAGCAGCAGAGCGATCACCCCGGGCCAGGCGAGAAAACCGCCGTCGCGCAGGTCGACCATCTGCAAGGGGTCGTGGCGGTAATCATTCCAATACATCAATACGAAGCTGATGCGCGCCACCAGCATGCCCAGCAGGAACAGGCTGAACAGCACCGATTCCGGATTTTCACCGCCACGCTTGGCCACGCGCCAACCCACCAGGGTAGCGAGAATCAGCGCGCCGATCAGCAGGATGTGATTCAGGGCGATGGCGAAGGTGCCGATGGTCAGGGTCAGCATCAGTGGGCGTCCCGGGTTTGCGTCCAGCGTTGCAGGAAGGCGGCGGCATCCACTTCGCCGGTGATGCGTTGGGCACGGCGTTCTTCGCCGTCCGGGCCGATCCACACGAAGCTTGGCGGCCCCGGTACTTTGTAGCGGCCGAGCAGCGCGCGGCTGGCGGCGTTGTCGGCGGTGACGTCCAGGCGTAGCAGGCGCACGTCTTTGAGCGCGGCCATCACTTCAGGCTGGCCGAACACCTGTTTTTCCATGATCTTGCACGACACACACCAGTCGGCGTAGTAGTCCACCAGCACCCATTGGCCCTGGGCCTTGGCGCTGTCGAGCTGGCTTTGCAGCACGCTCGGGTCGTTGATTGTCATGAAGGCGTCGTGGGCGCTCGGTGCCGCGGCAACCGTTGACCCGCTGTAGACCTTCAACGGTTGCCACAGGTCGTCGCTGCCACCGGCTGCGCCCACCACCAACACCGCGCCCCACAGGCCCAGCACCAGGGAGCCGGCGCCGAACACCTTGGCTGCCAGGCCGTATTCGCGGGCCAGCGTCCAGCCGCAGTAAGCCATCACCAGCGCCAATGCACCCCACAAGCCAAGCCACAGGCTTTCGCCGACCACCGGGCGAAGCATCAACACGGCGGTGCCGAGGAACAGGAAGCCGAAGACGCCCTTGAGTACGTTCATCCAGGTGCCCGGCTTGGGCAGGAAGCGGTTACCCACGGTCACCAGCAACAGCAGCGGAATACCGATGCCGATGCCCATGGCGAACAGGATCAAACCGCCGTGCAGCGCGTTGCCGCTTTGCGCGATATAGAGCAGCGCGCCGGCCAGCGGCGCGGTCATGCACGGGCCGACCAAAAGGCCGGACAAGGCGCCGAGAACGCCGGCGCCGACCAGGCTGCCGCCGCTTTGCTGGCGGCTGACCGTGTCCAGGCGATCGCGCAGGAAGGCCGGCAATTGCAGTTCAAAGAAGCCGAACATCGGCAGCGCGAGGACCACGAACAGCGCAGCGAAACTGCCCAGGATCCACGGGGTTTGCAGCAACGCGGCGAGGTTGCTGCCGAGCAGTGCGGCCAATACGCCGAGCGCCGCGTACACCAACGCCATGCACACCACATAGCTGCTGGCGAGGGCAAAACCGCGACGCGGGCTGGCGCCACTGCCCACCACCAGGCCGGCGAGAATCGGCAGCATCGGCAGTGAGCACGGGGCGAACGCCAGCAGCAGGCCCAAACCAAAGAACACCAGCAGGCTCCAACCCAGGCTGCGCTGTTGCAGGCCGCTGGCCAGGCTTTGGTCCTGGGCTTGTGCGGTGGCGGCGACGGCCGGGTTACCGCCCAGGTCGACGGTGATCGACTGCGGCGGGTAGCACAGGCCAGCGTCGGCGCAGCCCTGCCAGCCCAGCTTGACCTGGCCGGTGGCACCCGCGGGGATCTTCACTTCCAGGCCCTGGCGGTACACTTGCTGCTCGCCGAAGAACTCATCGCTATGGGCTTCGCCTTGCGGCAAGGCAGGCTTTTCGGCGAGGCCGTCGAACTTCAGGCGCTGCTGGTAAAGGTAATATCCGTCGGCAATCTGCCAATACAGCTGGGTTTCGCCACTTTCAAGACGCTCGGAGGTAAACGTGAAGGCTTTGCCCACCGGGAGGAAATCGGGTTTGGTCTCAAAGGGATTGCCCGGCGCAGCCTGGGCAAACCCTGCGAACAACACCAGCAGAAAGGTAAACAGATGCCGCATGGTCAAGCCTTAGTTCGATGCAAGTGAGGACACAATGTGTGGCGTTGATTAACCGATGATTAACCGCGGCTATTCTAGAGGGTGCGTGCAGGTTTTAGCGGCATAATCCGCGCTTAATCTGCGGCACCTTTAATTTCCCCATCTTTCATGAAGGGTTAACCATGCACGTACTGGTCTGTGAAGACGATGAACTGATCGCCAGCGGTATCGTCGCCGGGCTCGGCGCCCAGGGCTTTACCGTCGAGCGCGTGGCCACGGCCGCCGCCGCGCGGGCGATGCTCAAGGCTGCCACGTTCGACATCATGGTGCTCGACCTCGGTTTGCCTGACGAAGACGGCCTCAAGCTGCTGCAGCAACAGCGCAGCCAGGGCCTGGAAATCCCGGTGCTGATCCTCACTGCGCGGGACTCGGTGACCAACCGTGTCGACGGCCTGCAAGCCGGTGCCGACGACTACCTGCTCAAACCCTTCGACTTGCGTGAGCTCGCCGCGCGCCTGCAAACCCTGCTACGGCGGGTGGCGGGGCGCAGGGTCAACCTGATCGAACACGGCCCGTTGGCTTACGACCCCAGCAGTCGCGAAACCTTTCTGGCGGGCCAGCCGGTGGACCTTTCCCGGCGCGAACAAGCCTTGTTGCAGGCGCTGTTGCACAACAAGGGCCGCGTGCTGTCCAGCGAACAGCTCAAGGACAGCGTCTACGGCTTTAACGACGAACTGGAAAGCAACGCCCTCAATGTGCACATCCACCACCTGCGGCGCAAATTGGGCAACGGTATCGTCGAGACCGTGCGCGGCCTCGGGTATCGCCTGGGCACGGCCGATGGTGGGCCGGCTGCTGAAGGAGAAAACGCTTCGTGATGAGTTTGCGCCTGCGCCTGACGTTCAAGCTGGGCGCCGCTTTTGTGCTGATCTGGGTGCTGGCAGCGGCCTGGATGCTCAACGATTTGCGCAACCAGATGATGTTTTCCCTCGACCAGCGCCTGGTGGCGTCGGCGCGCATGGTGGCCGGCCTGACCGAACAGATGCCGGGCCTGGCCAGCGTGAGTGGCGGCACGCATTTGCGCACCGGGCAACTGGATGTGCCGGGCGGCATGGCCTGTCAGGTCAGCTCCTTGCGCGGGGAAATCCTGGCGCGCAGCCACACCACCCCGGATGAAGGCCTGGAGTCGCGCAAAAGTGGCTTTCGCGACCAGGTCATCGACGGCGTGGGCTGGCGCAGTTTCACCCTGTCCCGTGGCGACCTGCTGATTACGACGGCCGACCGCCAAGTGGAGCGTGAGGCGCTGAACCTGTCGATCCTGTTGGCGGCGTCGGTGCCGGTGGGCGTGGCGTTGCTGGGTTGCCTGTGCCTGCTGTGGCTGGGCATCGGCCAAAGCCTGGTGCCGCTCAACCGCATGCGCGATGCGTTGATGCGCCGCAGCGCCGATTCGCTCGAACCGCTGCAGATTCATCCGCTGCCGAGCGAGCTGAAACCGCTGCTCGACACCCAGAACCAACTGTTGCAGCGCATCGCCAAGACCATCGAGCGTGAGCGCCGTCTGACCGGCGACGCGGCCCATGAGCTGCGCAGCCCGTTGACCGCGATCAAGACCCACCTGCAAGTGGCGCGCATGACCGACGGTGCCGCCCGCGACCAGTCCCTGGCCCACGCCGAAGAAGGCGCCGACCGCCTGCACCGTACCCTGGAGCAATTACTGTTGCTGGCGCGGGTGGAGGGCAACCTGTCGTTTGATGACGGCATGCACTCCAGCGCCGAGCAGGTGGCGAGGTTGGCGATTCAGGACGCGAATGCCGGTGACAATTCACGTATCGACCTGATCCTGCCGGCCAACGTTTCCGGGACCCCGGTGGAAATGCCGGTGGGCCTGGCCGTCGCGGCCCTGCGCAACCTGCTGGATAACGCCTTGCGCCATACCCCGGCGAATACACGGGTGGAGCTGAGTGTGTTCACCGGCATCGACAACGTGGTGTTCCGCGTGCGCGACCATGGCAAGCAGATCTCCAGCGAAGACCTGCAATACCTGACCCAACGTTTCTGGCGCAATGGCAGCAGCGAGGGCTGTGGGCTTGGGTTGGCGATTGTCCAAGCGATCGTCCAGCGTTGCTCGTGCTCATTGAAATTCGACAGCCAGCCGGACGGCCTGCGGGTTGAGCTGGGGATGCCGCTGCGACGCTGATGCCTTTTCCAGGTGCCAAATAGTTACCGCCCTCCTGAGAATCATCCCCTCAGGATGGCGGTAATTTTTTTGCGCTTGAACAGGCCGAATGACTCGGCCTGAATTGAAAAGGACAGCGTTTATGTGGGTGATCGATAACAGTTTTCCAGCCCAGGACTTCAACGAACGCAACGGCGAGCCGGTGCAGCAGGTGATCCTGCATTACACCGCCGCACCGTTTGCATCCTCGCTGCACACCCTGACCCGACACGGCGTCAGTGCGCACTATCTACTGCCTGATCCTGACGAGCCTGGCTACCTGGCCCGTGGGTATGACGCGTTGCGGGTGTTTCGGCTGGTGGACGAAGGCAAGCGTGCCTGGCATGCCGGGGTGAGCCATTGGGGTGGCCGGGATAACCTCAACAGCCGCTCGATTGGCATCGAGATCGTCAACCTGGCGCGCGATGATGCCGGGGTGTTTACGTTTCCGGCGTATGGGCAGGCGCAGGTCGAGGGGCTGGTTGCGTTGGTGCGCGATGTGCTGGGGCGGTACCCGCAGATTGGGCCGACCGACATTCTTGGCCATTCGGACGTGGCGTATTGGCGCAAGCGTGATCCGGGGCCTCGGCTGCCGTGGCGGTGTTTGCATGAGGCCGGGGTGGGGGCCTGGTTTGACGAGGGCACACGGGCGATGTATCAGCGACGGTTTTGCCTCGGGTTGCCGCCGGAGGTGGAGGTGGAGCGGGCGTTTCAGCGGTATGGGTATAGGCCGGCGTGGAACCGTGAGGCGTTTGAGCAACGGACTCGGGCGTTTCAGATGCACTTTCGGGCGCGGGATTATTGTGGGGTTCTGGATGGGGAGACGTGTGCGATTTTGTATGCGTTGAATGAGAGGTATCGGGGGATTTGAGGTGGGTGTTTATCCGTTATTTGGGTGAGGGCTGAGATGGGTTCCGCTCTTACAGCGGCTCACTTTTGGTGGAGCGCAAAAGTAAGCAAAACGCTCTTGCCCCTCCACTCGGCACCTCGCTTAGGCTCGGTGTGCCCTCACTCCGGCTTGAATCCGTGGGCCG
>NZ_JBARTQ010000259.1:0-4083 GCF_049645325.1 Pseudomonas sp. | reverse complement strand
CGGCCCACGGATTCAAGCCGGAGTGCGGGCACACCGAGCCTAAGCGAGGTGCCGAGTGGAGGGGCAAGAGCGTTTTGCTTACTTTTGCGCTCCACCAAAAGTGAGCCGCTGTAAGAGCGGAACCCATATCAGCCATAACCGCAGCAACGGATATTCACAAAAACCGCCCCCACCAAAACAGCGCCCCATCAAAGCGTCATAGCAGCCAACCAACCAAACACCAACAACGGAATGTTGTAATGCAAAAACGTCGGCACCACCGTGTCCCAGATATGGTGATGCTGCCCATCAATATTCAGCCCCGAAGTAGGCCCAAGGGTCGAGTCCGACGCTGGCGACCCCGCATCCCCCAACGCCCCGGCCGTACCGACAATGCACACAATCGCCAGCGGGCTGAACCCCAGTTGCACACACAGCGGCACAAAAATCGCCGCCAGAATCGGCACCGTGGAAAACGACGAACCAATCCCCATGGTCACCAGCAACCCCACCAACAACATCAACAACGCGCCCACACCACGGCTATGGCCGATAAACGCCGCCGAAGTCTCCACCAGCGAACGCACATCACCGGTGGCCTTGAGCACCTCGGCAAACCCCGACGAGGCGATCATGATGAAACCGATCATCGCCATCATCTTCATGCCTTCGGTAAACAGATCATCGGTTTCACGCCACCGCACAATGCCCGACACCGAGAAAATCAGAAACCCGGCCAGGGCGCCGATAATCATCGAATCCAGCCACAGCTGAATGATGAACGCCGAAGCAATCGCCAGCCCGGCCACCAGCAAGGTCAGCGGGTTGTACTGCACCGCCACTTGCTCGACCCGCTCGATTTTTTCCAGGTCATACACGCGTTTTTTGCGGTAGCTGATAAACACCGCCACCAGCAACCCGACCACCATGCCCAGCGCGGGCAACCCCATGGCATGGGTCACGTTGACCTGACTGATGTCCACGCCGCTCTTGGCCACGTTGGCCAGCAGGATTTGGTTGAGGAAAATATTGCCAAAGCCCACCGGCAGAAACATATACGGCGTGATCAGGCCAAAGGTCATCACACAAGCAATCAGGCGGCGGTCCAGTTGCAGCTTGGTCAACACGTAAAGCAGCGGCGGTACCAGCAGCGGGATAAACGCGATATGAATTGGCAGGATGTTCTGCGAAGCAATCGCCACCACCCACAACAGGCCGATCAGCAGCCATTTGACGTGGCTACCGCCGGTGGCTTCCTGGCGATCGACCAAGATCAGCGCCTTGTCTGCCAGGGCATGGGCCAGGCCGGATTTGGCAATTGCCACGGCGAAAGCGCCGAGCAATGCGTAGGAAAGCGCCACGGTCGCACCGCCGCCCAAGCCGCCGTTGAAGGCTTTGAGTGTGGCGTCGATGCCCAGGCCACCGGTCAAGCCGCCCACCAGGGCGCCGACAATAATGGCGATGACCACATGCACGCGGGACAGGCTGAGCACCAGCATGGTGCCGACCGCGGCGATGACTGCGTTAATCATGGTTACCTCAAGCAAAAACATAAAAAACAGGCATGCCCGCGCCCGGGCGGCCATGGCGGCTGCCGGCGTGCAGGCTTTAAGGAGGTCTTATTAGAGGGCGCGCACTTTGCAGCAGGCGGCGCAGCATGTCAAAAACCCTGGGGAACAGCGCGCTTCTGTAGTGAGCGACCTTGCTCGCGCCGGGCTGCGCAGCGGCCCCAAAAAAGCCGAAGCGCCACGCACTCCAGCTCGAACAAGCGCGCCCACCACCAGAACAGATTTAAATTGAACGTTTGAATAAAGAAAAACCCGGCACGGCCGATACAAAGGCTCTCTGTGTTTTCAGGTTAAGGATGCTCCTCGATGTCCCTCAGACAGCTCTCCATTCAATGGAAAATCACCCTGCTCGCCGGCTTGTGCCTGCTGGGGATCGTGACCCTGCTGGTAGGTCTGTCGTTGTACCGCATGGAGCAGAGTTCGCAGCAGGTCAAGGCGTCCAGCATGCAAATGCTCGACGAAGCCGCCCAGGCGCGCATCGAGGCCCAGGGTGAAGTACAGGCGCTGGGCATTCGCCAGCAATTCATGGACGCCTACCAGTACGGCCATGGGTTTTCCCGCCAAGTGTTGTTTTTGCGCGAGCAGGCGGAAAAACGCTTTCTCGACGCCTTCGACACCCGCGAAGACCTGACCCGCCAGGTCAAGGCCGCCCTGCAAGCCAACCCTGACCTGCTGGGTTTGTCCCTGGTGTTCGAAGCCAATGCCCTGGACGGCAAGGATGAGTTGTTCGCCAACCAGGCGCAATTGGGTAGCAACGACAAGGGGCGCTTTGCCCTGTACTGGTCACAGCCGACACCCGGCACGCTGACTTCCATGGCACTGCCCGAAAGCGACATGGCCGATACCCGCGTCGGCGCCAGTGGTGAAAAAGCCAACGCCTGGTTCACCTGCCCGCGCACCACCCTGAAACCCTGCGTCATCGAACCCTACTTTTATGTGATCAACGGGCAAAACGTGCTGATGACCAGCATCGTCTTTCCGCTGACGGTCAATGGCAAGGTCATCGCCTCGCTGTCGGTGGACATCAACCTCAACAGCCTGCAGGCCGTGAGCCAACAGGCCAGTCAGAAGCTGTATGACGGTCAGACCCAGGTCAGCATCCTCAGCCCCACCGGTGTGCTCGCCGGCTACAGCCCGGACGCCAGCAAGCTCAGCCAGCGCCTGGATCAGGTCGACAGTGCCAGTGGCACACAATTGATCAGCGCCCTGGCCGGCGCAACACGGACTCACAGCCTGCGTACCGATCATCAGCTCAAAGTGCTGGCGCCCTTCACACCAATACCCAATGGCAAGCCGTGGGGCGTGTTGCTCGATGTGCCGGAAAAAGTCCTGGTCGCCCCCGCAGAGGTACTGAAAGCCACGCTGGACGCCGACAATGCCAAGGGCACGGTGCTCGAGCTGAGCCTGGGCTTGCTGGCGGCCGTGGTCGGCTTGATCCTGGTGTGGTTGATGGCGCGCAGCGTGACCCGGCCAATCCTCGGTGTGGCGCGCATGCTCGAAGACATCGCCAGTGGCGAAGGCGACCTCACCCGCCGCCTGGCCTACGACAAACACGATGAACTGGGCCAATTGGCCGGCTGGTTCAACCGCTTCCTCGACAAGTTGCAGCCGATCATTGCGCAAGTGAAACGCTCGGTGCAGGACGCACGGGGCACTGCCGACCAATCCGCCGCCATCGCCAGCGAAACCAGCGCCGGCATGGAGCAGCAATACCGACAGGTGGATCAGGTCGCCACCGCCTCCCATGAAATGAGCGCGACCGCCCAGGACGTCGCCCGCAGCGCCGCCCAAGCCGCGCAGGCCGCCCGCGATGCCGACAAGGCAACCCGCGAAGGGCTGACCGTGATCGACCGCACCACCACCAACATCGGGCACCTGGCGGCGGACATGAGCACCGCGATGGCCCAGGTCGAAGGCTTGGCCGCCAATAGCGAGAAAATTGGCTCGGTGCTGGAAGTGATTCGCGGCATTGCCGAGCAAACCAACCTGCTGGCGCTCAACGCCGCAATCGAAGCGGCGCGTGCCGGAGAGGCCGGCCGTGGTTTTGCGGTGGTCGCCGACGAAGTGCGCAACCTGGCGCGGCGTACTCAAGAGTCGGTGGAGGAAACCCGCCTGGTGATCGAGCACCTGCAAAGCGGCACTGAAGAAGTGGTCGGCTCCATGGGCAACAGCTATCGCCAGGCCCAGGGCAGCGTCGAGCAAGTCGGCCAGGCGGTCATCGCCCTGCGCCAGATCGGCGACGCGGTCACGGTGATCAGCGACATGAACCTGCAAATCGCCAGTGCCGCCGAAGAGCAAAGCGCGGTGGCCGAGGAGATCAACAACAACGTGGCGACGATTCGGGATGTGACCGAGTCCCTGTCAGAGCAGGCCAATGAGTCGGCGCGGGTAAGCCAGGCGTTGAACAGCCTGGCGAATCAGCAGCAGGGGTTGATGGATCAGTTTCGGGTGTGAGTGACCTGCACCCATCCTCAACCTGAAGAAAATCGCCTGTGGGAGCGGGCTTGCTCGCGAAGGCGGTGGTTCAGTCGATGCA
>NZ_JBARTQ010000258.1:0-24419 GCF_049645325.1 Pseudomonas sp. | reverse complement strand
CAGTTACACCGCGGTGACGCTATCGCAGGCAAGCCAGCTCCCACATAAAGCCCTGCTCCCACAGAGGAATGCGCTAACCCAACAGGCGGGCTAGCAGCACTTGGGCCCACCCTTGCCGCCGTAACGGGCTTCCTGGCGTTCCCGGAAGAACGCCTTGTAGTCCATCATCGGTTTGTCCGGGTGCTTGGTTTGCATATGCTCGACGTACGTATCGTAGTCGGGCATGCCGACCATCAGGCGCGCGGCCTGACCGAGGTATTTACCGAGGCGACTGATGTCATTGAACATGGTTGCAATCCTCGATTACGCGTCCGGAACAGCCTGGAACGGGGCTTCTTTATCCGTACGCTCTTTGTTGCCCCAGGCGGCGACGCCGACCTTGAGCGCATAGAACAGGATGCTGAACACCACGAACAGGAACAGGGCCGTGAGCGTTGCGTTGGTGTAGGCGTTCCAGATCACGTGCTGCATCTGGTCGATGTTTTTGGCCGGGGCGAGGATCTGGCCGTTGGCCAGGGCATCGCTGTACTTCTTCGCCAGCGACAGGAAGCCGATCGCCGGGTTGGCGTCGAACAGCTTGATGAAGCCTGCGGTCACGGTGCAGATCAGCAGCCAGACTGCCGGCAGCATGGTCACCCAGATGTAGCGCTGGCGCTTCATTTTGATCAGCACAACGGTCGCGAGCATCAGCGCGATACCGGCGAGCATCTGGTTGGAGATACCGAACAGCGGCCACAAGGTGTTGATACCGCCCAGTGGGTCAATCACGCCTTGGTACAGCAGGTAACCCCACATCGCCACGCAACCCGCTGTAGCAATCAGGTTGGCCGTCCAGGACTCAGTGCGTTTGAGCGACGGCACGAAGGAACCGAGCAAATCCTGAAGCATGAAGCGACCGGCACGGGTACCGGCGTCGACCGCCGTGAGGATGAACAGCGCTTCGAACAGGATCGCAAAGTGGTACCAGAACGCCATGGTGTTTTCACCCGGCAGCACACTGTGCAGGATCTGCGCGATACCCACTGCGAGCGTCGGCGCACCGCCGGCACGCGCCAGGATGGTGGTTTCGCCGATGTCATGGGCCACCGCCATCAACGCGTCCGGGGTAATGGCAAAGCCCCAGCTGCTGACGGTTTGCGCAACCGTTACAACGTCAGCGCCGACGACCGCAGCCGGGCTGTTCATGGCGAAGTACACGCCTGGCTCGATCACCGAAGCGGCAACCATGGCCATGATGGCGACGAACGATTCCATCAACATGGCGCCGTAACCGATGTAGCGCGAGTTGACTTCGTTATCCAGCAGCTTGGGCGTGGTGCCCGAAGAGATCAGCGCGTGGAAACCCGAGACCGCGCCACAGGCAATGGTGATGAACAGGAACGGGAACAGGCCGCCCTTCCACACCGGGCCGGTGCCGTCGATGAATTGGGTCAGGGCCGGCATTTTCAGCTCTGGCATGGTGACCAGAATGCCGATCGCCAGGGCGATGATGGTGCCGATTTTCAGGAACGTGGAGAGGTAGTCACGTGGTGCGAGGATCAGCCACACCGGCAGTACCGCCGCGACGAAGCCATAGCCGACCAGCATCCAGGTAATTTGGATGCCGGTGAAGGAGAACGCCTTGGCCCACACCGGGTCAGCGGCAATCTGCCCGCCCAGCCAGATCGAACCCAGCAGCAACAGCACGCCAATCACCGAGATTTCACCGATGCGGCCCGGGCGGATGTAGCGCATGTACACGCCCATGAACATCGCGATCGGGATGGTCGCCATCACGGTGAAGATGCCCCAAGGGCTCTCGGCCAGGGCCTTGACCACGATCAGCGCCAGCACCGCGAGGATGATGATCATGATCAGGAAGCAGCCGAACAGCGCGATGGTCCCCGGAATGCGGCCCATCTCTTCGCGGACCATGTCTCCCAGGGAACGGCCGTTGCGACGGGTGGACATGAACAGGACCATGAAGTCCTGTACTGCACCCGCCAGCACCACCCCGGCAATCAGCCAAAGCGTGCCGGGCAAGTAGCCCATTTGCGCCGCCAGCACCGGGCCGACCAAGGGGCCTGCACCGGCAATCGCCGCAAAGTGGTGACCGAAAAGAATGTGTTTGTTGGTCGGCACGTAGTCCAGACCGTCATTGTTGAGCACTGCGGGGGTGGCCCGCCGTGGATCAAGTTGCATCACGTTGTTGGCGATGAACAGACTGTAGTAACGGTACGCAACCAGATAGATGGCCACAGCAGCGACCACAATCCACAAGGCGTTGATCGCCTCGCCGCGGCGCAAGGCCACTACGCCCAGGGCGCACGCTCCTACGATTGCCAGCACCAGCCAGGGTAGGTGGCGTAGCAGGCTATTATTATTTTTCATTTTTATATTCCAGCCAGGGTGGACAGAAAGGACAGCCAGCCCGAGTTTAGCGCTGTTGGCTTTAAAGGCCACCCCCCTACATTGGTCTAGAGCCTTGCAATCGCAAAAAAAGCAGAAATAAAAGCCGGGTGATGGCCCGGGGCTACACTGCTTCTATTCACAGAGGGGTTCACCATGACCGAGCAACCGTCTGATCGCCGTCGTTTTCGGCGGGTCGCCTTCGACGCGAGGACCAGCCTTGCACAAAGTGGCTGGAATTGGCCGGTGCAGCTGCTGGACCTGTCGCTCAAGGGTTTGCTGGTGCAACGCCCTGACGACTGGCGCGGCGATGCCAGGCAGCCGTTCGACGTGGATATTCGCCTGGACCCACACGCCCATATAAAGATGCAGGTAAAGCTCGCCCACGACGATCATGGCCAGCTGGGGTTTGTGTGCGAGCACATCGACCTGGACTCGATCAGCCATCTGCGGCGGCTGATCGAATTGAACCTGGGCGATGAGGAAGAACTGCACCGCGAACTGGCGGCGTTACTGCAGGTGTGAGGCTTCAGGGAAACGCCGTACGCGCCGGGAAGTCGCTTTCCGTGTCCCAGTAACCGGCTTTCTGACGCGACGTGGCCTGCCATTGCCCGTCCGCGAAACGGTAGGTTGTATAACGGGTAGCGAAGTCATCGTCGCCCTCACCGTCCATAAAGGACGACACTTGCAGCAGTTCGTCCGCACCACCGGCTGGCGTGGCGATCTGCCAGGCGGCTTTGCCGGTCTGGGCCAAAAACAGCGGTTTAACCTTGCCGTCTGCGTCCGTGTAAGTCATGGGGTTGAGTCGCTGCGTGCCCGGCAGCAGCAACTGCGTTGCCGGGCCGCTGTAGCTGCCCATGGGCGCCGTCTGGTCGACGATCAAAAAATACACAGCGTGCGGCAGGCCTTTGAGCGGCGCTTTGTTGACCTCTGCCAAGGGGTACCCGAGGTCTTCGTGGGCGATCACCTCACCGGCGGCCGACAGCAAGCGCACTTGGGCTTCAAGCAGAGGGTTTTCCACCAGGTCGCCGGGTTCGTCGAACGAATCCTCGTCCAGCCCGTTGCCCCAACTGTCTTTGTGCAATTGGGCGCTGATGCGTTGGTCTTCCAACACCTGCAAGACGTTGCCGTCTTCGGTTGCCTGCGACTGAGCCAGGCGGTAACCGGCCGGCAACTGCGCCCAGGCGCTGGCGGGCAGCCCGGCCAAGGCGATAAACAGGGCGACCGCGCCCCAGCGATTCAATGGTTGCATGGCATTCATCCCTGATTTATTCGAACAGTGCGTCCAGCGCCTGCTCAAGGCGCGTGACGCCAATCACCTGCAGCCCGGGCGGCATTTCTTTCGGTGCATTGCCCTTGGGCACGATCGCGCGCTTGAAGCCGTGTTTGGCCGCTTCCTTCAGGCGCTCCTGGCCGCTCGGCACCGGGCGCACTTCGCCCGACAGGCCGACTTCACCGAACACCAGCAAGTCGTGAGGCAGTGGTTTATTACGCAGGCTGGACATCACCGCCGCCATCAAGGCCAGGTCAGACGCGGTTTCCAGCACCTTGACCCCGCCGACCACGTTGAGAAACACATCCTGGTCGTGGGTGGGAATGCCGCCGTGACGGTGCAGCACCGCGAGCAGCATTGCCAAACGGTTTTGATCCAGGCCGAGGGTCACACGGCGCGGGTTGGCCAAATGGCTGTCGTCCACCAGCGCCTGCACTTCCACCAGCATCGGCCGGGTGCCTTCCCACGTCGCCATCACCACACTGCCCGGGACTTCTTCCTGGGCGCGCGTGAGAAAAATCGCCGAAGGGTTAGAGACTTCTTTCAGCCCGCGGTCGGTCATGGCGAACACGCCCAGTTCGTTGACCGCGCCAAACCGGTTCTTCACCGCCCGCAGCAAACGCAAACGGCCGTCGGACTCGCCTTCGAAATACAGCACGGTGTCGACCATGTGTTCCAACACCCGTGGCCCGGCCAGTGCGCCCTCTTTGGTCACGTGCCCGACCAGGAAGATCGCCGTGCCGCTCTGCTTGGCATAGCGCACCAGCAACGCCGCGCTTTCGCGCACCTGCGACACGCCGCCCGGCGCCGACTGCAGCTGCTCGGTGAAAATCGTCTGGATCGAGTCGATCACCATGACCTTGGGTTTTTCGATGCGGGCCGTGGCGATGATGCTTTCGATGCAGGTTTCGGTCATCACCCGCAGCTGATCCTGGGGCAGGCCCAGGCGTCGGGCGCGCATGGCCACTTGTTGCTGGGATTCTTCACCCGTGACGTACAGCGCCGGCATGCGGCTGGCGATGCTGCACAGGGTTTGCAGGAGGATGGTCGATTTGCCGATGCCGGGGTCACCGCCGATCAGCACCACCGAGCCGTCCACCAGGCCGCCGCCGAGCACGCGGTCCAGTTCGCCGGAGGCGGTGGAGAAACGCGGGATTTCTTCGACGCTGACTTCGGCCAGGGTCTTGATCTGCGCCTGTTGCCCAGTCCAGCCGGCTCGGCCGGTCGGGGCTGCCGCGCCGCCGCTTTCGATCATGGTTTCAGTCAGGGTGTTCCACGCACCGCACTCGGTGCATTGGCCGGCCCACTTGGGAAAGGTCGCGCCGCACTCCGTGCAGCCGTACATGCGCTTGGCCTTTGCCATTTGAGAACCTCCAACCGAAAAACCGCGATGATAGCTCAGCGCGGCGCCGGGGTCCGGATTTCACCACTGGCCAATCGTGAAGCACTGTTGCCGTTCGGGTCTTCGGCATTGAGGTCGGCGCCCTTGGCTTTCAGCTCATCGAGCAGTTCGACGCGCTTGAACAGCCCCGCGTACATGGCGGCGGTCTGCCCGGCACCGTTGCGTTGGTCGGGGTTGCAAGGCGTGGACAGCAGGCGTTGGGCGATTTTCAGTTCGCCCTTGAAGATCGCGCCCATCAGCGCGGTATTACCGCGCTTGTCCTGCACACAGGCGTCGGCACCGGCGGCCAGCAACCTTTCTACGTAAGCCCCTTCGCCATGGTAGGCGGCGAGAATCAGCGCGGTGTAACCCTTGTCGTCCTGGGTGTTGAGGCTATAGCCGGAGTCGATGAAGGTGTTGAGCATGTCGACATCGCCACGACGGGCGGCGTCGAAATAGTAGTCCTGCAACTGCGCCTTGAGCGCGACCGGGTCGGAAGCGTCTGCCTGGGCGACAAACGCCAGCATCGCCATCAACAGACCGATAGAAATACGCATGGGAATTCTCCTAACGGGAGCCGACGCCCTCTGCAGGACGTCGACCGGGACCAACGTCAGTCGGTGAGTTTTTCTGCCAGCGCTTTAACGCGTGCCAGGTCGCCCTTGGCCACTTTGGTCACGCCAGTGCCATATTCCGGGTCGGCCTTGTACAGGAACGACAGGATGATGTGCTTGCTCTCGTCATCGGTGGTCGCCAGCGAGCCACCGAAGTTGTCGATCAAGTCCTGGCGCTCTTTCTTGTTGAAAGAACGGTACAGGTCACCGGCTTGCTTGAAATTCTGCTCACGCTGGATCTTCGCCTGCTGGGTGCTGCCCGACAGCGCCGACTGGCTGTAGCGCGCGGCCTGCGGTTCTTCCCGTGGCAACAGGCGGCTTGGCTGGTAGTTGACGCCAGTGGTGGTGTTGCCGCCGTTCATCGCGCCGTCCTGGTTACCGTTGTTGACGGTCACCCGTGGGGCGTTGATCGGCAGTTGCAGGGCGTTCGGCCCCAGGCGGTACATCTGCGTGTCGGCGTAGGAGAACACGCGACCTTGCAGCAGACGGTCTTCCGACGGTTCGATGCCTGGCACCAGGTTGGCCGGGGCCATGGCCACTTGCTCGGTTTCCTGGAACACATTCGCCGGGTTGCGGTTCAGCACCATTTGCCCGACTTTGCGTTCCGGCACATTCGGCCAGATCTTGGTGGCGTCCAGTGGGTCGAAGTCAAACTTGGCCAAGTCTTCAGGGTTGAGCACTTGCACATACAAGTCCCACTTGGGGAAGTCGCCCTTGTTGATATGGGTGACCAAGTCATTGCTCATATGGCTGTAATCGCGACCCTGTACGTCAGTCACTTGTTTAGGGTCAAGGTTCTTGATGCCTTGCAGGCTCTTCCAGTGGAACTTGACGTAGTGCACTTCACCTTTAGCATTAATCAACTTGTAAGCATGTACGCCATTACCATCCATTTCACGATAACTGGCTGGCGTGCCGGAGTCGGAGTACAACTCGGTCAATGTACGGGTGGACTCTGGAACATGCGAGAAGAAGTCGAAGCGGCGCGAGTCGTCATCCAGGTTAGTGCGCGGGTCCGGTTTGAACGCATGGACCATGTCCGGGAACTTGATGGCGTCGCGAATAAAGAACGTCGGGAAGTTATTGCCGACCAAGTCCCAATTCCCTTCGGCGGTGTAGAACTTGGTGGCGAAGCCGCGCGGGTCGCGCAGGGTTTCAGGTGAATGGTTGCCGTGCACCACGGCCGAGAAGCGCACAAACACCGGAGTGGCTTCGCCAGCGGCGAAGACTTTGGCTTTGGTCAGGTCGCTGAGGTTGTCGGTGACGGTAAAGGTGCCGTGGGCGCCGGTGCCACGGGCGTGTACGACGCGCTCCGGGATGCGCTCGCGGTCGAAGCGTTGCAGCTTCTGGATAAGCTGCACGTCTTGCAGCAGCACCGGGCCATTGGCGCCGGCGGTTTGCGAGTTCTGGTTATCGCCGACCGCGGCGCCGTTATCGCGGGTCAGGTTGGCGGCTTGCACGGAAAGGGACAGCAGGCTGGCGGTGACCAGTGCCAGCGCGTGATGCGCCGACAGTGGCCTGCGGCTCATGGGAGTATTCATCGAGGGATCCTCTGGTTTTTTTATGCACATTCATTCGTGCTTGCCAGAGGCTAGTGACCTGCGAGTCAGAAGATAAATAGAAAAGCCGTACCGGCCCGATAAAGAAAATAGTGTGGTAACCCACTGAAATGGCGCGTATTTCGCGCGCGATTGGTGGCACTTTGCAAACTATTTGCGATTTAATGTGTCGATAAAAACTAACAGTGTTAACGGTTGTGTCGCGCAAGCCCTCTACGACTGACTTACACTGACCTCCACCCTTCTCATCTGTAACAAGGAATAACTTATGGGCGTGATCAGTGAGTTCAAGGCCTTCGCGGTCAAAGGCAATGTGGTCGATATGGCCGTCGGTATCATCATCGGCGCCGCCTTCGGCAAGATTGTTTCCTCATTTGTAGGCGACGTGGTAATGCCGCCTATCGGTCTGTTGATCGGTGGCGTGGACTTCGGGGACCTGGCGATAACGCTCAAGGCGGCGCAAGGCAATGTGCCCGCGGTGGTGCTGGCGTACGGCAAATTCATCCAGAGCGTGATCGATTTCGTGATCGTCGCTTTTGCCATCTTCATGGGCGTGAAGGCGATCAACCGCCTCAAGCGCGAAGAGGCGGTGGCGCCAAGCTTGCCGCCAACACCGACCAAGGAAGAAGTGCTGCTGGGCGAGATCCGCGATCTGCTCAAGGCACAGAACGACAAGCCGCTCTAACCGGCGAGCCTGGAAAGAAGGCGCCCCTTGAGGCGCCTTTTTTGTTACCAGTA
Organism: Pseudomonas sp.; assembly: GCF_049645325.1. Taxonomy (GTDB): domain Bacteria; phylum Pseudomonadota; class Gammaproteobacteria; order Pseudomonadales; family Pseudomonadaceae; genus Aquipseudomonas. The sequence continues at coordinate 16,466 of NZ_JBARTQ010000258.1, read as the reverse complement.
GTTTTCCACCGCCACTTGCCCGGGCCGACGGCTCAGGCTCAGTTGCATGTCGCGCTGTTTGAGCAGTTGGCGGGTGTCGTCGACCATCTGCGGGTTGCCACAAATCAATACGCGCGAGTGTTCCGGGGTCAGCGCAACGCCGGCGGCACGCTCCAGTTCGCCATTCTCGATCAACGTGGTGATGCGCCCGTTCAAGGCGCCCGGGTGCTGCTCGCGCGTGACGATGGGGAGGTAAGTGAGTTTGTGCGCGTACTCGGCCAGGTATTCGCGCTCACCCAGTTCCTCGATCAACGACTGGTAGGCCAGTTCCTTGGCCTCGCGGGCGCTGTACACCAGCACGATGCGCTCAAATTTTTCCCAGACCTCGAAGTCCTGCAGGATCGACAGGAACGGCGCCACCCCGGTGCCAGTGCCCAGCAGCCACAAGTCACGCCCGTCCACAAAGCGGTTGAGGGTCAAAAACCCCGTGGCCTGGCGCTCGACCATCAACGTATCGCCGACCTTCAGGCGGCTCAGTTCACTGGTGAACTCGCCCCCCGGCACCACGATGGAAAAGAAATCCAGGTGCTCGTCAAACGGCGACGACACGATGGAATAAGCACGCCACACGGTGCTGCCATCGGCCTTGGAGACCCCCAGGCGCACGAATTGCCCGGCCGTAAAGCGAAACCCCGCGTCGCGGGTAGTGCGCAAGGTAAACAGGCTGGGGGTCAGCGATTGCACGTCGAGCAAGGTCTGGCGGGTAAATTTCTCAGCACTGGCCGTCATGGGGGGCTCCGATCTACAGGTGCCCTAGTGTCCCTCAAAGTCGTCAGCGGAAACACCGGCGGTTTGTAGTGACATCCCTCATTTGCAAGGTGATGGCTTTTAGCCGCAGCTCTGATCAATTAGCTATTAAGCCACGCCGGGTTCTTCTATTACGTGCACTCTCGGCGCTGTTAGTTGAGCGTTACAGCAGCTTCAAGTCATTAAAAAACCAGAACAAACCCCCTTCATGTCGGGACGCTCAAACTAACATGGCGCACAACCGCGTTTAACTCAGCCCAAGCAATAATGAAAATTTCATCTTGCCGTGTAAGCCATGTCCTACACTCAATTTCGTGCCGCTTTGGGGGATCAGGACGTACCCAAGTCACGGAGAAACCTATGGAGAGTTACCGATGGTCAACTGGCGCAACACACGGCTTCCCACACTGGAAGGCGAGAGCGAGATAACCAGCGTATTTGAAATGGTTACCAATAAAACCTTTGAGCTCGGCTTCCAATTTTGCTCTTTTACGATGAGTTCTCAATTATCCGACAACCACACAGAACCGCTTCAAATCAGCAACTACCCCAATGAATGGACCGCGCTTTATAAACGCGCACACTTCTTCGATGTAGACCCGGTTGTTGCTCTGTGCAAACGCAGTGTGTTCCCTGTTCTCTGGGAGGAAAAAATCTTCAGTGAGGCCCCTAACTTGTGGGACCTGGCCCAGTCTTTCGGCGTGCATCTGGGCTGGACCCAATCCGTCCACGACTTCCAGGGGATTTTCAGTATGTTGACCCTGGGACGCAGCAAAGGTGACGTCACCCCCCAGGAACTTTACGAAAAGGCAGGCCAGGTGTTGTGGCTTTGCCATGCAATGCACGCGGTCGTCGCACAAAAATATGCCGACAAACCCTGCATCCACCCGCCCAGCACGTTGACGCCACGTGAGACGGAAATTCTCAAATGGTCGGCCATGGGCAAAACCGCAGACGAAGTCGGCAATATCATGTCGATCACACCGCGAACCGTAGGCTTTCACGTCAGCAGTGCGATGAGGAAGCTGGGGGTCAACAGCAAGATTGCCGCGGTGCTCCGCGCCTCCAAAGCGGGGTTGTTTGACTGAAGCGCAAACACCGCATGTATTCCCGCTGAAAAAAAAGTAACATTTACGGCCAATTCTGAGTGTTGACGCAGCCCCACAGGCGCCGCCTCGCAGTTCACTCAGACGGTTCGGCCGCCTCCCCAGACTCGCTGAACACCCATTGATGACCCAGAGCCTCCCCCGCCATGCCCCTGCTTGACAGCCCCTTCGCCCAGCTCGATCTGATCCGCCAGCCAGAGCAACACAATGATCCGCTGCAAGCGTTCGACGCTGCCGACGAGTACCTGCTCAGCCATCTGGCCAGCCAGCAGCCGAGCGCCGCCACCCGCGTGCTGGTGCTCAATGACAGTTTCGGTGCCTTGGCGGCAAGCCTTGAAGGCAAGGTGCAGGTAACGTCCAGCGGTGATTCGTTCCTCGCGGCCCAGGGTCTTGAGAAGAACCTGGTGCGCAACGCCAAGGCGTTTGATGCGGTGCCGTTCATCCCCGCGAACCTTGTACCGACCGGGCCGTTTGACCGGGTGCTGATCCGCGTGCCGAAAACCCTGGCCTTGCTCGAAGAACAGCTGATTCGCCTGCAAGGGCAATTGGCGCCGGGCGCCGAGGTGATCGCCGGGGCGATGGTCAAGCACCTGCCACGGGCGGCGGGTGAATTGCTGGAGCGCTACATAGGCCCGATGCACGCCTCGCTGGCGGTGAAAAAGGCCCGGCTGCTGATTGCCACTGTTGAAGCTCGCCCTAGCGCCGTCTCACCCTACCCCACCCGTTACAGCCTGGATGCGCCGGCTATCGAGCTGCTCAACCATGCCAACGTGTTCTGCCGCGAAGGCCTCGACATCGGCACCCGCGCGTTCCTCCCGCACCTGCCAAACAACCTCGGCAGCGCCCGCGTGGCAGACCTGGGTTGCGGCAACGGCGTGTTGGCAATCGCCAGTGCCCTGCAAAACCCTGACGCGCAGTACACGCTGGTGGACGAGTCGTACATGGCCGTGCAGTCGGCCGCCGAGAACTGGCAGGCCGCGCTGGGTGATCGCGAGGTGGTGGTGCGTGCCGGCGACGGTTTGGCGGGCCAGGAGCCACAATCGCTGGACGTGGTGCTGTGTAACCCGCCTTTCCACCAGCAGCAGGTAGTGGGCGACTTCCTCGCCTGGCGCATGTTCCAGCAGGCGCGGGAAACCCTGGTGGTCGGTGGCGCCCTTTATATCGTCGGCAACCGTCACCTGGGTTATCACACCAAGCTGGCGCGGCTGTTCCGTGGCGTCGAGCACGTCGCCACCACGCCAAAATTCGTGATCCTCAAAGCGCGCAAATAAAAAAACCCTGCCTCTCTTGCGAAAGGCAGGGCTGAAAGCCGGGCCGCGAAGCCCGGATCGGGATGTCAGTGAGTGGTCAGGCCGGCCGCATTCATGAACATGCGCATCAGGCTGGCCACGACGAACAGGGCCAGCACGCTGCCGGTCCAGATCATCGCCAGCCAACCAAGGCGCCGCCACAACGGCTGTTTCTCGGCCTGTTCGATCTCGTGCAACGACGGTTTGCCGGACATGGTACGACCCTCCTAGTGATAACCGTCTTCGTGGGTGACCTTGCCGCGGAACACGTAGTAGCTCCAGAAGGTGTAGCCCAGGATGAACGGGATGATGAACAACGTGCCCACCAGCATGAAGCCCTGGCTTTGCGGCGGCGCGGCGGCGTCCCAGATCGACACGGACGGCGGAATGATGTTCGGCCACAGGCTGATCCCCAAGCCGCTGTAACCGAGGAAGATCAGCACCAGCGTCAGCAGGAACGGCGTGTAGTGCGCATGGCGCGCCACGGCGCGGAACAAGCCAAACATGGTCACCAGCACCAGGATCGGCACCGGCAGGAACCAGAACAGGTTCGGCAGCGTGAACCAGCGCGAGGCGATTTCCGGGTGCGCCAGCGGCGTCCACAGGCTGACGATACCCATCACCGCCAGCACCACGAAGGCCAACGGCCGCGCCAGGTTATGCATCTGTTCCTGCAACTTGCCTTCGGTCTTCATGATCAGCCAGGTACAGCCGAGCAAGGCATACGCCACGATCAGCGCCACACCACAGAACAGGGTGAACGGCGTCAGCCAGTCCAGCGAGCCACCCGCAAACTGGCGGTTGACCACTGGGATGCCGTCGATAAACGCGCCCAGCGCCACGCCCTGGAAGAACGTCGCCGCAATCGAGCCGCCAATAAACGCCTTGTCCCACAGGTGGCGTTTTTCGTCCTTGGCCTTGAAGCGGAACTCGAAGGCCACGCCGCGGAAGATCAGCCCGATCAGCATCAGGATCAGCGGCAGGTACAACGCCGACAGCACCACCGAATAAGCCAGCGGGAACGCGCCGAACAACGCCGCGCCACCGAGGACCAGCCAGGTTTCGTTACCGTCCCACACCGGGGCGACGGTGTTCATCATCACGTCACGGTCGACTTTGCCGGGGATAAACGGAAAGAGGATGCCGATACCCAGGTCGAAGCCGTCCATCACCACGTACATCATGATGCCGAAGATGATGATCACGGCCCAGATCAGCGGAAGATCAATACCCATCTCAATGCCCCTTGTGCTGGAGGTCGTCGTAATCGTTGTCGTTGCCATCATCGGCAGCCGACAACGGACGGGCCGGTGTACGTTTCTGGCCAGGGCCACCATGGGTGGGTTCGCTGCCTTCGTGGGTCTGAGGCCCTTTGCGCACCAGGCGCATCATGTAGCCCAGCCCTGCGCCGAACAGCGCGAAGTACACCACCACGAACAACACCAGGGTAATCGTCATCTGCGCCAGGCTATGCCCGGAGGACGCATCCGCCGTGCGCATCAGCCCGTAGACCACCCACGGCTGGCGACCGATTTCGGTGGTGAACCAACCGGCGAGAATCGCGATCAAGCCGGACGGGCCCATCCACAACGCCAGGTACAGGAACGGCTTGGACGTGTACATTTTGTCGCCCCGGCGCAGCCAGAGGCTGAACAGGCCGGTGAAGATCATCAGGAAGCCCAGGCCGACCATGACCCGGAACGACCAGAACACAATGGTCGAATTCGGGCGGTCCTCAGGCGGGAAGTCCTTGAGCGCCGGCACTTGTTTGTCCAGGGAGTGCGTGAGGATCAGGCTGCCCAGATAGGGAATTTCGACCGCGTATTTGGTTTTTTCCGCCTTCATGTCCGGCAAGCCAAACAGGATCAGCGGCGTCGGCTCATTGCCGATATTTTCCCAGTGCCCCTCGATCGCGGCGATTTTCGCCGGCTGGTGCTTGAGGGTATTGAGGCCGTGGAAGTCACCGATCACCGCCTGGATAGGCGCGACGATCAGGGCCATCCACATGGCCATCGACAGCATGGTGCGGATCGCCGGGTTGTCTTTGCCGCGCAGCAAGTGCCACGCCGCCGACGAGCCGACAAAGAACGCCGTGGCCACAAAGGCCGCCGTGGCCATGTGCATCAGGCGGTAGGGGAACGAGGGGTTGAAGATCACCGCCAGCCAGTCGGTGGGAATCACCCGGCCGTCGATGATTTCAAAGCCCTGCGGCGTCTGCATCCAGCTGTTGGAGGCGAGAATCCAGAAAGTCGAGATCAGCGTGCCGACCGCCACCATCACCGTCGCGAAGAAGTGCAGCTTGCGCCCCACCTTGTTCCAGCCGAACAGCATGACCCCGAGGAAACCGGCCTCAAGGAAGAAGGCCGTGAGCACTTCGTACGTCAGAAGCGGCCCGGTGACGGCGCCGGCGAAGTCCGAGAAGCGGCTCCAGTTGGTGCCGAACTGGTAGGCCATCACCAACCCGGAGACCACGCCCATGCCGAAGTTGACGGCAAAGATCTTCGACCAGAAATGGTAGAGGTCACGGTAGGTGTCGTTGTGGGTCTTGAGCCACAAGCCTTCCAGCACCGCAAGGTAACTGGCCAGGCCGATGGTGATCGCCGGGAACAGGATGTGGAAAGAGATGGTGAACGCGAATTGAATTCGGGCGAGATCTAGCGCCTCCAAACCGAACATATGTCTTCCTCTGTCAGGTAATACCGGCTGCTGGCTGGGAGCCTGCACCCACTGCCCCCACGGATATGGAGTGTGCCGAATTTCAATTCGTTTCTTTTTTTAACCAAACACGCAGGGAATTTGGCCTCTCGGCCGCCAGAACAAACCCGGGGACGGTTTTGATCTGAATCAAGCATTGCTGAAAGAGTAGTCCCATTTTGCGCGAATGGCCGTGTGGCTCATTGCCGCGTGACAGCTTGCCTCAGCCAAGCCCCCGGCAAACCCTTGCAACTATTTGTTACAGCTTGATGCTAATCTCGCCACTCCCTCCGCCCCTGATCTGTATTCCCGATGCCTAGTGAACCTGCGTTGCTGTTGCGTCACCACCGCCCTTTCATCGCGTTCTGGCTGGCGCGGATTTTCACCGCCAGCGGCTTCCAAATGCTCACCGTGGCCATCGGCTGGAACCTCTACCAACTGACCGGCAACGTGCTGGACCTGGGCCTTGTCGGCCTGGTGGAGTTCATCCCGCGCGTAGTGTTCATGCTGCACACCGGGCATGTGGCCGATCGCTATGAGCGGCGCAAAGTCGCCGCCATCTGCCAGACCGTGCAAGCATTGATCGCGCTGTCCCTGGCCATCGGCGGCCTGACCGGCAACGTGACCCGCGAGATGATCTTCATCCTTGCCTTCCTGCTCGGCGCTGCGCGCTCGTTTGAAATGCCCACCACTCAAGCGCTGCTGCCGAGCATCGTGCCGACCGCCCTGTTTCCACGCGCCGTGGCGTCGTCGCAATCGGCCCAGCAACTGGCGACCATCGTGGCGCCGGCCCTCGGCGGTTTGCTCTATGCGTTTGGCAGCGTGTGGGTCTATGGCCCGACCGTGGCGCTGTACCTGATTGCCTGCGTGCTCACCCTCAACCTGCCCGCGCGCCAGACGCCGCTTAACAAAGGCAAGGCGACCCTGGACTCGCTGCTGGCCGGCATCCGCTTTATCCGCAGCCGTCCGGACATCCTCGGCGCCATCTCCCTCGACCTGTTCGCCGTGCTGCTGGGCGGCGCCACCGCGTTGCTGCCGGTGTTTGCCAAAGACATCCTGCTGACCGGCGCGTGGGGCCTGGGGTTACTGCGTTCGGCACCGGCGGTGGGCGCACTGTTGATGTCGTTGTGGCTGGCGCGGTTTTCGGTGGACCGCCATGTTGGCCGCGTGATGTTCACCGCCGTCGGCGTGTTTGGTGTGGCAACCATCGCGTTCGGGCTGTCGACGTCGTTCTGGTTTTCCATGGCGGTGCTGGTGGTACTGGGCGCAGCGGACATGATCAGCATGGTGATCCGTGCCTCGTTCGTGCAACTGGAAACCCCGGACGAAATGCGCGGGCGGGTCAGCGCGGTCAACGGTCTGTTTATCGGCGCATCGAACCAGCTCGGCGAATTTGAATCGGGGATCACCGCCCATTGGTTCGGCACGGTGCCCGCCGTGGTCATGGGCGGAATCGGCACGCTGCTGGTGACTGGGGTGTGGATCAAGCTGTTCCCAAGCCTGGCCAACCGCGACCGGATGCATGTGCCGGTGGAAGAAACCAAGCTATAAGCCACCCGCCCGGTACCGATGGGAGCCGGGCTTGCCCGCGATAGCGGAGTGTCAGCCAACAGATAAGGGAGCTGACCCACCGCTATCGCAGGCAAGCCAGCTCCCACATTTGGCCCTCAGTGGGTCGCATATGGGTTACAGCACCTTATCCAGCGTGATCGGAAAGTCCCGCACGCGCTTGCCGGTCGCGTGATAAATGGCATTCGCCACCGCCGCCGCCACGCCGACAATGCCAATCTCACCCACGCCTTTGGACCCAAGGGCATTGACGATCTTGTCGTGCTCTTCGACAAACACCACGTCAATCTCGCCAATATCGGCGTTTACCGGGATGTGGTACTCGGCCAGGCTGTGGTTCATGTAGCGCCCCAGTTGATGGTCAACCTGGGTTTCTTCGTGCAACGCCATGCCGATGCCCCACACCACCCCGCCGAGAATCTGGCTGCGGGCCATTTTCGGGTTGACCACGCGCCCGGCCGCAATCGCGCTGACGACCCGGCTGACTTTGATGGTGCCGAGGTCTTCATCCACCCGCACTTCCACGAACACCGCCGAATGCGTGGCCGTGGCGTAACCCTCGCGTTTCTTGTCAGGCTCGCTGTCGACTTGCACTTCCAGCGCGTCTTCGCCGCTGTCTTTCACCAGTTGGGCTAATGACACACTGACGTCACCTGTGTGCAACTGGCCGTCCTCAAAGCGCACGGATTCAGCGTCCTTGAATACCGGGTAGGTTTGCCCAGCGATTTTCAGCAGCGTGGCGTTCAGGGCCTCGCAGGCTTGCTGCACGGCGGTGCCGACGGACGACACGGTAAACGAGCCGCCCTGCAACGGCGCGGTGGGCAATGAAGAGTCACCCAGCACGAAGCGCACGTCATCCATGGCCACACCGCTGGCTTGGGCCGCAATCTGGGTCATGACCGTGTAGGTGCCAGTGCCGATATCCGTGGTGGCACTGCTGACGGTCAACTTGCCATCCGCGTCGATCCGCGCCTTGGCGCTGGCCTTCATCTGCATCGCCTCCCACACGCCACCGGCCATGCCCCAACCGATCAACTGGCGGCCATCGCGCATGCTGCGCGGCTCCGGGTTGCGCTGGCTCCAGCCAAAGCGCTCGGCGCCCTCGCTGTAGCATTCGCGCAAGGCTTTGCTCGACCAGGGTTTGTCTTCGTTCTGGTTGCGCTCGGCGTAGTTGATCAAGCGCAGTTGCACCGGGTCCATGCCCAGGGCGCAGGCGAGTTCGTCCATGGCGCATTCCAGGCCGATCACACCCAACGCGGCGCCCGGTGCGCGCATGTCCAGCGGGGTGAACACGTCCAGCGGCACCAGTTTGTAGGTCAACTGCACGTTGTCGCACTGGTAGAGCATGCCGCTCCACTCGACCACGTGTTCACTGAAGTCTTCGAAGCGTGACGTCTGGCCAATGGCGGTGTGCGCCAATGCCAGCAAACGACCATTCGCCGCCGCGCCCATCTGCAGCCGCTGCAACGTACGCGGACGGTAGCCGAAGGTGAACATTTGCTGGCGGGTCAGGGTCACGCGGACCGAGCGTTTGAGCGCCAGAGACGCCATCACCGCCAACGGCAGTTGATACTGCGGGCGCAGGCCCGAGCCGAAGGCGCCGCCGACAAACGCGGCGAAAATCCGCACCTGGCTTTTGTCCAGCCCAAAGACCTTTTGCACGTAGGCCTGGCAGTTTTGCGGGCCCTGGGTCTTGTCATGAATATGCAGCGTGCCATCCGGCTGATACAGCACGGTGCTGGCGTGCGGCTCCATGGGGTTGTGGTGTTCGATCGGGGTGCTGTAGTGCATGTCCAGGCTGACGGCGGCGGCGCTCCATTCGGCCTGGAAGTTGCCGCGTGGCGCAGGCGGCGTCTGGGGCGACGGGTGCGCCTGCTCTTGCAGCGCGACCAGGTCCGTTTCAAAGGCTTCAGTGTCGTACTCGATTTCCACCAGCGAGCCGGCGTGCCGCGCCAGTTCCAGGTTGTCGGCGATCACCAGAGCCAGGGGCTGGCCGCTGTAGAGCACGCGGTCGTTGTACAGCGGGCGAAACGGCGAGCCGTCGGCCGCATCGGCGTCGGCGAACGCATCGTCGTAACTGGCGAGTTTCGGCCGGTTGAGGTGATCGAGCACCATGACCACGCCCGGCAGGGCCAGGGCTTTGGAGGTGTCGATTTTCGTGACACGGCCTTTGGCGATGGTGCTGGAGACCACACTGCCATGGAGCAGGCCCTGTTCGGGAAACTCACCGGCATAGCGCGCCTGGCCGGTGACCTTGAGCAGACCGTCAACGCGGTCCAGGGGTTTACCGATAGCGGTCATGAGCGTTCTCCTGCGACAGCGGCGTCGCTGAGGGCGCGAATAATTGCACGGCGCGCCAGCTTGATCTTGAAGGCGTTGTGTTCCAGTGGCTCGGCGTCTTGCAACAGGGCATCGGCGGCGTTGCCGAAGGCTTCGCGGCTGACGGCCTGCCCAATCAGCGCAGTTTCTACTGCACGGTCACGCCAGGGTTTATGCGCCACGCCGCCGAGCGCCAGGCGCGCGTCGACGATGGTGTCACCGTCCAGTTCCAGCGCCGCGGCGACAGACACCAGCGCAAAGGCGTAGGACGCGCGGTCGCGGATTTTCAGGTAGTGGCTGTGGCGGGCCAAAGAGTCGGCGGGCAGTTCGATGGCCGTGATCAGCTCATCGTCGGCGAGCAGGTTGTCGCGCTGCGGTGTGTCGCCGGGCAGCCGGTGAAAATCGGCAAACTCGATGACGCGCGCGCCGCCGCGCCCTTCCACATGCACCGTGGCGTTCAGCGCCGCGAGGGCCACGCACATATCGGAAGGATGGGTGGCCACGCAGTGTTCGCTGGCGCCAAGGATGGCGTGGATACGGTTCAAGCCGGTGCGCGCCGGGCAACCGCTGCCGGGTTCGCGCTTGTTGCAGGGCACGCTGGCGTCATAAAAGTAGTAACACCGCGTGCGCTGCAACAGGTTGCCGCCGGTGCTGGCCATATTGCGCAGTTGCGGCGAGGCCCCGGCGAGAATGGCCTGGGACAGCAACGGGTAGCGCTGTTCGATCAACGGGTGCCACGCCAGGTCGGCATTGCTCACCAGGGCGCCGATCATCACGCCGCCGTCAGCGGTTTCTTTAATGCCTTGCAACGGCAGACCGGTGATGTCGATCAGGTGTTCGGGGCGGCTGATGTTTTCTTTCATCAGGTCGAGCAGGTTGGTGCCACCGGCAATGAAGCGCGAGGCGGCGCTGCTCAGGTGGACCGCGGCGTGAACATCGGCCGGTTTGCTGTACTGGAACGGGTTCATTGCTCACCTCCAGGCGTTCGGCAGGCAGGCAAGGCGTCTTCGATGGCATCGCGGATGTTGGTGTAGGCGCCGCAACGGCACAGGTTGCCGCTCATCAGTTCCTGGATTTGCGCGCTGTCATGGGCGCGGCCCTCATTGGCCAAGCCGACGGCGGAGCAGATCTGGCCAGGGGTGCAGTAGCCGCACTGGAAGGCGTCATGCTTGATGAACGCCTGCTGCATCGGGTGCAACTGGTCGCCGACGGCCAGGCCTTCGATGGTGGTCAGCTCGGCGCCGTCGCACATCACCGCGAGGGTCAGGCAGGCGTTCACGCGTTTGCCATCGCGCAACACGGTGCAGGCACCACATTGGCCGTGGTCACAGCCCTTTTTGCTGCCGACCAGGTCGAGTTGTTCACGCAACAGGTCCAGCAGCGTGGTCCAGGGCAACACACTCAACTGGCGTTCCTGGCCGTTGAGGGTCAGGCGTATCGGGTGGCTGACGTACGGCTGGGCCGCCGCGCCATTGGGGTTCGCGCTCATAAACACCTCACGGGTTGGTGTACATCCGCGGCGTTCAGGAAAATCGCCGTCTCAGGGGTACGACTTCCCGGGGTTTTGAGCGTTCAAGGCAATTGATCAGCGGATGTTGAGCAGTGTTTTCAGGGTGTTCTGCGGGCCGTTGATCGAGGAGTTGCTGAATTGGAACCAGCCTGGGGCTTCGACATTCAGGTCAAACACATAGATGTAGCCCATCACCGTGCCCGCGCCGGCACAGGCCTGGCTGATATTACCAACCTGGCACACCGGCGTGCGTTGCCCGTTGAGTTCAGCGCCATCGAAGCGCCCCATGGGGTTGTTGCCCAGGCCGACTTCCATCACCGAGACCCTGGTCGGCCCGCGATGGGTGCACATTTGCGTGCTCTGCGCGCGCTCCGGAATGGTTTCAGTGCAACGCGCCGACTCGACCTTGAACACGCGCACTTCGCTCAAGGGCGGTGCAGAAGCGCCCCACGCCGGTGCTGCGCCAAGCAACAGGCTGATACTGGCGATCAGAGCTAGACTCCCCGCGTTGGCTTTTTTCATGCTGTCGATGACCCTGAATTGAACGTCGGCGCAGTATGCCTCAAGGCCATGAATCAGAGCGATTGTTCACAACACCGAGCCCATGCACCACACGGCCTCGGCTGCTGGTATGATGCGCCGCTTTTTCCGATCCTCTCTGAAACCACAGGCGCTTGGCGCAGTTTGTGCTTTGACTTAGAGGTCAACAAATAACGACGCACACTAGCGTCACAGGGAGCCGGCATGCTGGAAAAGCTGTTTCAACTCAAGGCACACAACACCAACGTGCGCACCGAGATTCTCGCGGGTATCACGACCTTTTTGGCCATGGCCTACATTCTGTTCGTGAACCCGAGCATTCTTGGCGAGACCGGCATGGACAAGGGCGCGGTATTCGTCGCGACCTGCCTGGCCGCCGCCATCGGTTCGACCGTGATGGGCCTGATCGCCAACTACCCGATCGCCCTGGCGCCGGGCATGGGCCTCAACGCCTTCTTTACCTACACCGTGGTCCTGCACATGGGCCACACCTGGCAGGTAGCGCTGGGCGCGGTATTCATTTCGGCGGTGCTGTTCTTCCTGCTGTCGATCTTCCGCATCCGTGAGTGGATCATCAACAGCATCCCCCTGCCCCTGCGCTCGGCCATTGCCGCCGGTATCGGCCTGTTCCTGGCGCTGATCGCGCTGCACAACGCCGGCATCGTGGTCAGCAACCCGGCCACCATGGTCGGCCTGGGCGACCTGAAGCAACCGGCGCCGATCCTCGCGACCTTAGGCTTCGTGCTGATCGTTGCGCTCGAAGCCCTGGCCGTGCGCGGCGCTGTATTGATCGGCATCCTGGCGGTGACCATCGTCTCCATCGTGATGGGCTTCACCCCGTTCGGCGGCGTGACCTCGATGCCTCCGTCCCTGGCCCCGACCTTCCTGCAGCTGGACATCAAAGGCGCACTGGATATCGGCCTGGTCAGCGTGATCTTCGCGTTCCTGTTCGTCGACCTGTTCGACAACTCCGGCACCCTGATCGGCGTCGCCAAGCGCGCCGGCCTGATGAGCAAGGACGGCCACATGCCAAAAATGGGCCGTGCGCTGATCGCCGACAGCACCGCCGCCATGGCCGGCTCGCTGCTGGGCACCTCGACCACCACCAGCTACATCGAGTCTGCTGCGGGCGTGAGCGCCGGTGGCCGTACCGGTTTGACGGCGATTGTGGTCGCGATCCTGTTCCTGTTGGCGCTGTTCTTCTCGCCACTGGCCGCCAGCGTTCCTGCCTTCGCCACCGCACCCGCCCTGCTGTTCGTGGCCGTGCTGATGACCTCGGGCCTGGCCGAAATCGACTGGGATGACATCACTGTGGCAGCGCCGGTGGTGATCACCGCCCTGGCGATGCCCTTCACTTATTCCATCGCCAACGGCATTGCCTTCGGTTTCATCGCCTGGACCGCCATCAAGCTGCTTTCGGGCCGCTACCGTGAGCTGAACCCGGCGCTGGTGATCCTGTCGATTCTGTTTGTGATCAAGCTGGGCTGGTTCAACGCATGACTTTTGACGCCGCAAGCTACACCGCTCAACTGCAAGACAAGGTCACGCGCTTGCGTGACCTGCTGGCACCGTTCGACGCACCCGAACCACAGGTCTTCGATTCGCCGCTGCAGAACTTCCGCCTGCGGGCGGAGTTCCGCCTGTGGCGCGAAGGCGGCGAGCGCCACTACGCAATGTTTTCCCAGGACGACAAGCGCACGCCGATCCTGATCGAAGAATTTCCTATCGCCAGCCTGCGCATCAACCAGTTGATGCCGCAACTCAAGGCCGCCTGGCAAGCCAGCGCCGCCCTGAGCCACAAGCTGTTCCAGGTGGAGTTCCTCACCACCCTGGCCGGCGATGCGATGATCACCCTGTGCTATCACCGCCCGCTGGACGAACACTGGCACACCGCCGCGAACCAGCTGGCTGCCGACTTGAATGTCAGCATCATTGGCCGCTCCAAAGGCAAACGCGATGTGATCGGCCGCGACTATGTGGTGGAAAAACTCGACGTCGGCGGGCGCACGTTCAGCTACCGCCAGCCTGAAGGCGCGTTCACCCAGCCCAACGGCACGGTGAACCAGAAGATGCTCAACTGGGCATACGAAGCCTTGGGCGACCGCCCGGATGACCTGCTGGAACTGTACTGCGGCAACGGCAATTTCACCCTGCCGCTGGCAACGCGCGTGCGCAAAGTGCTGGCCACCGAGATCAGCAAGACCTCGGTGAATGCGGCCCTGAGCAACCTCGATGAAAACTCAGTGGATAACGTCACGCTGGTGCGCCTGTCTGCTGAAGAACTCACCGAAGCGCTCAACGAAGTGCGCCCGTTCCGCCGTCTGCACGGCATCGACCTGAAAAGCTATGAATTCGGTAGCGTGTTCGTCGACCCGCCGCGCGCCGGCATGGACCCGGACACCTGCGAGCTGACCCGGCGTTTCGACAACATCCTGTACATCTCCTGCAACCCGGAGACGTTGGCGGCGAACATCGCGCAACTGCATGACACGCACGCGATTACCCAGTGTGCGCTGTTTGACCAGTTCCCGTGGACGCACCATATGGAGTCCGGGGTGTTGCTGACGCGGCGTTGATCCACAGGTTAGAGCCAGCGCCCACACGGGCCGGCTCCGACATTGGATCTTCACGTATCCAGTGAATCCCCGGGTTCCACGATTTCCTTGCGCGGCCGCCCGCCCTTCTTGCCATTGGCACGGGCGGCGGCAGACTTGGCGGCGCTGCTTTTGCGGCCGTTGCGCGACGCCACCATGCTCGTGGCCAGGTCCATCAAGGGCTGACTCGTAGCGATCAGCCCCGTGATCGAAACATCCAGATCCCGGGCCTCACAGCACAGCGCCTTGCCGCCAAAACCCACCTCCAACTGCTGAAAGTCCTGCGGTGTAAACCCTTCGAACTCCGGCAGGCCGGCCACCGGCAACATGACGCGGCTGCCGTCGCTGAAGCCAATGGAGATGCTGTCGTCTTCATAGCGCACAGAGCTGGCATTGGCGTACAAACGCTTCAGCTTGCGCCCACGTGCGATGGCCTTATCGATATCGGCCTCTGTGAGCGGTACATCGGGATAGACTTTGGCTTTTACGATTTTCATACATTAATCCCCACGCTATCGGGCGCCCTCACCAGATTCAAAATGGTTCGCTGCCCCACTGCATCGTGTCAGGCACTTGCGATAACCTCGCATTCCTTCATTCAGAGTTCGGTAATCGAACACATCCCGTCACAACGTCTCGCACTCGATTGACCAAACTAACCATTCAGTACATTTTATCTCCACAACCAATAATAATCGTGGAGATACCCCTTATGCCGCCCATCGTGCTGGTGCTCAACGGCCCCAACCTCAACCTGCTCGGCACCCGCGAGCCTGCCACCTACGGCCATGAAACCCTGGCCGACGTCGCCGCGCTGTGCGGTCGCAGCGCGGAAAAACTCGGGTTGAAGATCGAATTTCGCCAGACCAACCACGAAGGCGAACTGCTCGACTGGATCCACGGCGCCCGCGCCCGTTGCGCCGGCATCGTGATCAACCCGGCGGCCTGGACCCACACCTCCGTGGCGATCCGCGATGCGCTGGTGGCCAGTGAAGTGCCAGTGATCGAGGTGCATTTATCCAACGTGCATGCGCGCGAGGCATTTCGGCATCACTCGTTTGTGTCGCCCATCGCCAAGGCCGTGCTCGCAGGCTTCGGCAGCCACGGCTACCACTTGGCCCTGGAACACTTCAGCCACACGCTGAAAGGATGAGCCCGATGAAACCGCGCATCCTCGCCGGCCTGATCGGCGCCGGCATCCAGGCCTCGCGAACGCCCGCCCTGCATGAGCAGGAAGGTGACGCCCAGGGCCTGCGATACCTGTATCGCCTGATCGACCTGGAGCCCCTGCAACTGAACATCAACGCCCTGCCCGACCTGCTCGATGCCGCCGAGTTGATGCACTTCACCGGTTTGAACATTACCTACCCGTGCAAGCAGGCGATCCTGCCGTTGCTTGATGAATTGTCTGACGAGGCGCGCGGCATTGGTGCGGTCAATACAGTGGTGTTCAAGGACGGCAAACGCATCGGCCACAACACTGATTGCTTGGGGTTTGCCGAAGGGTTTCGCCGGCACTTGAATGACGTCGCCCGCCAGCGCGTCGTGCAGATGGGCGCTGGCGGCGCGGGCGCGGCGGTGGCTCACGCGCTGCTGGCCGAGGGTGTGCAGCACTTGAGTATTTTCGACGTCGACGTGGCCCGCGCCCGCGACCTTGTGGATAACCTCGCCCAGCGCTTCGGTAGCGGGCGCGCCCAGGTCGGCCACCACTTGGAAAACGCCATGGCCGAGGCGGATGGGTTGGTGAACACCACGCCGATGGGCATGGCCAAGCTGCCGGGCACGCCGGTGCCGCCCGCGCTGCTGCG
This sequence comes from Pseudomonas sp., assembly GCF_049645325.1. Lineage (GTDB taxonomy): Bacteria > Pseudomonadota > Gammaproteobacteria > Pseudomonadales > Pseudomonadaceae > Aquipseudomonas. The sequence goes on along the minus strand of NZ_JBARTQ010000258.1, from coordinate 251 downwards.
GGCTGACGTGTGGGTTGCGGAAATCGTGTACTTCCCGCTGGAAACCGAACTGCTGCGCAACGCCCGCGCCTTGGGCTGCCGCACGCTGGATGGCGGCAACATGGCAGTGTTTCAGGCGGTGAAGGCGTTTGAGTTATTCAGTGGCGAAGTGCCGGATGCGCAGCGGATGCTGGCGCATTTTCAGCGCATGAATACCTGACTGCCTAAACCGAATCAAAAATGTGGGAGCGGGCTTGCTCGCGAATGCGGTG
>NZ_JBARTQ010000257.1:0-3517 GCF_049645325.1 Pseudomonas sp. | reverse complement strand
GTGTATCAGTCAGCATTTTCGGTGCTGGCACTCAGTCATCGCAGGCAAGCCAGCTCCCACACTGGATTGAGTGAGCCGTTTAAATGATGGCAAAAAAACGCCCCGAACCAGTCGGGGCGTTTTTTATTCAGCGTTATCGATCAAGCCTGATCAGCCAACCGCCACGTCGTCCCGCCCTTTCCGTCTTCCAACACCACGCCCATCGCGGTCAGTTGGTCACGGATCCGGTCGGACTCCGCCCAGTCTTTGTTAGCCCGCGCAGCCAGACGCGCCTGAATCAGCGCGTCAACTTCAGCCGCATCCACACGCCCTTCAGCGCCCGCTTGCAGGAAGTCATCGGCTTCCATCTGCAGCACACCGAGTACGCTGGCCAGCTCTTTCAAGCGTGCAGCAAGCCCAGCCGCTGCATCGAGATCACTCTCACGCAGGCGGTTGATCTCGCGCACCATCTCAAACAGCACCGCGCACGCTTCCGGCGTGCCGAAGTCGTCGTTCATCACCTGGGTGAAACGCTCAACAAACGCCTCACCACCAGCAGGAGCAACAGCCGGCAGGCCTTTCAACGCGTGGTAGAACCGCTCAAGTGCGCCTTTGGCGTCCTTGAGGTTGTCTTCCGAGTAGTTGATCGCGCTGCGGTAGTGGCTCGACACCAACAGGTACCGCACCACTTCCGGGTGGTACTTTTCCAGCACGTCGCGGATGGTGAAGAAGTTGTTCAAGGACTTGGACATCTTCTCGCCATTGATGCGGATCATGCCGCAGTGCATCCAGGCGTTGGCGTAGGTCTTGCCGGTGGCGGCTTCGCTTTGGGCGATTTCATTTTCGTGGTGCGGGAACTCAAGGTCGCTGCCGCCGCCATGAATGTCGAAGGTGTCGCCCAGGCAGCAGGTCGACATCACCGAGCATTCGATGTGCCAGCCCGGACGCCCGGCGCCCCATGGCGATTCCCAACTCGGCTCGCCGGGCTTGGTGGCTTTCCACAGCACGAAGTCGAGCGGGTCTTGCTTGGCTTCGTCGACTTCGATGCGTGCGCCGATGCGCAGGTCTTCGATTTTCTTGCGCGACAGCTTGCCGTAGCCCATGAACTTGGCGACGCGGTAGTACACGTCGCCATTGCCCGGGGCGTAGGCGTAACCCTTGTCGATCAGGGTCTGGATCATCGCGTGCATGCCCGGGATGTGGTCCGTGGCGCGCGGCTCCATGTCGGGCTTGAGGATGTTGAGGCGCGCCTCGTCCTCGTGCATGGCGGCAATCATGCGCTCGGTCAGCGCGTCGAACGACTCGCCGTTCTCGTTGGCACGGTTGATGATCTTGTCGTCGATGTCGGTAATGTTGCGCACATACGTCAAGTCATAGCCGCTGAAACGCAACCAGCGGGTCACCAGGTCGAAGGCAACCATGCTGCGGCCGTGGCCAATGTGGCAGTAGTCGTACACGGTCATGCCGCACACGTACATGCGCACCTTGTTGCCATCCAGCGGCTTGAAGACTTCTTTGGTTTTGCTCAGCGTGTTGTAGATCGTTAGCACGATGCTTCCTTTTCTCTCTATGCAAAGCCGCTCACGGCTGCATCACTGGCCCCACGAATCACGCAAGGTCACGGTACGGTTGAATACCGGAGCACCGGGTTTCGAGTCCTTGATATCCGCGCAGAAGTAACCTTCGCGCTCGAACTGGAAACGGTCTTCCGGCTGTGCGTCGCCAAGCGATGGCTCGGCACGACAACCCGTGAGTACTTGCAGGGAGTCAGGGTTGATGTTGTCGAGGAAACTCGCGCTGTCTTCAGCCTTCTCAGGGTTGGCCGAACGGAACAGACGATCATACAGGCGCACTTCGCACTCAATGCTGGCAGCGGCCGGCACCCAGTGCACAACGCCTTTGACCTTGCGGCCTTCAGGGTTTTTGCCCAAAGTTTCCGGGTCGTAGGAGCAACGCAGTTCGACGATGTTGCCATCGGCGTCCTTGATGGCTTCGTCGGCACGGATCACGTAGCTGCCGCGCAGGCGCACTTCGCCGTTCGGTTCCAGGCGCTTGTAGCCTTTTGGCGGCTCTTCCATGAAGTCATCATGGTCGATGTAGATTTCACGCGCGAACGGCAGCTTGCGCACGCCCAGTTCTTCTTTCTGCGGGTGACGCGGCAGTTCGAGGTTCTCGACCTGGTCTTCCGGGTAGTTGGTGATCACGACTTTCAACGGGCGCAGCACGCACATGGCGCGCGGAGCGTTGGCGTCGAGGTCCTGGCGGATGCTGAATTCAAGCATGCCGAAGTCAACCACGCCGTCGGAACGGTTGGTACCGACCATGTCGCAGAAGTTGCGAATCGACGCCGGGGTGTAGCCGCGACGGCGGAAGCCCGACAACGTCGACATGCGCGGGTCATCCCAGCCAAACACGTGCTTTTCATCAACCAGTTGCTTGAGCTTGCGCTTGCTGGTGATGGTGTAGTTCAGGTTCAGGCGGCTGAATTCGTACTGACGCGGGTGCGCTGGTACCGGCAGGCTGTCGAGGAACCACTCGTACAACGGGCGATGGCTTTCGAACTCCAGGGTGCAGATGGAGTGGGTGATGCCTTCAATGGCGTCCGACTGACCGTGGGTGAAGTCGTAGTTCGGGTAGATGCACCACTTGTCGCCCGTCTGGTGGTGATGGGCGTGGCGGATGCGGTACATGATCGGGTCGCGCAGGTTCATGTTCGGCGAGGCCATGTCGATCTTGGCGCGCAGCACGCGGGCGCCGTCCGGGAACTCACCGGCGCGCATGCGGGCGAACCAGTCGAGGTTCTCTTCCACCGAACGGTCACGGAACGGGCTGTTCTTGCCCGGCTCGGTGAGGGTGCCACGGTATTCCTTGGCCTGTTCCGGGCTCAGGTCATCAACGTAGGCCTTGCCGGCCTTGATCAGCTCGACGGCCCAGTCGAACAGTTGGTCGAAATACTTGGAGGCGTAGCGCACTTCACCGGACCATTCGAAGCCCAGCCACTTGATGTCGCTTTCGATGGCGTCGATGTATTCCTGGTCTTCCTTGGCCGGGTTGGTGTCGTCGAAACGCAGGTGCGTGACGCCACCGAACTCCTGGGCCAGGCCGAAGTTCACACAGATCGACTTGGCGTGGCCGATGTGCAGGTAACCGTTGGGCTCAGGTGGGAAGCGGGTGACGATCTGCGAGTGCTTGCCCGAATCGAGGTCCGCCTGGATGATCGGGCGCAGGAAATTGACCGGGACGGCAGGTCCGGCCTTGGAATTCGAGGTAGGGTCGACAGTGGGCTTGCTCATAGGATCCTTGAACAGACAGGTTCGTGGCCGGGTGGGGCCAGATAAAACAAAGGGCTCATAATAGCCGAAGCAGTCAAGACACTGACAGAGCGCGGCCCAAAACTGCTGCTTTAATTACGGCTTTAATTGCCGGGGCCGTAAAAAACCACCTCGAAATTCCCGCCGGGCACGCTAAACTGCGCGCCTTGGCCGAAGTTTCGCCAAACCGGTAAGGCGCCCAGGCGTCCACACCCACGAATTCCTTG
>NZ_JBARTQ010000256.1:0-14134 GCF_049645325.1 Pseudomonas sp. | reverse complement strand
GCTATCGCAGGCAAGCCAGCGCCCACATTGATGGGGGTTATCACGTTGGGAGTGCGGTGATTTCCTCGGCCTTTTTCTTCTCGGTCATGCGCTGCAACGAGAAGATCGCAATCGAGCCGAACAGCGCCGGAATCGCCAGCACGATAAAAAACACCGACGGCTGCCCCAGTTGCGCAATCAACCACGCGCCGAGCACCGAGCCGATGATCGAGCCAACCCGGCCGTTAGCCATGGCCCAACTCACGCCCGTTGCCCGCGCCGCCGTGGGATAAATGCTTGCCGACAACAGGTTCAGGCCGTTCTGCGCCCCGGCGATGCCGAAGCCGACCATGAACACCGTGAGCCCCAGCCAGAACGCATCGGCCAGTGCATAGCCGATCAGCGCGATCACCAGCGCCGAGCCCAGGTACGCCAGGCCCAACACCCGATACGGGCTCACGCGGTCCATCAGCAACGCCATCAGGATCGCCCCCACCGTGCCGCCCAGCGGCACCATCGCGCCGATACGCGCAGCGGCGGCGATGTCGTAGCCGGCGTCCTTGAGGATGCTCGGCAACCAGCTGGTCAGGAGGTAGAACACAAACAGCGAGCAGAAAAACGTGCCCCACAACAGCACGGTGCGCAGCGCGCGGTTTTCGATGAACAGTTGCGAGATCGGCGAGCGCACCGCCACCGGGCTTTGCGGCTCGATGAAGGTGATGTCATGCAGGTCGGTGCGACCGGTGATCTTGCCCATCACCTTGCGCAGGGCGTCGGCATGTTGTGCGTGGGCGGCCATGAACCGCACCGACTCCGGCAACAGCCAGGCCAGCAACGGCAGCAACAGCAGCGGCACCAGCCCGCCGATCATCAAAACCCCGCGCCAGCCGAACACCGGGATGATCTGGCTGGCCACCGCGCCACCGAGCGCCAGGCCGGTGGTGAACCCGCTGTAGCTCAAGGTGACCATGATCATGCGCCGCCGCGCCGGTGAATACTCGGCGCTCAAGGTGATGCAGGTGGGCATCGCGCCGCCCAGGCCAATGCCGGTGAGAAAGCGCAAGGCGGTGAGCATGTCGATGGAGGTGGAATACGCCGAGGCCAGGGTGCCGAGGCTGAAGATCAGCACCGACACCAGCAGCACCTTCTTGCGCCCGTAGGCATCGGCGACCGGGCCGAAAATGAACGCGCCGACCATCAGGCCGAACAACCCGGCACCGAACGCCGGTGACAGCTGCGCCGGTTGCAGCCCCCACTCCTGGCGCAGCGCCGGGGCGATGTAGCCGATGACGGCGGTGTCGAACCCGTCCACCAGCACCACCAGGAAGCACAGGACCAGCACCATCACCTGGTAGCCGGACACCCTGTTGTTATCGATCATTGCGCCGAGGTTGGCAGTCTTGCTGTTCATCAATGTTCCCCTGTTTTTGGATTTGTCTTGGGGTGAATCAAGTGCACTGCAAAAAGCGTTTTCCGAATTGAAATACAGCCCAGTGTGGGAGCTGGCTTGCCTGCGATAGCGGTGTGTCAGCCCAGTATGTTTTGCTGGTGTACCGCCATCGCGGGCAAGCCCGGCTCCCACAGGAGGCGGGTTTTACCGATGCTTCAGCGGTTCAGCAGGTCCAGCGCCACGTCGACAATCATGTCCTCCTGGCCACCCACCATTCGGCGTCTGCCCAGCTCCACCAGAATGTCCACGGCCTTGAGGTCATAGCGCTTGGCAGCCGCTTCGGCGTGCCGCAGAAAGCTCGAATAAACACCGGCATACCCCAGCGCCAAGGTCTCGCGATCCACCCGCACGGGGCGATCCTGCAACGGCCGCACGATGTCATCGGCGGCGTCCATCAGCGCATACAAATCAGTGCCATGGTTCCAGCCCATCCGGTCCGCAGCGGCAATAAACACCTCAAGCGGCGCGTTACCGGCGCCGGCGCCCATGCCCGCGAGGCTGGCGTCGATACGGTCGCAGCCCTCCTCCACGGCAACGATAGAATTGGCCACGCCCAAAGACAGGTTGTGGTGCGCGTGCATGCCGGTTTCGGTGTCGGGCTTGAGCACGGCTTTCACCGCACGGAAACGCTCGCGAATGTCCTGCATGCTCATGGCGCCGCCGGAGTCGACCACGTAGATGCACGTGGCGCCGTAGTTCTCCATTTTTTTCGCCTCACGCGCCAGGCTCTGCGGGCTGGTGAGGTGGCTCATCATCAGGAAACCCACGGTGTCCATGCCGAGGGTACGGGCGTATTCGATGTGCTGGCGCGCGCAGTCGGCCTCGGTGCAATGGGTCGCCACGCGCACCACCCGCGCGCCGGCGTTGTACGCAGCCTTAAGGTCATGCACGGTGCCGATGCCCGGCAGCAACAGCGTTGCGACTTTGGCGTGGCTGATCACATCGCTCACTGCCTCGATCCACTCAAGGTCGGTGTGGGCAGCAAAGCCGTAGTTGAAACTGGACCCTTGCAGGCCGTCGCCATGGGCCACTTCGATGGAGTCGACACGCGCCTTGTCCAGCGCGCGGGCGATGGTTTGTACCGTGTCGATGGAGTACTGATGACGCACCGCGTGGCAGCCGTCACGCAGGGTCACGTCGCTGATATAGAGCTTCTTGCCAGGATTGAAAGTCATGGTGTGAGCCTCACAATGCCTGCGCCATGCGCTCGGCCGTGGCCAGCGCAGCGGAGGTCATGATGTCGAGATTACCGGCGTAGGCCGGCAGGTAATGGGCGGCGCCTTCGACTTCGAGGAACACCGTGGTCTTCAAGCCGCTGAAGCGGCCCAGGCCCGGAATGTTCAACGGTGCCTCAGGGGCTATCACCTCGAACTGCACCTTTTGCTTGAGGCGATAGCCCGGCACATAAGCGGTGACGGCATTGGCCATGTCTTCAATCGATGCTTCGATCTCGGCCTGGTCCGCCGCCTCCGACAACACATACACCGTGTCGCGCATCATCAGCGGCGGCTCCGCCGGGTTGAGCACGATGATCGCCTTGCCCTTGCCCGCCCCGCCCACCGCTTCGATGGCCTGCGCGGTGGTTTCGGTGAACTCGTCGATGTTCGCGCGAGTGCCGGGGCCCGCGGATTTGCTGCTGATGGAGGCGATGATTTCGGCGTAATGCACCTTGGCCACACGGGACACCGCCGCCACCATCGGGATGGTTGCCTGCCCGCCGCACGTGACCATGTTCACGTTGAGCGCCGCCAGGTTGGCGTCCAGGTTCACCACCGGCACGCAGTACGGGCCAATGGCGGCAGGCGTCAGGTCAATCATGCGAATAGCGGGTTTGTGCCGACGCAACAACGCGTCGTTGTCGACGTGGGCGGTGGCCGATGTGGCGTCGAAGACAAAATCGATCTCGGCAAATTCGGGCATGCGCACCAGCCCTTCAACGCCCTCGTGGGTGGTGGCCACACCCAGGCGTCGGGCGCGTTCCAGGCCATCGGAGCCGGCATCGATGCCCACCATCACCGCCATCTGCAACTGCTTGCCATGGCGCAGGATCTTGATCATCAGGTCGGTGCCGATATTGCCCGAACCAATGATGGCGACTTTCTTTTTATCTGTGCTCATCTCAGCGCCCCAAGGCTTTGGCGGTTTTGCCGGCAATCCCGAATTGGGTCTTCGGCACTTCGGTGATGATCACCCGCACGGACTCCGGCGGGGCCTGGATCGACTCGACCGCCGCGTTGGTCAGCGCCTCGATCAAACGCGCTTTCTGCGCGTCGTCGCGGCCTTCAATCAAATACACCTGCATGATCGGCATGGTCGTTCCTCACTCGGACGTGGAGGCAAAGCGCATGGAAACGCTGCCCAGGTGCTGGTAGCGCACGGTGATCTGGTCACCCGCCTCCACCGCGATGGCTTCGGTAACGCCGCCGGTCATGATGAAAGTGCCGGCGGGCAGTTCTTTGCCTTGGGTGGCGAGCATATTGGCGAGCATCGCCACGCTTTGCGCCGGGTGACCGAGCACGGCGGCACCGGCGGCAGTGGCGACCACTTCGCCGTTTTTCGCCATCACCACGCCCAGGCATTTAAGGTCGATGCCCAGCGGGCTGCGGGCCTGGCCGCCGGTGACGAAACGCGCGGACGAGGTGTTGTCGGCGATCACGCTCTTGAGGTCGAAACGGAAGTTTTCGTAGCGCGAGTCGATCACTTCAACGGCGGGCAGGATGAAGTCGGTGGCTGCCAACACGTCGCCGACGTGCACGCCCGGGCCCTTGAGCGGGTGCTTGAGCACAAAGGCGATTTCAGCCTCGACCTTGGGATGGATCAGCGAATCGACGTCGATCACCGAGCCATCGGCGCAGGAGCCGTAGTCGGTGATAAAACCGTGGATCGGCTCGGTGACGCCCATCTGCTTCATTTTGGCAAAGGACGTCAGGCCCATCTTCAGGCCGACAACGCGCACGCCCCGCGCTTCCTTGTTGGCGCGAATCGCGTTCTGGATCGCGTAGGCGTCTTCCCAATCCATGTCCGGGTGAGCGTCGGTGATCTTGGCCACGGCTTCGCGGTTGAGCTCGGCGTTTTCCAGGTGGGTGGCCAGTTCGGCGATGGTTGCTGTTGAGAGATTCATGGGGTGTCCTTCAAACAAATCGGATGGAAGCCGAGCCGATACCGCCCAGGCTCATGCGCAACTGGTCACCGGGCTGCACCGGGACCATGGCGGCCAGGGAACCGGACAAAATCACTTCGCCCTTCTTCAGCGTGATGCCCAACTGGCCCAAGGTGTTGGCCAGCCACACCACCGCATTCGCCGGGTGGCCGAGGGCTGCCGCACCGGCGCCGGTGGCGACGAGTTCGCCGTTTTTTTCCAGGGTCATGCCGACGCAGGCCAGGTCGATGTCACGCGGGTCGGCCACACCGTCGCCGAGCACGAAGGCGGCGGCGGAGGCGTTATCGGCGACGGTGTCCTGGATCTTGATTTTCCAGTCCTTGATCCGCGAATCGACGATCTCGAAGCACGGCATCACGTACGCCGTAGCACGCAACACATCCGCAACGGTCACGCCGGGCCCGACCAGGTCTTCCTTGAGCACAAAGGCAATTTCGCCCTCGGCCTTGGGGGCAATGAAGTCGGCACAGGCCAGCGCGGCGCCGTCGCTGACCAGCATGCCGCTGAGCAAGTGGCCGAAGTCCGGCTGGTCTACACCGAGCATGTCCATCACCACCTGACTGGTGACCCCGATCTTCTTGCCGATCACGGTTTGCCCGGCGTCGAGGCGCGGCTGCAGCATCGCCAGCTGGATCTGGTAGGCGTCGGCCACGGTCAATTCAGGGAACTGCTCGGTCAGCGGCGCCAGCGGTTTTTTCTCGGTCAGCGCCTGGTGCAACTGCGCGCCGAGGTGGTTGAGGTGGCTCATGGCGGTACTCACAGGCGGATGCACACGTTGCGCAGTTCGGTGTAGAACTCCAGGGAATGCACCCCGCCCTCACGGCCGATGCCGGATTGCTTGGCGCCACCGAAGGCGGTGCGCAAGTCGCGCAGGAACCACGCGTTGATCCAGCAAATGCCCACGTCCAGTGCTGCGCCCATGCGGTGGGCGACTTGCAGGTTGCTGGTCCACACACTGGCGGCCAGGCCGTAGGGCGTGGCGTTGACCAGGCGCACCACGTCGGCTTCATCGTCGAACGGCGCGATGTGGCAGCATGGGCCGAAGATTTCTTCGCGGACCACGGCGGAGTCTTCAGGCAAACCGGTCCAGATGGTCGGCTGCACCCAGGCGCCTTCGGCCAGTTCGGCAGGCATGTCCGGGATGCCGCCGCCGGTGATCAGGTTGGCGCCGTCTTTGGCAGCCTGCTGGTAGTAGCTCAATACTTTTTGCCGGTGACCGACCGACACCAGCGGGCCCATGGTCACGCCGGGTTCATTCGGCGGGCCGATCTTGATCGCTTCGGCACGCACCTTGAGGGCGGCGACAAACGCTTCAAACAACGGGCGTTGCACGTAGACGCGCTCGGTACCCAGGCACACCTGGCCGCTGTTTTCGAACACCGCGCGGGCGATACCGGCCACGGCTTTGTCGAGGTCGGCATCGGCGAAAATCACCCCCGCGTTCTTGCCGCCCAGCTCCAGCGACACCGGGCGCACGCCTTTGGACGCGGCTTTCATGATCGCTTCACCCGTGCCGGTTTCGCCGGTGAAGGTAATGCCGTCGACGTCGGGATGTTCGGTGAGGAAGGCACCTGCCGAGTTCTCGCCAAAGCCGTGCACCACGTTGTACACGCCGGCTGGCACGCCGGCGTCACGCATCACTTCGCCGAGCAAGGTGGCGGTGGCCGGGGTTTCTTCCGATGGCTTGACCACCACGGTGTTGCCGCAGGCCAGGGCCGGGCCGACTTTCCAGGTCATCAGCAACAGCGGCAGGTTCCACGGGCAGATCACCGCGATCACGCCACGTGGGTTGCGCACGGCATAGTTGACGGCCTTGCCGCCGTCGGGGGTGTCCATGGTGAAGCTTTCGGTGGGCACGTTGCGGATCAGGTCGGCAAACACCTTGAAGTTGGCTGCGCCGCGCGGGATGTCGAGGTGGCTGGCCAGCGCATGAGGCTTGCCGGTGTCGGCGATTTCGGCGGCAACGAACTCTTCGGCGCGTTGCTCAATGCCGTCGGCGACCTTGTGCAGCAAGGCGGTGCGCTGGGCGATGGTCATCGTGCCCCACGGGCCTTTCAGGGCCGCGCGGGCGGCTTTTACCGCCGCGTCGACCTGCTCACGGCCAGCTTCATGAATGTGCCCGATCACGCGGTTGTCGGCCGGGTTGCGGTTGTCGAAGGTGCGCACACCCTCGACCCATTGGTTGTCGATAAAGTTATGAAAGTGCTGGGTCATGGTTAGCGCTCTTCTCTTGTTATCAGGTTCAGCTCGGCGTCGCCGGCGGTGAGGTAGTCCCACATGCGTTCGAAGATTCGCCCGCTGTTGGTAGCGCGTTGTTGCGCTTCCTTCAGGCTCAGCAGCGGCGCGTGGTCGGCCAGCCCGGCGGCGAGCAGTTGCAGTTCGATGCGCGCGGCGTCTTCGAGGTAGAACACCAGGGTCAGGGCTTCCACCAACGAACTGCCGATCACGATGGCGCCATTGCCGCGCATCACCAGGGCCTGGGACTCGCCAAGTTGCTCGGCAAGCGCGGCGGCTTGCGCGTCGTCGCGCAGCAGTTGCGGGGCATCCCACAGCGGCACGCCTTCGTGGAAATAGGCGCCCATGCCATGGCGAAGTCTTGGCGTGAGCCCGGCGCACGACAGGCTCATCACCTGCATCGGCATGCTGCGGATCACGGCGTTGACGTCTGGCCGACGCTGGTAAATCTGCTGATGGATGCGCACTTCGCCCAACACCCCGTCCGGCAGTGCGCCACGTATCGGCACCACTGTGCCGGGCTCGCCGGGTTGGATCAGGCCCATGGGTTTGGCGGCGCACACGAGGAAATGCTCGGCATCCAGACGCAGGCTGCAATGCCCGTAGGCATGCACAAACCCGGCCTTGGCCAAGGCGCGCGCGGCCACCCGAACTTCGGCTTGCTGGCTGAGACGGCTCATGATTTGAACTCCGGAATATCCGGCTTCGAGCCCCAGGCACAAAACGAGCTGGTGACCAATGGAAACTGCCGGGGCTGATGGGTGGCCTCGTCCTCCGGGGCGATATGGCTGACGCCGGTGGAGTATTCGTAGGTCATGCCATCCGGCCCTTCGAAGTACAGGAACATGGCCCCGGACGTAGGGTGACGGCCCGGACCGAACAGAATCTTGATCCCGCGCGCCTTGAGGAAATACCAGGCGCGCATCACGTCATCAATGCTCTCCACCTGGTGGTTGATGTGCTGCACACCCGCGTGGCTGGAGGGGAACAGCGCGATCTTGTGATGCACCTCGTCGATGCGCAGCAGCGGTGCTTCGCCGATACGATCACTGACCCGGGCATTCGCCAGCGTGGTCCAGAACGCTTCATCACGCTTGGCATCGGTGGTGCGCAAACCGATATGGCTGAAGCCGGTGATGCCCGCGTCACGCGTTGCAAAATAGCGGCTGCCGCTGGCGTGGGGGCGCAGCACCAACTCGATGTTGTTGCCACTCGGGTCACGGAATTGAATCAGCTCGTTGACGTGGCGCACCTCGGCGGCTTCACGGCTGCCATGGCGCACGGCAAAGCCGTGGTCTTCGAGCAACTGGGCGGCGTGGTCGAGTTCGCCGAGGCTGGTGACTTCAAAGGCGGTGGTGGTTTCGCGTGGGTCGCCTTCGTAATAACACAGCGTGTGGTCGCGGCTGTCGGAGCGGAAATAGATGGCGCCGTTGGCCTCGCGCGCCACCTGCAAACCAAGCATCTGCGTGGCGTACAGCTTGGCCTGGGCGAGGTCCGCCGTGCCCAGGCGCACGTAGCGGATGTCATGCAGGTTGATCATGAAGGGTGCCTCTTGGTTTTATTCTTGTCTGGACACAATCCTCGCCGTCGGGCACAAATAGCAGAAGCGAATTCTGGTTATTCAATCTATTTGATTTGGTTATAGTCATGCGCACGGATCTGAACCTGCTACGCGTCCTGTTGGCCATCCACGACTGCGGCAACGTCACCGCCGCCGCCAAGCGCCTGGGCATGAGCCAGCCCGCCGCCAGCGCGGCGTTATCGCGCTTGCGCCACTCCCTTGGCGACCCGTTGTTCGTGCGCAGCGGCACCGCGATGGAACCGACCCTGCGCGCACGCAGCATCGTCGAACGCACCCGCGAAGTGATCGCCACCATCGACCAGGAAATCCTCCCCAGCCCCACCTTCGACCCTGCCCAAAGCCGCGAAACCTTCACCTTCTGCTTAAGCGAAATCGGCGAAGTGGTGTTCCTCCCCGCCCTCTTCGACCGCCTGCGCAGCGCCGCGCCCCACGCCAAAATCCAGTGCCTGAGCCTCGGGCCCAAAGACCTCCACGAAGCCCTGCGCGAAGGCCGCGTCGACTCGGCACTCGGCTACTTCCCCGACCTCGACGCGCCGAACATCTACCAGCAACGCCTGTTCGCCCACGACCTCGTCTGCCTCATCGGCCGCCACCACCGCATCACCGCGCCGCAACTGAGCATGGAAGACTTCTGCACCCTGGAACACCTGCAAGTGCGCGACGGCAGCCGCAGTCAGGAGATGTATGAAAGCTTCCTGGCCGAGCAAGGAATCGAACGCAAGATCGTGCTGCAGATGTCCCACTACATGAGCATGTCAGCGATTATCGAACGCTCGGATTTGATCGCGGTGATGCCAAGGTCAGTGGCGCATATCTATGAGAAACACTCAGCGGTGCGGATGATTGAACCGCCGGTGGAGATACCGCCGTACAGCCTGAAGCACCACTGGCATGCGCGGAATCAGAAGGACCCGAGGCATTTGTGGTTGAGGAAGGAGGTCCTGGAAATTTTCGGGGCGGAGTAGTTAAGCCTCACTCGGTCTAAAAAATGTGGGAGCGGGCTTGCTCGCGAAGGGGGCGTGTCAGTTGATGCATTTGGCGACTGACCCGCCCCCTTCGCGAGCAAGCCTGCTCCCACATTTTTAGTCTCCATACTTCAGGGAGGGCGTGACCCCGCCGCGGCAAAAAACACCCCGCCCACGCCACCATGACACCTTCATTTCACAGCTGTGAAAGCTTGTGCGTTGTTGCCAACAATCCCGCTTTCACTGCCTTGCACCCCCTAGTATCGAGTCCTCGTGCGCCCCCACTCACATGGACTGAATGATGATCAACCGACCCGAAAAAGCCGCCTCACCGCGCGTAGGTGAAACCCAAGCCCCGGAGCGCATTTTCGATGCGCTGCTCAGCAAGGCCAAGACCTTGGCGGCGGCGGGGTCGGGTGACAAAACCTTCAAGCCCAACGTGCTCGCCGCGCGGGCCGACGAGGGCGTGAAAAAGCCCAGCGAGATCAAGCCCGACGACTACAAGGAAGTCACCGCCCTGCCCGCCAAGCTGGACATCGATACGCTCAAGGTGGTGTCCGAAGACAAGGACGCAGGCGTCATCTACTTCGAGCAGGACGGTGCCAAATTCAAGATCACCCGCGAGGGCGCCGAAAAGGTCCAGGAAGGCTTTGACACCCTCAAGGGCCTGCACTTCGGCCATGCGGTGGCGCCCGTCAACCAGGGCGGGCCGGACGAAGGCACGCCGTTGTATGACCTGCTGCACACCCTCGCCGAAACCCAAGGCACCCCTGCCGGCAAAGAAATCCGTGAAGCCCTGGGCAACCCGGACCAGCAACTGCTGCGCGAAGACGACCCGGCCGTGCGGTTGGCCAACGTCAAATCGGTAGGCGAAGCCAAAGACGGGGTGGTCAAGGTCACCATGGAAAGCGGCCAGACCCTGGTAATTTCCGAAACGCTGACGCCCCAGGCCTTCGCCAGTTTCAACAGCGCCGGCGTGACCAAAGAAGCCCTGAATGAAGGCAAGGCCAAGGGCTATGAAGAGGTCACCAGCCTGCCCGGCGACCTCGATTTCAGCCAGCTCAAGGTGGTGTCCGAAGACCCGAAATCCGGGGTCATCCTGTTCGAACACCAGGGCAAGAAATACATGATCAGCCAGTCTGAGGCCGCCCTTCCGCAGCCCGGCGCCGATATCAGCAACCCCAACCCCAACGCCGGCACCAGCTTCTACAACTTCCTGCATGCCGTGCACGCCAGTGAAGGCTCGCAGGCTTTCGACTACATCAAGAACGCGCAATCGCTGCCCGGCCAGGAATTGCTGCGCAAGGATGACGCCAGCCTCAAGCTGACCGACATCAGCAAGGTCGATGCGCCCATGGACGGCATCCTGGTGGTCAACCAGGCCGACGGCAAACTGCTAGTGGTGTCCAAAGACATCACCCCCGAAGCCTTCGCCGCCTACACCGCCAAAGGCCAGAGCCTGGCCGGTATCGAAAAGGCCAAGGGCGACGGCTATGGCCTGGCAGGTCCAGACGCCTACCTGGCCTCCACCGAAGACATCATGAGCGTCGGCGGCGTAGGCGATTATGGCCCTGGCCTGATCGCCTTCACCCAACACAAACCGGGCGGCGCCGAAGAAAAAATCGTCGTCAGCGAAGACACCAACCCGCAGATGTTCGAGCAGATTTCCGGCTACCGCACCGACATTGCACAGCAGACCACCGATGTCGACAAACTGCGCGCCGACAACGGCCTGCCGCCGCTCAAGGACGTGTCGGTCGACAACCTGGCCACCACCGAAAAAGACGAAAGCGGCAACCCGCTGTCGGTGCAAGACCTGTCGATGAAAACCCTGGTGGACAGCTACCGCGCCGGGGTCAAGGACGGCAGCATCGGCAAGGACGACCCGCGTGCCAAGTTCTTGCGCGCGGTGGAAGCCAAGAGCATGGCCGACAACGGCATGTCGATCATTCCCGAGCACGGCTTCAATAACCAGGGCACCGCCACCCCGCCGATCGACGTCACCTCGCGGGATGTGCGCGACAACATCTTCGACGCCAAGTCCATCGACAAGACCATCAGCGACCTGCTCGGCGACTCGACCATCCAGGCCGATATCAAGTCCAACCACGACGCGGCGCTGGGCAAGGTCGACGGCGGCCAGGCCAAGGTCGATGAGGTCCACCAGAAACTGATCGACAGCACCTCGTCGGAAAATTTCACTAAATACATCAAGGCCCTGCAGGACGACGGCAAGACCGAGCTGGCCACCCAGGAAATCCAGACCGCCTACACCGCCCTGGCCGACCTTGACCCGGCCAAGGCCGACAATTTCCTGCAAAACCTGCAGATCGATGGCTACACCGACGCCGTTGAAAAGCTGATGGACGACCCGAGCAAGATCAGCGACGACAACACCGCCCTGGCCACCACCGACAACACCATGGCGATTCTGTCGATGCTCAAGGGCGGCGCCGACGGCCTGCCGCGCCAGGCTTTGGGGGTGTACTCCAAGTTTGTCGACCAATTGCTCAAGGACAAAGGCGCCGCCGCCGACTTCGGCAAGGCAATGATTTCCCTGGGCGACACCTGGCAGAAAAACGGCGTGATCAGCTTCAGCGACATCGAGCATGCGGTGAGCAAGGAGATCATGCCGAGCCTCAGCGAGGAGAACCGCAGCTCGTTCGTGAAGAACCTGAGTTTCCTCAAGGATAACGGCGTACTCGGTTCAGTCGGCGGCGCCATCGGCATGGGCCGCATCGTCTACCAACTGACGGGCCAGGGCGGCAAGCTGGCCGACACCCCCATGAAACGCTTGGGGATTGCCAACGACTTCCTCGGTTTCCTCGGCACCGGCTCACACTTCGCCACCCTGGGCCTGAAGGTCTACGACAAGCTGCGCGGCACCAACGCCTACAAACTGATGGGCTTCGACCGCTCCCTGCCCGACCTGTGGGCCAAGCCCGGCGAGGGTTATCACGCCCTGCCCAAGGACGCCGAGGCGATACAGAAGAAGTACTTCGACATCGTCGACCAGGCCATGGATGACGGCAAGGACGTGGGCAAGGTGCTCAACAGCGGCGGCTGGAGCGATGAAGGCGCGAAAAAGGTCCAGGAAGGCATTGAAAAAGGCATCGCCAGCCGTGGCGGCGTGGCCGGCGCCGGCTTTGGCGCCAAATTCGCCAGCAGCGCGATCAAGGTCATCGGCATGGCCACCGACGTAGTCGGCGGCGTGATCAGCGTGGTCCAGGCGGCCTTCACCCTGCGCGACGGCGTGCGCGAAAAAGACCCGATCAAAATCGCCTCCGGCTCACTGTCTATGGCCGGGGGCGTCAGCAGCCTGGTGGCGGCCGGCGGTGGCGTGCTCACCACTCTGGGCATCACCGGCCGGGTCATTCCCTTCCTCGGGCCGGTGGGTTTCCTGATCTCCGGCGCGCTGTCGTTTGTCGGTGCGATTCTCAGCACCGTGCAATCGCACAAGCTGCACAAGATCTCGATGCAGAACTGGGACCAGATTCAGGATTTCAAACAGGATGGCCTGCTCAAACCCAATGGCGATGAAGCCTATGTGTGGTTGCAGACTTACCTGTCCGACTGGAGCCAGCGTGACGCGCCACAGAACCAGAGCGTTTTCGACTTCCGCAAGGATGAATGGGATGCACGGGCCACGGTTAAAGGCGCAGACCACCAGAAAAATCACGCGGACTATATCGGCGACGGCAACAACCGCAGGTCGGAGGACTTCAAATTCTCCACCCGGCCTTCGGAGTGGGAAGACGACGACCACAATAAAATCTGGCGCACCACCGATGGGTATGGCGGTGATTATCACGACGTAGACAACGCCTAACCCACTGCGTTTTTTTGTGGTGAGCGGGCTTGCCCTGCGCTGGGCTGCGCAGCAGCCCCATCAAGGACGCCGCAGGTTTCCAGGTAAAACTCGGTAGCAGGTTTGGGGGCTGCTTCGCAGCCCAGCGCGGGGCAAGCCCGCTCACCACAGAAAACCTGTTCACCTCAAAAAAGCTGCTTACCCATAAAACCGGCTCATCCCAAAACACCTAGGCCTAGCGTCAAAGCCATGCCGCGTCCCACAACGGATAATCCCCCACCCGTTCAACCAAGCCAGCCCGAATTGGGTTGGCAATGATGTAACGCGCCATTTTACGAACATCCTCCTCAACACGCACGGCCCTGTCGTGATAACCCGGTTGCCAGACCCGCTCCTTGCTTTGCCTGCGCCGGTTGATGGTCAGTGTGCTGCGGGACTTGGTGCGTCGTACCACGTCGGCCAACGTTTGCTGCTTCAATTCGAATAGCCAATGAAGATGGTCAGGCATGATGACCCAGGCCAGGGAATCGACCAGGCCCTGAGCATGAGCCCGCCGAAACTCGGCAACCAGCAAGCGGCCAAGGAACAGGTCGGTAAACAAACGCTGGCGGTAATGAGCGACGACAGTAATGAGGTAACTGCGGCCGTGTTCCGAGTAGCGACCGTGGCGCAGCCGATGGGATTGGGGGGTAGTGTGCATTCCGTTGCTCCTGAGGAAAATCCTGAAGAGCATTAACGCTAGCGGGTAAATCGCGGAGGCGCGTGTAACTTGATGACTGAATATATCCTCGAAGCGGGTGGCCACTACCTTGGTGGTGAGCAGGTCTTTCTGTAGTGAGCAGTTTTCTCTGTGGTGAGCGGGCTTGCCCCGCGCTGGGCTGCGCAGCAGCCCCATCAAGGACACCGCAGGTTTCCAGGTAAACCTCGATAGCAGGTTTGGGGGCTGCTTCGCACC
>NZ_JBARTQ010000255.1:0-28118 GCF_049645325.1 Pseudomonas sp. | reverse complement strand
CCTCTGGCCCAGCCAATGCAACTTGACTGGATAGAGGCGGGACTCCGTTGGGGCTGCTTCGCAACCCAGCGCGGGGCAAGCCCGCTCACCACATAAAACAAGACAACGCCGCGAGGTACTCGCAGGGCTTAGGCCGAGCGCGCCATGATCAAGCCTGTCGCACTCGCCATTTCCAGTCGAATCGCCACAAATTTCGACGTCGGTGTATGGCTGCCATCCCCGGTGCTTTCCAGCGGTACCAGCGGGTTCACTTCCGGGTAGTACGCCGCTGCCTGGCCCGCCGGAATATCAAATGCCAGCAAGGTGAAACCCTTCACGCGGCGCTCGCGACCGTCTTCCCACAGCGACACGATGTCGGCCTTCTGCCCCGGCTTGAAGCCAAGGCGGATGATGTCGGCTTCGTTGACGAACAACACGTCACGCTGCCCTTTCACCCCGCGATAGCGGTCGTCCAGGCCATAAATGGTGGTGTTGTACTGATCGTGGGAGCGCATCGATTGCATGATCAGGTCCGGGATGCGGCCCGTGGCGTGGGTGCGTTCGTGGATCAGGTCCTTGGGCAGGACGTTCGGGCGGAAGTTGGCGCGGCCCGACGGCGTGTTCCAGCGGCGTGCGCCGGCCGAGTTGCCCAAGTAGAAACCGCCGGGGTTTTTGATCCTCTCGTTGAAGTCCTTGAAGCCTGGAATGGTGTCGGCGATCAGGTCGCGGATGCGCCCGTAGTCAGCCACCAGCCAGTTCCAGTCCACCGGTTTGCTGCCCAGGGTGGCGGCGGCAATGCCCGCCAGAATGGCCGGCTCGGATTTCATCAGCTTCGACAGCGGCTGCAGTTGGCCATTGGAGCCGTGGACCATGCTGAACGAGTCTTCCACCGTCACCGCTTGCGGGCCATCGGCCTGGATGTCTATGTCGGTACGGCCCAGGCACGGCAGGATCAGCGCGTCTTTGCCGTGCATCAGGTGGCTGCGGTTGAGCTTGGTGCTGATCTGCACGGTCAGGTCGCAGCTGCGCAGTGCTTCGAAGGTGCGCGGGCTGTCTGGTGTGGCTTGGGCAAAGTTGCCGCCCAGGCCGATAAACACCTTGGCGCGGCCTTCGAGCATGGCGTGGATCGCTTCGACCACGTTGTGGCCATGGGTGCGCGGCACCTGGAACTGGAAGCGGCGCTCCAGGGAATCAAGGAACGCCACCGGTGGGCGCTCGTTGATGCCCATGGTGCGGTCGCCCTGCACGTTACTGTGGCCGCGCACCGGGCACAGGCCTGCGCCTGGGCGGCCGATGTTGCCGCGCAGCAGCATCAGGTTGGCGATTTCCTGGATGGTCGGCACCGAGTGGCGGTGCTGGGTGATACCCATCGCCCAGCACATGATCACGTTTTTGCTTTTGGCGTACATGCGCGCCGCTTGCTCGATCTCAACCAGTGTCAGGCCCGACTGCGCAACGATCTCGTCCCACGAGGTGTCGTCGATCTGGCCCAGGTACTCCAGCACGTTGGTCGTGTGTTCGTTGAGGAAGTCGTGGTCGAACACGGCTTCTTTGCCTTCGGCCTGGGACTGGCGTTCCCACAGCAGCAGGAATTTGGCCATGCCGCGCAGAATGGCCATGTCGCCACCCAGCGCCGGGCGGAAGTAGGCGGTGTTGGTCGGCTTATCGCCGTTGGTGAGCATTTCCAGCGGGTGTTGCGGGTGCTGGAAGCGTTCCAGCCCGCGCTCTTTCAGTGGGTTGATGCACACCACCTGGGCGCCGCGGTTAACCGCTTCGCGCAGCGGTTCGAGCATGCGCGGGTGGTTGGTGCCTGGGTTCTGGCCCCAGACGAAAATCGCGTCGGCGTGTTCAAAGTCATCAAAGGTCACAGTGCCTTTGCCGACGCCCACACTTTGCGCCAGGGCGACGCCGCTGGCCTCGTGGCACATGTTCGAACAGTCGGGAAAGTTGTTGGTGCCGTAGGCGCGCACAAACAGCTGGTACAGGTAAGCCGCCTCGTTACTGGCGCGGCCCGAGGTGTAGAACTCGGCCATGTCCGGGCTTGGCAGTGCGTTGAGGTGCTTGCCGATCAGGTCGAACGCCGCTTCCCAACTGACGGGCTGGTAGCGGTCGGTCTCGGCGTCATAACGCATCGGCTCGGTCAGGCGGCCCTGGTATTCCAGCCAATAGTCGCTTTGTTCCAGCAACGCGGTGACGCTGTGTTTGGCGAAGAACGCTGCGTCTACGCGGCGCTTGGTGGCTTCCCAGTTGACCGCCTTGGCGCCGTTTTCGCAGAACTTGACCATGCCGCTTTCCGGCGAGTCGCCCCACGCGCAGCCCGGGCAGTCGAAGCCGCCGTTCTGGTTGGTCTTGAGCATCATGCGCAGGTTTTTCAGCGCGTTGTCGCTGGTCAGCCAGGCCTGCGCCACACTGATCAGCGCGCCCCAGCCGCCGGCCGCGCCCTTGTAAGGCTTGTAGCGCGGGGTTGGGGTTTGGTCGGCTTGATGATGATTGCTCACGGCTGGTTCTCCATCGCAGGGCTGTAGACCCGCGGCGCACTTTTCTGCGGCAGGTGGATGAGATTGAGGTTGTGCCGGCGGGCCCATTGCAAGGCCAGGCCGGTGGGCGACGACAGGCTGACCAAGGTCTGGATGCCTGCGCGCAAGACTTTTTGGATCAATTCGAGGCTGCAACGGCTGGTGACAATGGCCAGCCCGCCGTCGGTCGGAATCTTTTGGCGAATCAGCGCACCGATCAATTTATCCAGCGCGTTGTGCCGTCCGATGTCTTCGCGGCCCATCAGCAATTCGCCCTGATTGTTCATGAACACCGCCGCATGCACCGCGCCGCTGTGCTGGCCCAGTGGTTGGAACGCACTGATGCGCTGGCGCAGGCCGTCGAGCCATTCGGCGGGAGGTAACGGCGCGCCGGGCAGAACTTGAAGGTCCGGGAGTGCTTGTTCGACTGCTTCAACGCCGCACAGCCCGCAACCGCTGGTGCCAGCCAGTTGGCGGCGCTGCTGCTTGAGGTTCCAGAAAGCCCGGCTGGATATCTGCGCCTGCGCATACTGGACGGAGCCTGACCCACTGAGTTTCAGGTCATAAATGTCACTAACGTCGGCGATAATGCCGCTGCCAATGCTGAAACCGACGATGAAGTCTTCCAAGTCCGTCGGCGTCACCAGCATCACTGCCTGGCTGATGTCGTTATAGGCAATCGCCAACGCCACTTCTTCCGCCAACGCAGTGCTGGCGACTTCAGTGTGTTCGAGGTTGCAAAACTGGTAGCTCTGGCTGGCGGCGGGCGCGGGCGTTTCGAGGGCAGGCGCCGCGCAGGCTGGGCGCTTGGCGTTCATGGGGCAATACCACCGGCGGATTGATCAGTGTTTAGACTAGGCGCGACAAAGCGTCGCGTCTAATTGCCAGTACTGATCTACCGATAGATGACGTCGATCAAGACTCGGTTTGCGATTTCTGAAACAGCGCGAAACACGCCTCGGCCAGCGCCGAACGCGGTGCGCTGCGACGCATGATCAACCCCAGGCGCGCCAGCGTGTGGGCGTCCTCGATGGGCTGCAGGCGCAAATGCTCAGTCAAGGCATCAAGGCCACCGTCCAGCGGCATGACGGCGCAGCACAAACCGCCGTGCACAGCTTGTAACAATTGATGGACCGCGTCGGTTTGCAGCAGCGGCTGCGGGTTGAGGCCGCGGCTGTGGAAATTGTGGTCGATGGACTGGCGAAAGTGCATGCCACTGGTGAGCATGCCCAGCGGCAGTTCGATCAGCGCTTCCCAGCTCAACGGCGTGTCGCCGAAGCTGAAAAAACGCTGGTCGTAGAGCAGGCCCATGCGCGTTTCGCCCAAGGCCAGCGAGTCGAAACGTTCGTTGTCCAGACGCTCAAGGTAAGACACGCCCAGGTCCAGGCGGTTGCTCGCCAGTTGCTCCAGGATCTGTTCGGAGCTTAACGCCGAGAGCTCGAAGCGCAGGCTGGGGTGCTCTTTATGCAGTTGCTGCATCAACGCCAGTGGGTCGAAGCTCGACAGCGGCACCACGCCCAGGCGCAGCGTGCCCACCAGGTTGCCGCGACAGGCCGCCGCTTCAGCCTGTAAACCGTCATAGGCTGCCAGCACGGTGCGCGCCCAGGCCAATATGCGTTCGCCTGGCGCGGTGAACCCTTCGAAGCGTTGGCCGCGATTGACCAAGGGCAGATCCAGCTCTTCTTCCAGGTTGCGCAGGCGCATCGACAGGGTCGGCTGAGTGATGTGGCAACGCGTCGCCGCCTGGCCGAAGTGACGGGTTTCGTCGAGGGCGATGAGGAATTTCAGCTGTTTGATGTCCATCTTCGCTCCGGCTTATTCCAATGGCGGTGGATTCTAGCGCGTTTGGGTCTTTGGTCGGGCTGGAACCCAGTTCTGTAGGACTGGTCTAGTCTTTGGCATCTGGAACTTAAACCCCAAGGAGAGCACACCATGAGTCTTTTAAGCTTTGTTAAGGAAGCCGGCGAGAAGTTGATCGATCTGTTGACGCCGGGAAACGCAAACGCCGGCGACGAGTTGAAAAAACATATCGAAGCCGTCGGGCTGGGTAACCCGAACGTTCATGCCACTGTAGACGGCGACAAGGTGACGATCACCGGTGAAGTTGCCAGCCAGGAAGAGAAAGAAAAAATCATCTTGGCGGCGGGCAATATTGCCGGTGTGGCCAGCGTGGATGATCAAATTACCGTTTCCGGCCCCGTGGTTGTGGCCTCGCGGTTTGTCGTCGTGAAAAGTGGCGACACCCTGAGCGCGATTTCTAAAACGGTCTACGGTGACGCCAACAAGTACAACAAGATCTTCGAGGCCAACAAGCCGTTGCTCAAAGATGTGAACAAAATTTACCCAGGGCAGACGTTGCGTATTCCTGAGTAATAAGCGCAACAAAATGTGGCAGTTGATTTGTGTGGGAGCCGGGCTCGCCCGCGATGGCATCACCGCGGTGTGACTCAGGCACCGAGGTGCCTGTATCGCGGGCAAGCCCGGCTCCCACACAGGCCTGTGCTCACATCAGTTCAAAGTCCGGCAATCAGGTCGCGGTAATCATCCACCGCTGGGAACTCTGCCGTGTCCTTCGGCCCTTTCTTACTGTCCGGCTCTTTCACCGCGAGCAAATGCCCTACGCCAAACTCCCGCGCGCTGCGCAGGATCGGCAAGGTGTCATCGATAAACAGGCTGCGGGCCGGGTCGAAGTGGATGTCGGCTTGCAAGGCTTCCCAGAACTGCGGGTTTTCCTTGGGGAAACCGTAGTCGTGGGAGCTGATCAGCCGCTCGAAATACGGCGCCAGCTCAATGCGTTCCAGTTTCAACGACAGCGAGTCACGGTGCGCGTTGGTGATCAGGATCACGCGTTTGCCGGCCTGTTTGATCGCCGCCAGAAACGTGTCCGCGTCGGGGCGCAGGGCGATCAGGTGAGCGGTTTCCTGCTTGAGTTCGCGCACCGGGATATTCAGTTCGGTGCTCCAGAAGTCCAGGCAATACCATTGCAGTTGTCCGGCGTGGCGCTCGAACAGCGGCTG
The DNA here is from genome assembly GCF_049645325.1 of Pseudomonas sp. Classification (GTDB taxonomy): domain Bacteria; phylum Pseudomonadota; class Gammaproteobacteria; order Pseudomonadales; family Pseudomonadaceae; genus Aquipseudomonas. Next base: position 22,606 of record NZ_JBARTQ010000255.1, on the reverse strand, counting down.
CAACTCCATCTCGGCCATGGCCCGGCTTACGCCGTGCAGCTCGGCATAGCGCTGGGGCAGGTGCTCCATCCAGAAATGATTATCGAAATGCAGGTCGAGCAGCGTGCCGTCCATGTCCAGCAGGACGGTGTCGATGGCGTGCCAGGGCAAAGAGGGCATGGGGCGGTCTCATGTAAGTAAAAATATCCGACACAGACAATCGGAAAAGCCACGGTATAGTAACCCGATCACGCCAAGGAGCCGCTTATGCGCCAGAAACCCACCGTCCTCGCCCGCGAAATTGTCGCCAGTAGCCGTTTGTTCCGCGTGGAGGAAGTGCAATTGCGCTTTTCCAATGGCGTTGAACGGACCTACGAGCGCCTGGTGGGCCGCGGTGCCGGCTACGGCGCGGTGATGATCGTGGCGATGATCGATGAGGATCACGCCTTGCTGGTGGAAGAGTACTGCGGCGGCACGGACGAATATGAGGTGTCGCTGCCCAAGGGCCTGATCGAGCCCGGCGAAGACGTGCTGGCGGCGGCCGACCGTGAACTCAAGGAAGAGGCAGGGTATGGTGCGCGACAACTGGAACACATCACCGAGCTGTCGCTGTCGCCTGGCTATATGAGCCAGAAGATTCAGGTGGTGCTGGCCACCGACCTCTATGAAGAACGCCTGGAAGGCGATGAACCCGAGCCGATGCGTGTAGACAAGGTCAACCTGCGCGAGCTGTCGCAACTGGCGCAAAACGAGCAGTTCAGCGAGGGCCGTGCATTGGCCGCGCTGTACCTGGTACGAGACCTGCTGACCCAACGAGGAGCGTTCAGCGCATGAGCGAACTGTTTTTAGGCCACCCGTTTATTGCCCCGGTGATTGAGCTGGCGCGCCAGGCTGGCGAAGTGATCCTGCCGTACTGGCGGGCCGACGTGGCGGTGACCTCCAAGGCCGACGACTCGCCGGTGACGGCGGCGGACCTGGCGGCTCACCATCTGATTCTCGCAGGCCTTACCGCGCTTGATCCGAGCATTCCGGTGCTGTCCGAAGAAGACGCCGATATCGACCAAAGCGTGCGCGCCGGTTGGCAGCGCTGGTGGTTGGTCGACCCGCTGGACGGTACCAAGGAGTTTATCTCCGGCAGCGAAGAATTCACCGTCAACATTGCCTTGATCGAACAGGGCCGTGTGGTGTTTGGCGTGGTGTCGATGCCTACCAGCGGCCGCTGCTACTTCGGCGGCGCAAACCTTGGGGCTTGGCGTTCGGATGTGAACGAAGCGCCCAAGCAGATTCAGGTGCGCCAGACCCCGGCCGCCGGTGAAGCGTTCACCGTGGTTGCCAGCCGTCGGCACACCAGCCCTGAGCAGGAGCGCTTGCTGGATGGGTTGAGCGCAGGGCTGGGTGAGCTGAAGTTGGCGAACATTGGCAGCTCGCTGAAATTTTGCCTGTTGGCCGAAGGCAGCGCCGACTGCTATCCGCGCCTGGCACCGACTTCGCAGTGGGACACCGCAGCGGCCCAAGGCGTGCTGGAAGGCGCGGGCGGCGAAGTGTTGGAGTTAAGCGGCGAGCCGTTCAGCTACCCGGCGCGGGCGTCGTTGTTGAACCCATTCTTTCTTGCGCTGCCAGCGAAAGCGGCGTGGCGCGAGCGGTTGCTGAGCCTGGCCCGGTCTTAACCCAGCCTGGATCAATAGGGGCGCTGGCTTGCTGTGGTGAGCGGGCTTGCCCCGCGCTGGGCTGCGTAGCAGCCCCATCGGATTTGCAGTGAACCCGTAGATGATCGTTCCTACGCTCCGCGTGGGAACGATCAAAATGTGGGACCGGGCTGTGGCGTTCAGCGATGCAGGACGTACTGGCCGGTAAAGGCCACAGCGCGCTCCTCACTGCCCTCATTCACGATCCACGTCTGCAACGCCAACCGCGCGCGGCCATAACGCTTATAGGTCGCTACAAACCGCTTCCACACCTTCTCATCCGGCGCCGGGCAAACCGCCGTTGCGTCCCGCGTCACCGGCAGCGGGTAGCTGATCTGCCCTTCCTGAATCACGATATGCCCGTCTTCAATGCCTTCCTCGCGCAGCTGCAAATGCAACCAGCCCCAGCCGGCCAGCACCGCGCCGCAGTAGAGGCTGCCGCCGAACATGGTGCTCTTGTGGTTGATGTTGGCCTGCAAGGGCAGGTGCAGCTGCAGTTGCCCGTGTTGCCAGTCGAGCACCTTCAGGCCCATTTCCCGAGTGAGGGGAATGTCGTGGTGAAGGATGGATTCCAGGTAACGGCTGTCGCGGCTCATGGAGGCCTCTTGGCAGGTGGTCGGGGTCATTCGTCGTCAGTGCTGTGGTTGCCGCTGTCGGCGAAGTTCAGGCCGTGCTTGCGCAGCTTATCGTGAAGGGTTTTGCGCGGAATGCCGAGTGCTTCGGCAAGGCTGCGCACGGAGCTGTGGGGGCGGGTCAGTTCAGCCGCAATCAGGCTTTTTTCGAACTGCTCGACCTGTTCGCTCAAGCCGCCCGGGGTGGAGGTCAGCACGCCGGCGGCAGGGTTGTCCGGCGTGTTGTCCAGCGCCAGCTCCAGGCCCAGTGCAAACCGCTCGGCGGCGTTCTGCAATTCGCGCACATTGCCCGGCCAGCTATGGCGCAACAGTAATGCGCGCTGGCCCGGTTGCAACTCGTGCAACGGCAGGCCGTGGCGGCTGCTGGCTTCGTCGGCGAAGTGCTGGAACAGCATCAGCGCATCTTCACCACGCTCGCGCAGCGGCGGAATACGCAGCGGCGCGACGTTGAGGCGGTAATACAAGTCGGCCCGGAAGCGGCCCTGGTCGGCGGACTGGCGCAGGTCTTCCTTGGTGGCCGCGATGATGCGGATGTCCAGCGGGATCAGCTGATTGCCGCCCAGGCGTTCGACCACGCGCTCCTGCAACAGGCGCAGCAGTTTGACCTGCACGTCCAGGCTCATGCTCTCGATTTCATCCAGGAACAGTGTGCCGCCATTGGCGAATTCGAACTTGCCGATGCGGCGTTTCTGCGCGCCGGTAAACGCGCCGGGTTCATGGCCGAACAGTTCGCTTTCCACCACCGATTCAGCCAGCGCGCCGGCGTTGATCGCCACAAACGGCCCACTGCGCCGGCTCGACAGGTCGTGCAGCGCGCGGGCCACCACTTCTTTACCGGCGCCGGTTTCGCCGAGGATCAGCACGTCGGCCTTGGTCGCCGCCAATGCGCCGATTTGCTCGCGCAAGCGCAGCATTTGCGGCGAGTGGCCCACCAGACGTGTGCTCAGTTGCTGGCGGTCGCTGAGCGCCAGGCGCAGGCTGCGGTTGTCCAGCACCAGGCGGCGCAGGGCCAGGGCGCGGCGTACGCTGTCGAGCAGGGCGTCGCTGGCGAAGGGTTTTTCGAGGAAGTCATAGGCCCCGGCGCGCATGGCTTGCACCGCCAGCGGCACGTCGCCGTGGCCGGTGATCAACAGCACCGGCAGCTCCGGGTCCTGGCCATGCAGTTCGGCGAGCAGCTCCAGGCCGTCCATGCCGGGCATGCGGATGTCGCTGACCACCACGCCCGGCCAGTCGCGGGACAGGCGCGCAGTGAGGCCGGTGGCCTCGCCCAGGGGCAGGACTTTCAGCCCGGCCAGGTCCAGGGTCTGGCACAGGGCCTGACGCAAGTGGGGATCGTCGTCGATCAACACCACCTGGATCTGGTTATCGATACTCATACACTGCGGTCCTCGGACGGTTGCAGACTGACGCCCGGCGAGCCGGCACGCAATTTCAAGGTTAACAGCGCGCCGCCTTCCTTGTGGTTGGCGAACAGCAGTTCGCCGCCAAAGGCACGCATCAAGGTGTCACAGATCGCCAGGCCCAACCCCAACCCCTGTGTGCGGGTTTTGGTGGTGTAGAACGGCTCGCTGGCGCGGCCCAGGGCTTCCATGCAAAAGCCCGGGCCGTTGTCGCGAATGTACAGGTTGACGCCCTGTTCGGTGGTTTGGGCACTCAGCCAGAGTTTGCGTGGCGGGCCTTTTTCGGTAAGGGCGTCGAGGGCGTTGGCCAGCAGGTTGCCGAGCACCTGGCGCAGGCGGGTTTCGCCGGCCTGTACCCACAGCGTCGCCTCCGGCAAATCGCGGATCAACTCGACCTCCATCGACCGTCGCCGCTTGGCCAGCAACGCCAGGGCATCGTCCAGCGCCGGTTGCAAGGCCACGCTTTCCGGAGCATGGCGGTCGCGGCGGGCGAACGCGCGCAGGTGGGCGATGATCGAGGCCATGCGCCCGGTCAGCTCGCTGATCAGCTTGAGGTTGCCGCGGGCGTCGTTGGTGCGTTCATGGTCGAGCAGAATTTCGGCGTTTTCCGCGTAGCTGCGAATCGCCGCCAAAGGCTGATTGAGCTCGTGGCTGATGCTCGCTGACATGGTCCCCAGCGCCGACAATTTGCCCGCCTGCACCAGGTCGTCCTGGGCGCGTACCAATTCCTGCTGGGCGTGTTCGCGCTCCAGCACTTCCTGTTTCAGCCGACGGTTGAGGCCTTCCAGGTCACTGGTCCGCTCGACCACGCGGGCTTCCAGCTCGCGGCGTGCCTTGGCTTCGAAGGCGATGCGTTCCAGGTAGTGTCGACGGCGCTGCATCATCAAGCCGAGCAACAGCATCACCACCAGCAGCGTGGCGCCGCCGATGGCCACCACGGTGCGCACGGGGCGGTTGATCAGTGAGCGCGGCGCAAGGATTTCCACGGTCCAGCCGGTTTCGGCGATGGCGGTGGACTGGCGCAACCATGCCGTGGAACTCAGCGCCAACGGCTGTGGATCGCGGGTCGGGTAGGGCTGGATCGCAATGATCGCCTGGCGCTCTTCGGCGGTCAGCGGACGGGTGGCGCGGAATCGCCATTGCGGGCGCGAAGTCAGGATCACCACGCCATTGTGGTCGGTCACCAGCAGTTGTTCCGGGGTGTTGCCCCACAGGCTTTCGGTGTGGTCCAGGTCGACCTTGACCACCAGCACGCCGATGACGTTGTCGCCATCGCGCACGGCGGCGGCGAAGAAGTAACCGCGCTTGGCCGAAGTGGTGCCCAGGCCGAAAAAGCGCCCCAGGCGCCCGGCCATGGCTTCACTGAAATACGGACGGAACGAGAAATTGCGGCCGACAAAGCTGTCTTGTTTGTCCCAATTGGAGGCCGCGAGGGTCTTGCCGGTGGTGTCCATCAGGTACATCACTTCCACGCCGGCCTGGGCGGCGACATCTTTGAGCAGCAGGTTGGCATTGGTCAGGTTGGTGCTGATGTGCGGCGCGTCCAGCGCGATGCGCAGGGCGGGCAGGTCGCCGAGGATCTGCGGCAGCACTTCATAGCGGTGCAAGGTGCCCAACAGGTTGGCGACGTACAGGTCGAGGGTCTGGCGGTTTTGCCCGGCCAGTTCACTGCGGTAGTAGCGCTCGGCCAAATGCTCCAGCGGCCACAGCAGCGGCGCCAGGCACAACGCCAGGAGGGCGAGGCTGCGCCAGCGGGGTCTTCGCGGGAGGGGTGGAGTCATGGGAGTCATGCGCCTGTGGGTACAGGCGCATTATGCCTAGCTGTGGTGCCTGATGCCTTGGTTATGCGATCAGGTCTTTAGGCTCGCTGTTGCCGAGACGCTCGCCTTGATAGCTGCCGTCCTGCACGCGGCCGCACCATTCGAGGTTATCGAGGTACCACTGCACGGTTTTGCGCAGGCCGGTTTCAAAGGTTTCTTCCGGAACCCAGCCCAGCTCGCGCTCGATCTTGCTGGCATCGATTGCGTAGCGCTGGTCGTGGCCCGGGCGGTCTTTGACGAAGGTGATCAGGTCGGTGAATTTTTCCACGCCGGCCGGGCGTTGCGGTGCCAGCTCTTCGAGCAGGCCGCAAATGCCGCGCACCACGTCGATGTTCTTCTGTTCGTTGTGGCCGCCGATGTTGTAGGTCTCGCCGACTACACCCTCGGTCACGACTTTGAGCAGTGCGCGGGCGTGATCTTCGACGAACAGCCAGTCGCGCACCTGCAAACCATCACCGTAGACCGGCAGCGGTTTGCCCGCGAGGGCGTTGAGGATGACCAGCGGGATCAACTTCTCGGGGAAGTGGAACGGCCCGTAGTTGTTCGAGCAGTTGGTCAACAGCACCGGCAGGCCGTAGGTGCGCTGCCAGGCGCGGACCAAGTGATCGGAGGCCGCTTTGCTGGCCGAATACGGCGAGCTTGGGGCGTAGGAGGTGGTTTCGGTGAACAGGTCGTCCACGCCGTGCAGGTCGCCGTACACCTCATCCGTGGAGATGTGGTGGAAACGGAAGGCGCTTTTGGCCGGTTCGGCCAGCGTCTGCCAGTAGGCGCGGGTGGCTTCCAGCAGGCTGTACGTGCCGACGATGTTGGTCTGGATAAAATCCGACGGGCCATCAATGGAGCGGTCGACGTGCGACTCGGCCGCCAGGTGCATGATCGCCTGGGGCTCGAAACGCGTGAGCACGGCGCTGACGGCGGCCTGGTCGATGATGTCGGCCTGGACGAACTCATAGCGGCTGTTGGAGGCGATGCTGGTCAGCGACTCCAGGTTGCCGGCATAGGTCAGTTTGTCGAGGTTGAGCACTTCGTGCTCGGTGTTTTGGATCAGGTGGCGGATCAGGGCGGAGCCGATGAATCCGGCACCGCCGGTTATAAGAATGCGCATGTCGAGGGCCTTTTCCTTAGACGGGACACTGGGCGAAAGGCGCATAGCTTGAGTCGTGAACCGGACGGGCGCAAGCGCGGCAAGCGTGAGGGGTTGATTAAAGCCCCTGAACAGTGGCGATATAGACGCCTGAAAAAGCTGAGGTCGCCACAATGTTGCTCGCCACGTTGATCCATCGTGCCAGTCTGCCTTGCCCGCAAGTGGGCCCTGATCAGGCCGCCCAACTGCTGGCGCAGCATTACGGCCTGACGGGCACATTGCAGTCGCTGGGCAGCCAGCAAGACCTCAACTACAGCGTCGACAGCGATCGTGGCCGCTTTGTGCTGAAAATCTGCCGGGGCGACTACGCCGCCGTTGAGTTGCAGGCCCAGCACGCGGCCCTGCATCACCTGCGCGCTCATGTGCGCGTGCCAAACGTTATCCGCGCCCGCACCGGGGAAGAGCTGCTGACCGTGGTGGTCGACGGGCAAACCCTGCACCTGCGGCTGCTGGACTATATCGAAGGCCAACCCCTGACCCACCTGCCGCACCTTGGCCGCGATGTGATCGCAGGCTTTGGCGATTTGTGCGGGCGGATGAGCCTCGCGCTCGCGCCTTTTCAGCACGCAGGGCTGGAGCGCACCCTGCAATGGGACCCGCGTCATGCGCAGGCGTTGATCACCCACTTGCTGGCAACCCTGGAAAACCTGCCCCATCGCGCGGCGCTGGAACAGCTGGCCGAGCAGCTAGAGGCGCGCATCCAGCCCTTGGCGCCGCACTTGCCGTGGCAGGCGGTGCACATGGACATCACCGATGACAATGTGATGTGGCAGCGCGACGCCGAGCGGCACTGGCAACTCCAGGGCGTGATTGATTTCGGCGACCTGGTGCACACCTGGCGTATTGCCGACCTGTCGGTGACCTGCGCGGCCTTGTTGCACCATGCCGACGGCGACCCGTTTGCCATCTTGCCGGCGATCCAGGCCTGTCATGCGGTTACCCCGTTGCAGCGCGAAGAGTTGCAGGCGCTGTGGCCGCTGATCGTCGCCCGTGCGGCGGTGCTGGTGCTGAGCAGTGAACAGCAGCAACGCCTGGACCCGGATAACACTTACCTGTTGAAAAACGCCGAGCACGAGTGGGAAATCTTCCATGTGGCGACGTCGGTGCCGTTTGAATTGATGGAGGCGGCGATTCTGCGTTGTGTCGGTGAGGCATTGCCGCCAATGCCCAGCCAGGACTTCGCACCCTTGTTGCCCGGCCTGGTGGGGCGTGAGTTTGCGTTGATCGATTTGGGCGTTCTCAGCCCGCACTTCGACGCTGGCAATTGGGAGCAGCCCGGCATCGACCGGCGATTGCTGGATGAAGCGGCGGCGGTGCATGGGCTGGCCGCCAGCCGGTATGGGCAATATCGGTTGTCGCGCACTCAACCCGACAGTGCCGTCGAGCCGCAGACATTCCCACTGCATGTGGAATTGCACCTGCCCCATGGCAGCGTGCTGGAAGCCCCGTTTGCCGCGACGTTGCACCATGGCGCCGATGGCCTGCTGTGCTTGCAGGACGGCCCGTTGAGCGTGCGGTTGTGGGGGGTGAAAACCGCGTTGAAGCCGGGCGCGCAGTTGGTGAAAGGGCAAATCATCGGCGACGTCCATGCGCCGCTGACCGTGCAATTATGCCGCGCCGACCTTGAGCCGCCGCTGTTCTGCACGCCGTCCCGAGCGCCCGCCTGGCAGGCGCTGTGCCCGTCGCCCGCCGTGCTGCTGGGCCTTGCCTGCGATGCCGAGCCCGAGTTGGACCCCGAGGCCTTGCTGGCGCGGCGTGACGCCAGTTTCGCCCGTTCACAGAAGCACTATTACGTCGACCCGCCGCGCATCGAGCGCGGCTGGCGCAACCACCTGATCGACATGCAGGGCCGTTCCTACCTCGACATGCTTAATAACGTAGCCGTGCTGGGCCACGGCCACCCGCGCATGGCAGCGGTGGCGGCGCGGCAATGGTCGTTGCTCAACACCAATTCGCGCTTCCACTACGCGGCGATCGCCGAGTTTTCCGAGCGTCTGCTGGCGCTGGCGCCAGAGGGCATGGACCGGGTGTTTCTGGTCAACAGTGGCACCGAAGCCAATGACCTCGCGATCCGCCTGGCGTGGGCCTACAGCGGCGGGCGCGACATGCTCAGCGTGCTGGAGGCCTACCACGGCTGGTCGGTGGCGGCGGATGCGGTGTCCACCTCGATTGCCGACAACCCCCAGGCCCTGAGCAGCCGCCCGGAGTGGGTGCACCCGGTAACGGCGCCGAATACTTACCGCGGCGAGTTTCGCGGGCAGGACAGCGCGCCGGACTATGTGCGAAGCGTGGAACACAACCTGGCGAAAATCGCCGCGAATGAACGCCAGTTGGCTGGTTTCATCTGCGAGCCGGTGTATGGCAATGCCGGGGGTATTTCGCTGCCGCCGGGGTATTTGCAAAGCGTATACGGGTTGGTGCGCGCCCAAGGCGGGGTGTGCATTGCCGATGAAGTGCAGGTGGGTTATGGCCGCATGGGGCATTTTTTCTGGGGCTTTGAGGAGCAGGGCGTGGTGCCGGACATCATCACCATGGCCAAGGGCATGGGTAACGGCCAGCCGCTGGGTGCTGTGATCACTCGGCGCGACATCGCCGAGGCGCTGGAGGCCGAAGGGTATTTCTTCTCGTCATCGGGCGGCAGCCCGGTCAGTTGTCGGATCGGCCTGGCGGTGCTGGATGTGATGGCGGAAGAAAATCTGTGGGAAAACGCCCAGGTCGTGGGCGGCCATTTCAAGGCGCGGCTGGAAGCGCTGCTCGACCGCCACCCGCTGGTGGGCGCAGTTCATGGCTCCGGCTTCTATCTGGGCCTGGAGTTGGTGCGTGATCGGCACACCCTGGAGCCCGCCACCGCAGAAACCGCCGTGTTGTGTGACCGCCTGCGGGAGCTGGGGATTTTTATGCAGCCGACCGGCGATTATCTCAACATCCTGAAGATCAAACCGCCGATGGTGACGTCCCGGCACAGTGTGGACTTCTTCGTCGACATGCTGTCGAAGGTGCTGAATGAGCAACTGTAGTTAGTCGATTGTTATCGATTATTAGCTGTAATATTTATCGACTATGCTTTTTTATCGCTTTTAAAGCCGATTTTTATCCGTTATAAAGTCGGCCTTCACCCCATTCGGAGTCTTGATCGCCATGACCACCCTGCACAGCACACCTCGCGCCGATGGCTTCCACATGCCCGCCGAATGGGCGCCACAGACCCAAACCTGGATGGTCTGGCCCGAGCGCCCGGACAACTGGCGCCTGGGCGGCAAGCCGGCGCAGGCGGCGCATGTGGCCGTGGCCAAGGCCATCGCCCGCTTTGAACCGGTGACCGTGGCGGTGTCCGCCGGCCAGTACGAAAACGCCCGCGCGCGTTTGGACGTGCCCAATATCCGCGTGGTGGAAATGTCCAGCGACGACGCCTGGGTTCGGGACACCGGCCCGACCTTCGTGATCAACAACTCCGGCGAAGTGCGCGGCGTGAACTGGGACTTCAACGCCTGGGGCGGTTTTGACGGCGGCCTGTATGCGCCGTGGAACCGCGACGCCCAGGTGGGCGGCAAGATCTTGGAGATCGAACGCGCGTCGCGATACCGCACCGAAGGTTTTGTGCTTGAAGGCGGTTCGATCCATGTCGACGGTGAAGGCACGGTGATCACCACCGAAGAATGCCTGCTGAACCGCAATCGCAACCCGCACCTTGATCGCGCTGCAATTGAAACCGTGCTCAGCGACAACCTGGCAGTGGACAAGGTTATCTGGCTGCCGGACGGCCTGTTCAACGACGAAACCGATGGCCATGTGGATAACTTCTGCTGCTACGTGCGCCCGGGTGAAGTGTTGCTGGCCTGGACCGATGACCCGCAAGACCCGAACCATGCGCGCTGCCATGCCGCCATGGACGTGCTGCAAAGCAGCACTGACGCCAAGGGCCGCTCGTTCACAGTGCACAAGATGCCGATTCCGGGCCCGCTGTATGCGACGGAAGAAGAATGCGCCGGTGTCGACCCGGTGGATGGCAGCCAGGAGCGCAACCCGACCGTGCGGTTGGCCGGTTCCTACGTCAACTTCCTGATCGTCAACGGCGGCATCATTGCGCCAAGCTTTGATGACCCTCTGGACAACCAGGCCAAGGAGATCCTGCAGAGCCTGTTTCCACAGCACGAGGTGGTCATGGTGCCGGGCCGCGAACTGTTACTGGGCGGCGGCAATATCCATTGCCTGACCCAACAGCAGCCAGCGCCGCACAAAAACTGAGTGCAGTTGTAACAGCGGCTTGGATAGTGGCTTAAAGCCACCCGCTTGTGACACTGACAGCAAGCCCGCGACCCAGCACGGTCGCGGGCTTTTTTGTGTCCGAATGCCCATAAACACGGGACATTGGCATAGCTCTTGTATCGGTGTTGCCACAGTGACCCAAGGTGATGACTGCACAGTTCTGTCACAAACCTTGAGTAAGTTAGCCGCTCACGCAGCAGGAGAGAGCGCTGAAATGAATGCCGATATCAACCTGATCTACACGCGCCCGTTCCACCCGATGCGGGTCAACGGTGACGCGATCCAGGCGCTGGCGCTCTGGTTGAAGGCAAACGGCTCACGGCAGGCCAGGCACGCTGACCTGCGCAGCGTGATGAGTGAACGTTACCCGGTCGGGTTGTTCAGTGAGGATGAAATGCAGGCGCTGTGTGAGTTGATGCACAACTGAAGCACACCAGGGACAACATGTAGGAGCAGGCAAGCCAGCTCCCACACGGACGGGCGCAAGACTCAGAAGCTGTAGGTGCCGGTCACGACCAAACTGCGCGGCTCGCCCGGCTGAATTTGCGCCGCACTCGTCGCCGAGGCGTAGTAGTTTTTGTCGGCGATGTTGTTCAGCGCCGCACGCACATCCCAGTCCTGCTGACGGAACCCGGCCAGCGCATCCCAGCGGCCATAACCCGGCAGCATCACCGTGTTGAGGTTGTCGGCATAGCGATCGCCCACCAGGGTCAGGCCGGTTTCCGCGTACCAGCCCATTTCCGGTTTCCAGGTAATGAACAGGCTGCCATTGCGCTTGGCCACGTCGCTGACGCGCTTGCCTTCAAAGCCGTTGTTGTCTTTCTCGACCTTGGCATCCTGCAGGCCGATGCCGCCGCGTACGTACCAATTGCCAACGATCTTGCCGGTGGCTGTCAGCTCCACGCCGCGTGAGCGTTGCATGCCGGTGAGCAGCGTGATGGTGCGGTCCAGTGGGTCGCTGGTGCGGCGGTTGTAGAGTTCCAGCTCGTACACGGCCAGGGTGGTGCTGAGACGGTCGTCGAGCCAGTCGCTCTTCACGCCGATCTCCTTTTGCTTGGTCAGCTCGGGGCTCAGGTCGTTGACGCTGCCTGCGGCATTCGGGGTGATGCCGATCAAGCCGCCGCCTGCCGGGGAGAAGGTTTTGCTCCAGGACGCATAAAACGAGTGATGCTCCAGCGGCGTCCACACCAGGCCCACGCGCGGGCTGGTGCTGTGGCTATTCACGTCCTGCCGGGTGTTGAGCAGTTTATTGGTGGTGTCCACTTCGAAGTGGTCGTAACGCAGGCCGGCCAGCAGTTGCCACTGATCGTTGAGGCGCAGTTGGTCCTGCACATACAGGGCGCGGCTTTCGACTTCGGTGTGGTTGTCACTCGACGTACTCATCCGCCCGGTGTGACTCAGGTGGCGATTGGGCTGGTTGAGGTCCAGGCTCGGCACGGCCTGGCCGCCGCGGTTGACGGCGGTGGCGGTGTACAGCGTGGGGTCGCGGCGCTGGCTGCCCAACTCAACGCCGGTGAGCAGGCGATGTTCAAAGCCGAAGGTGTCGACGCCGCCTTCCAGCTCAAGGTTGTTGAACACGTTGCGGGTGGTCAGGTCCTGTTGCCAGCGCTGGCGCGTGACCTTGTTGGTTTTCGGGTCGTAGCCGGTCTGGTAGGTGTTGTCGAAATCGCTGTCGAGCTTGAACACGCCGAGGGTGTGGCGCAGTTGCCAGTTGTCGTTGAGCTCATAGGCCAGCTTGGAGCGCAGGGACTGGGATTTGTCGTCGATGTAGTCGCGGCTGTCGAAATAGGTGGTGCTGCGGCTCACGTCCGCCGGGCGCCCGTTGACGCCGGGAATGCCGCGATCCGGCGTGCGGTTGTAGCGGCTGTATTCGTATTGCACCAGCCAGTTCAAATCGGGCGTGAGTTGCCAGCTCATCGATGGCGCAAACAACTGGCGGTTGCCACTCACACCGTCGCGGAAGCTGTTGTTGTCCTGATTGCCCATGTTCAGGCGCAGGCTGAGGGTGTCGGTCGGGTCGGTGCTGAGGTCGGCGTACAGGCTGCGCAAATCCTGGCTGCCGCCTTGGGCCTCGATGCTGGACTTATGGCCCGCCGTGGGCAGTTTGCTGACGCGGTTAACGATGCCGCCTTGGCCGCCTCGCCCGTACAGCACGGCGGCCGGGCCTTTTAGCACTTCGATGCGTTCGATGTTGTGCAGGTCGCGCACGTATTGGCTGTCGTCGCGAATGCCGTCCAGGTAGAAGTCGTTGCTGGCGTCGAAACCGCGGATGCGCAGGCTGTCGAAGCGCGTGTCGGCGCCGCTGCTGACGTTGGGAATGCCACTCAATGCCTGGCCCAAGTCATTGGTCCCGTAAGCGCGCAGGCTTTCGGTTTTGACCGAATCGATGGCCTGGGGCACATAACGCACCGGTGTCGCGGTGCGCGTGGCAGTGCTGGTTGCCCTGACGCGTGGGTCGTCTTCGTCAGCGTCGGCGCTGACCGAGGTTTCGGGCAAGACCGTGGCGGCAGATGCAAAACCAGCAGACAGCAGAACGGAAAGCCCAAGGGTAATAGGCGTCAGGCGAGAGGCAGGCATGGTGAAAGGTGTCCAAAAAGTTTGGGAAAGAAAATGCGCGCGAATGGTAATGCTTTGCATTTACGCGCGTTATCTATTCCCAAACATGCCGAGCCTTAAAAATGTTACATCATGTGTTTTCTTGACGAATCGGATGGTTTTAAAGGCTCACGCGAAGGCCCTGGTACGCACCGCTTAGACTTTTTTCGCCTAAATACAGACGATTCACGAAATTGACACATAGTTCAACGCGCGCATAGGATTGCGCCCAACGCCTGTGGCTAACCGCCATGACTCATCCAATAAAAAAAGGCCCGCGGCAGTTCAGTCGTCCGCGGGCCTTCTTTTTTCCGGAAAAAGTCGACACCAGAAAAGCGACACGGAGCCTGGTGTCACAGCGCGTACTCAACCAGTAATAAGGAATATAAGAAATGTTGAAGCAACGGATGGGTCTGATCGCTCTGGGGATTTTGAGCGCCACTCAGGCAATGGCTAACGACCAGGAGCAATCCAAGGGTTTTGTTGAAGACAGCCACCTGAACATCGCTGCACGTAACGCTTACATCAGCCGCGATTACAAAAACGGCAAGCAAGACAAAGCTGAATGGGGTCAAGGCTTCATCGGCAAGTTCGAGTCCGGCTTCACCCAAGGCACCGTCGGTGTGGGTGTGGACGTGATCGGCCAATACGCTATTCGTCTGGACGGTGGCAAAGGCCGCAGCGGCGCTGGCGGTATCGACTTTTTCAAGCAAGGTGACAGCGGCGCAGCCGCGGATGACCTGGCCAAGGGCGGCGCAGCCGTCAAGGCACGCATCTCCAACACCGTGATCAAGTACGGTCAGCAAATGCCCGCCGTGCCGGTTCTGGAGTACGACAACTCCCGCCTGTTGTCGGAAACCTTCGAGGGCACCTCGATCGTGTCCAAGGAAATCGCCGGTCTGCAACTGGACGCTGGCCACTTCACCAAGGAAGCTCGCAAGAGCGCCGAAGGCAGCGACAGCGGCCGCCTGAAAAGCATCGACTACATTGGCGGTAGCTACAAATTCACCGAAAGCCTGTCGGCCGCGCTGTACGCCTCCAACATGCAGGACGTGCTGAAGAAGCAATACGTCAACGTCAACTACGTGCTGGCCCTGCCAGAAAAGCAGTCGCTGACGTTTGACTTCAACGGCTACAAGACCAAGCTGGACAAGAGCTTCGCCCTGGAAAACCAAGGTGATGCAGACGCCCGCGACAACAAAATCTGGAGCCTGGGCGCTACCTGGGCTGTCGGCCCGCACAGCTTCACCATTGCTCACCAGCGCAGCACCGGTGACACTGGCTACCTGTACGGCGGCTACCGCAACGCTGGCGGCATCGGCGACGGCGGCAATACCATCTTGCTGGCCAACTCCTACTGGTCCGACTTCAACGGCAAGGACGAGCGTTCGTGGCAAGCCGGTTATGGCATCGACTTCGCCACCTTCGGCGTACCGGGCCTGACCTACAACGTTGCCTACGTGCGCGGTACCAACATCGACGACGGCACTGGCCGTGGCGATGGTACCGAGCGTGAAATCTGGAACCAGTTCAAGTACGTGGTACAGAGCGGCCCAGCCAAAGACCTGAGCCTGCGTGCGCGTGCGTCCTGGTTGCGCGTCTCCAACAACGCCAGCAACTACAACGTAGGCGGTAACGAAATCCGTCTGTTCGCCGACTACCCGATCAACGTTTTCTAATTGATCGCTGTCGCGCCTGATGCCAGGCGATAAAAAGCCCCGACTGGTTCGGGGTTTTTTTATGCCTGCGCGCTGGCCGTATATTAGTTACATCGCATCACTAATGAAGTGCTCCAGCCCACCTTTATCCCCTCAAGGCACACGCCTAAATTGGCCCCACTGCCGGCCCATCACTCCGATGGCCGGTCACTGGAGCCACTGTCATGCCCTTTGTCAGCCTGCGCATCACCCGAGACGGTGTGACCCCGGAGGAAAAAGCCCAGGTCATTGCCGAGTTCACCGAAACCCTCGAACGCGTGCTAACAAACGCCCGGACCTGACCCCTATCGTCATCGAAGAAATCGACACCGATAACTGGGGCTACGCCGGCATCACCACCACCGAATACCGCAAATCCCAAGCCCTTCCCGGAGAAGCATCATGAGCACAGTCGTCATCGTCACCGGCGCGTCCCAAGGCATCGGCGCCGCGGTGGTCCAGGCCTACCGCGCGCTGGATTACCGCGTCGTCGCGACGTCGCGCTCGATCCAGCCCTCGACTGACCCGAACATTCACACCGTGGCCGGCATCTTCATTGCCAAACCCTTCACCGCCTACACCCCGGACGACTACGCCAACGTGCTGGCAGTGAACCTCAACGGCTTCTTCTATATCACCCAACTCGCCATCGCCGAGATGGAAAAACACGGCGCCGGCCACATCGTCAACGTCACCACCAGCCTGGCCGATCACGCCATTGACGGCGTGCCTTCGGTGCTCGCCAACCTGACCAAGGGCGGGCTGAATTCGGCGACCAAATCCTTGGCGATCGAGTACGCCAAACGCGGGATTCGGGTAAGCGCGGTGAGCCCGGGGATTATCAAGACGCCGATGCATGGTGAAGAAACCCACGCGGCGCTGGGGCAGTTGCACCCGGTCGGGCACATGGGGAGGTGAGTGATATCGCCCAGGCGATCATCTACCTGGAGAACGCCGGGTTTGTAACCGGCGAGATTCTCCACGTGGACGGCGGGCAAAGCGCCGGGCACCAAGCGTCAGGCTTTGACCGGCGCGAGCTTCTTGCAGTTTTCCTTGCGCGTCGGGTATTGCTCGCACTTGCGCAGCACGGTTTGCACCTGCTGTGCGTTCTGCAGTTGCTGGTTAGCCAGCAATTTTTCGGTGATGAACAGCTCTTCAGACCCCAGGTTGCGTTCGGCCTTGTCGATCATCGCCAGCGCCGATTGCCCGTCGCCGCGCTTGAGGTGGTAGCTGATCATCAGGTCATAGGTCGAAGGGCCGGCGAGGCTCCAGTCCTTGATCGCTTGCAACTCGTTCAAGGCCGCGCTGCTATTGCCCTGGGCCAGGCGCACGGTGTACGCGGTGCGACGAATGCCGGGCTGATCCTTGACCGGGGACGCCAAGGCTTTGCGGATAAAACCATCCGCTTCGGGCACTTTGTTTTTTTCCAGGGCGTCGATGGCGAAGTAAGCGTCTTTGTAACCCTGCATGGCCTTGGCCACCTGCGGCGTATTCTTCATGCTCGCCCAGCCCGCGGTGTTGATGCGGGCGCGGCGCTCCTGGCGATATTCGCGCTGCAGGTACTGGCGCAGCTCGGTGTCGCGGTCCGTGGCAGACATGTGCGAGCGGTTGAAGTACTGAGTGGTCGCGGTAATGCCCGTGGTCAGGCCGTCCTTGACCAGCACGTCGAGCTCTTTGGTGAATTGGTTGAGGTTGAACTGTTGCAGCGAGTCCTGCATGGCCGTTTTGCGAGCAGCCAGGAAGCCGGTGAGCAACGGTTTTTGCTTGCCCTGGAAGTCATTCAGGCGCTCCAGGCTATGGCTGGCGGCGCGAGGCGCGTACCCCGCGCGGATCATCAAATCCGTGCCGAGCAGGTCGGCCTGGTCTTCCTGGGTGCGGCCCCAGGCGGTGCTCCATACATGGTCGGAAAAGGTATTGGCCAGCGCGGTATACAGCACGGTATTGCCGATGGTTTTCTGGGTGCCGGCCGGGTCTTTGCTGAACAGCTTCATGGTGCCGGAACTGCGGTCCACGCCGGTGTCGGCGGCCATGGTGGCCAGGGCAACCGTGGAGGCGACCGTGGTGAACATCTCTTTTTGCTGCTGGAAAGCAGCCCTGCGGTCGTGGTGATGCAGCAACACGTGGCTCATTTCATGGCCGAGCATCGCGGCGATTTCGTCTTCGCTGCCCACGTTGTCGAGCATGCCCAGTGGCACGAACAGGTTGCCGTAAGGGTCCGCCGAGGGGCCGAAGCTGTAGCTGTCGGTGATCTTCACCTGCAACGTCGGCAACTCACCCGGCCAGCCCTTGGACAGGCGCACGACAATGCTCTGCAGGTACACCTGCAACATCGGGATATCCACCAGGTTCTGCTGGCGCGCTTCGGCCGCCGGCACCGCGTGCCCGTCGTAGCTCAGGCGTTGCTGGCTTTGGCGCTGCGGGTCGAGTTTGTAGTACTGGCGCACGTCGGTGTTATCCACGTAGTGGCCTTGTACCCGCGACTGGGTCGAGGGCCCCACCAGATTCAGGAACGCCTGGTCGGCGCCCTTCAACGTCGCGCACCCACTGAGTAGCGTGCTGGCCAGCAGGCTGGCCGCCAATAGAGATCCCTTCACCGCAACGCTCCTTTTATTGATTGCAGCCCGCACCAAAACCGATGGTGGAGTTATTGCGGCTGTCTTTGGTCTGGCTCTTGGTCAGGCCCTGGCAGGGCAGGTCCACCACGTTCAATGGCGGCTCGATGCGCAGGTCCATGGTGTCCAGCCAGACCTTCTGGCCAGCCAGCTCCACCTGCACCAGATCCAGCGCCTTGTTGTACTGCAGCACGGGCAGCGGTTGGGTGGGCGCATCTTTTTTCAGCAGTTCGCGCTGTTGTTTGCCTTGCTCATCCAGCACGGCCACGGGGTCGGCCAAAAATGCCTTGATACTGTGGGTTTCTGCCCAGGCGCCCTGAGTGAAAAGGGCGGCGAGCAACACGATCAGACTTCTGTTCATCCTTGGTTTCCTTGAATTAAACGACTAAGCGGCGCACTCAGCGACCCCGGGCGAAGAAGGCTTCGACCCGTTCGCTGAACAGCACCAACGACAGTAAAACGATCCCCAGCACGTTGACCGGGGTGATGTGGTTGAGGCCCAGCAGCAGGCTCAGCAACCCGAGTGCCGACATAACCAACAGCCACGACCTGTACGGCGACGTAAAAAAACGCTTCTCCAATTGTTGCCAGCGGCTCCAGGCGCGATGGCCCGCCACTTGGCGCGCATGCAGCGCCTTGCACACAGCGATCAACGCCAGCAGGCCGAGCTGCAACAGGTCGAGCCAATTGAAGGGCAGGTGGGGAAAGTCGGCAGGTTCATGGTCGTAGTCCATGCCTGAATTGATCAGGTTGTCCAAGGCCATCGCGTGCAGGTAAACGCCGGGCAACTGACCATGCACCGGTGATTCCACCAGGTCACCGGTGGACGTGATATTCGCCCCGACCAGCACCAGACGGTCACGTAGCAACTCGGCGAGCAGTGCCTGATCTTGCGGGTCGCTGACCTCCAGGTCACTGGCCGCTATCGTCAGCGTATAAGGGCAGCGCGCCATGGCTGAGTCGTCGAGTTTCCAGAACACCGCCTGGAAAAACTGTGCCACCGCGGCCACGACAAAATGCCGCGGCGGTGCGCAATGGCGCACATCGGCAATCCGCGCCTGCTCTGGCGCCAGGTTCAGGCCCCATTGCACGGCGATCGGTTGTTGCGCAGCCGCAGCCTGGGCTGCCACTGGCGGCGACGTGCATGGTTGCGTCGTGCAGAACTGGCGATACAGCGCCATGGCGGGGGTTTCCATCAGCCCGATCGGCGTTTGCACCGCCAGTGGGTACTTGTCGTCCACACCCTCCCACGCCACCAGGCCAGGGCGGCTGACCTCGGCAAACGGTGCCAGCGTATTGGCCTGGCCGGCGTCACCCCGCGCCACGCCCATATTCGCCAGCCACAGCGGAATGCCTTGGCGCTGATAGCGCTCAAACACATTCGCCAGCAACTGACTGCCGCGCGCCGGGTCGCCGAAAGAGTGGTCGTGGCTGTAGAGCAAATCTACAAACACAGCCTTGGGTTTGAAGGCCAGCAAGCGCTTGAACAGCTTGCTCTGCTCGCCATAAGGCATCGGCCACGAGGTTTCATTGCGCATCAGGTAGGCGTCATCGATCAACACCACGACCACCTGCCGCTGCCCCGCGTTGGAGTAGTGGCCGGCGAACATTCGGTTGAGCCACTGCGCCGACGCCTTATCGCTGGAACTGGCCAGGCCGAAAGGGTCGAGGATCGCCAACAGCACGATAAACGCCGCCAGCCAATAACGGCGACGGTTGAAAAGAGGAAGGTTCGACAACGTCCATGTCTCGACAATAAGCACAAGCGAGGCAGGGTTTTAACGGAGCGGGGAGGGGGTGTCAATCAGAAAAGTGGCTAAGTGCCATGCATGTCGCTTGAGCTAGGCATTATCCTCGCGTGGCGAACGCCCAAAAAAGGCTTTATAGGCACGACTGAACGCGGCTTCGGACTCATAACCAATGGCGAAGCCAATTTCCCCGATGCGGCTGTCGTGTTTCGACAACATGGTTTTCGCCAACCGCAACCGCCATTCATTCTGGTAACGCAGCGGCGAGCGTCCTACCAGCGAGCTGAAACGGTCGCAGAAATTGGACCGCGACATGCCGGCCGTTTCTGCCAGTGCGGCGATGTTCCATTGTCGCCCCGGGGTTTCGTGGATGGCCTTCAGTGCCCGCGCGATACGCGCGTCCGACAACCCGCCCAGCCAACCTGAAGCGGTGCTTTGGTGCACCCAGGTGCGCAGGATGCGAATCACCGTGAGGTCGATCAGCCGCGAGATCATCAACGCCCCACCCGGCTGCGAGTCATTGGCTTCGAGCAACATGAAATGCAGGATGCCTTCGGCCCAATCCGCCGCCTCGGCTTTGCGGATGTGGATAAGCCGAGGCAGGGCAAACAGCATCGCCTGGAAACTGTTCCCGTCGAACCAGAACCTGCAGATCACCACCGTCGCTGGCCCGTCACGGGCGGCGATGGTGATACCCGACGGGTCGTGAGGCAGCAGAATGATGTCACCTTGCGCCAGCGTCACCGCCGGCTGATCAACGCCTTCGAGAAGCAGCTCACCTTGCTGAACCACGCAGATATGCGCGCTCTGCGGGTCGAGCTCCAGGCACTGCGCAGCGTTCAGCGCAGTGGAGTAAACACGGTCGCCCGTGAGGCGGATCTGCGCCAACACCTGAGAGAGCAAATCGCCCTTGGCCAGTCCCTCCAGCTTCATTTCCGGATGAATGATCAAGTTTTCAAGGGGATTCATCATGTCAGGTTACCCACGCCTTCACTAAGCTGAGCCCCAGATCATAACGCGCTCACGCAGCCAGAACGAACCCGCTGGAGCAATCTCCAGCACTGGCCGTTTTTGCACATCATCCAATTACCTGGGAGCACCTCACATGTTCGGCATCTCCGCCCTCGGCTGGATACACACCCTCGGCAGCCTGCCCGCCATCCCCCTGGCGGCCTACATGTTTATCCGCCACGGCCGCATCGTCCCCCGCTCAACCCCCGGCCTGCTCTACCTCGCCTCGATGCTGATCGGCGCACTCACCGTATTCCTGGTCGCCCACCAACCCGTCAGCAAGATCATCGGCTTCATCACCCTTGCACTGCTGCTGGCCGGTTATGGCGTGGGATACGTCACTTGGCTGGGACGCGCCCGCGTGTACCTCGAAACAATTTTCCTGAGCCTGACAGCATTCTTTTTAATGATACCCACCGTCTCCGAAACACTGCGCCGCGTGCCCGACGGCCACCCCTTCGTCACCGACCTGCAATCACCGATATTGCTCGGCGCACAAGGCAGCATCGCGGTGGCGCTCGTCATCGGCGTGGCCGCGCAGATGGTCTATCTGCGCAGGAAGGGCTGGCAATTCGCCTGAAAGCCCCACCATAAAAAACGCCCCGTCCTTTTCAGGTTGGGGCGTTTTTCTGTGGGAGTCGGGTTTGCCCGCGGTAATGTCATGCGGGCCACGCCATGTGTGGTCTATGGCTCAGCGTGACGAATGGGTGGCGCTTTTGGTGGGGGTTCTTAGGCTCGGTCGCGGCATTGGTTGTGACTGCGGGGAGGGTGGCGTGGTGAAGTGGTTTTTATGAGCAGGCAATAATTATTGGCCAGCCATAATTTCGTATAAAGGGAAAGGTGGTGGTGAAAAGGTTTGGCTGAAGTGCCTGAAACCCTTCTATTTCGTGGCATGGCGGACTTTCAAGCCCCAGAAACAACAAAGCCCTCACATTTCTGTGAGGGCTTTGTCTTATATGGTGCGGCACCAGGAGTCAAAAGGAATCTTAAACTAATGAATTCAATCATGTTTTGTTATGCTGATATTTCATACTATCCCTAAAATTATCCTGTGATATTGGTTGGGAGTGCGCCGATAGTCTGTAACGGATTTCGCAAAGGGCTATGGGTGCGTTCAAACCAATGTATAGGTTGCTATTCATACTGTCTACAAACAGAGGGGGTGCTGTTAGATGTGGCAGCTTAAAGGTTTATGTGTAAGTAATGTTTTGGTGCTAAAGCCGCAATGTGTATAAGCTGGCTAAAGCACCATTCATTATTGGCTGGCCAGAATGCGCAGAGACCTTAAGTGTGTTTAATTTCGCTTGGATTGATCCCGTATAGAGCTTCAAATACAGATTTTACTTTATTCTCTATTACGTCTTCGTCTGTTTGCTCCGTTAGCCAAGAGAAGTCGTAGTTAAATTTTCCGTCTTGAATCACCCATTGACTTCCCATAAAACTCATCATGTTCTCACCGTAAAAATCATTAAACGCTTTCTTTATATTTTCTTCTGATTTCCATGGGAAAAGCCTTGGGACAATAGTTTGCTCATCTGCACTGTCTGTGAAGAGGGAGAGGTTACGGAGCCAAACCTTCTCGTACCCACCATCTAGGTGCGAGCCTCCACTTTTCCTAGCCAGATGCTTTCCTGTCCAGCAAAAAAATTCAGGGCACTTGAGCTTATCCAGGTTGAAAGATAAAAAATTGGCAAACAAAATTTTAACTACTGAATTCCCTTCAGAATAGTGGCTGTTCTCATGTCCTTCTAGAAGCTCGCTAATTATTTTTTGTTCGTCCTTCCATTTTTTTACAAGCTGTGGTAAGTCATAAGGGTGCTCGAATCCACAGTGCGCCACTAATAGTTGTGAAACTTCTAGGTATTCTTTTGAGCTGCATTCTTTTATGTGTGACTTCAGATATGGATTTGCTTTGACAGCATTGCATAGGCTCATGAACCGATAACTGCAGTCTAAATGATATATAAAGCTCTCAATATTGGTCACGGGTTTCGGAAAGCCGCTCACGGGGTTTAGG
>NZ_JBARTQ010000254.1:0-8643 GCF_049645325.1 Pseudomonas sp. | reverse complement strand
GTTCAGGCCTTCGCGAAAGCGCAGCGCCATCTTTTTGAGTGCCTGACGCCAGCTTTCCAGCTCCTGGCGGCTCAACGGCTTGGGCTCATTCTCCTCCACCGCAACCGCCACAATCAGCGGCTGCGTCACATCGCCCTTGGGCACATGGGGGATACGTGGCGGCTGGAACATGTCGGCGTGGGCCTTGAGCAGACGCGCGACCCAACTGTCGGGGCTCTGGGCCATTTCCACCAACTCGGCCAGTTCAGGGATGGCCATGCTTTCCAGCACTTCGCGGTTCATGATCATTTCCGCGCGCGGCGAACCGGCCTGGGGCAAGCGATAGAACCCGGCGATTTCATGGCACAGGCCCAGCAAGGCGCCATACAAGTGGAACAACGCCGCTTCACGCCCCGCCTGGACCAGCGCGATGGCATTCATCTCTTTCCCTTCCTCGGCGCGGCCAAGGGCTTCCAGGGACAAACCCGCGAAGTAAATTTTCTGATTGGTACGGGTATAGAGTTCGTTGGCCATGACGGCAATCTCCACAACGAATAAGCGTGATGCTGGCTGAACAGTGTCACGGATCAGCCGAACGCACTGCAAGCGCAAAAAAAGGCCGCCCATGCAGGCGGCCTTTGTAGTGTGCAGATTAGTCGATCAAGCGCCCTGGCGCTTGTCCTCGACCTTCCACTTGCCGCCGTCGTAGAAGGCTTTCCAGCCCGTAGGCTTGCCGTCCACTTCGGTCTGCACGTACTGCTCCTTGGTCTTGCGGCTGTAGCGGATCACGGACGGGCGACCGTCCGGGTCCTTCTTCGGCGCTTCGCACAGGAAGTGGTACTTAGGATCGATCTCGTCCTTGTGCGGCACGATTTCCTGCACCAACGGCGCACGGGTCTCGCGGTTTTTCGGGAACTGGCTGGCGGCCAGGAACAGCCCCGAAGCACCGTCACGCAGGATGTAGGTGTCGTTGACCTTCTCGCACTTGAGTTCAGGCATCTTCACCGGGTCCATCTTCGGCGGCGCCGCATCGCCACTTTTCAGCAGTTTGCGGGTGTTTTTGCAGGTCGGGTTGGTGCAACCGAAGAACTTGCCGAAACGGCCAGTCTTGAGCTGCATCTCGCTGCCGCACTTGTCGCATTCCAGGCTCGGACCTTCGTAGCCCTTGATGCGGTAGGTGCCTTCTTCGATTTCGTAGCCGTTGCAATCCGGGTTGTTACCGCAGATGTGCAGCTTGTGCTTCTCGTCCAGCAGGTAGGCGTCCATCGCCGTGCTGCAGATCGGGCAACGGTGCTTGCCACGCAATACCAGCGACTCGGATTCACCCTCGTCGTCAGCCGCGATCTCATCACCTGGCACCAGGTTGACGGTGGCCTTGCAGCGCTCTTTCGGCGGCAGGCTGTAGCCCGAGCAACCGAGGAACACGCCGGTGGAGGCCGTACGAATCTGCATCGGACGGCCGCACGTCAGGCACGGGATGTCAGTCATTACCGGCTGGTTGGCACGCATGCCGCTGTCAGGGCTTTCGGCCACTTCGAGCTTTTTCTTGAAGTCGCCGTAGAACTCGTCCAGCACGCTTTTCCAGTCACGCTCGCCCTGGGCCACGTCATCGAGGTTCTCTTCCATGCCGGCGGTGAAGCCGTAGTCCATCAGGTTGGAGAAACTCTCGGACAAGCGCTCAGTGACGATGTCGCCCATCTTTTCCGAGTAGAAACGACGGTTGTGCAGCGCGACGTAGCCACGGTCCTGAATGGTCGAGATGATCGCCGCATAGGTCGAAGGACGACCGATGCCGCGTTTTTCCATCTCTTTCACCAGGCTCGCTTCCGAATAACGCGCTGGCGGCTTGGTGAAGTGCTGGGACGGGTCGAGCTTGATCAGCTTCAACGTGTCGCCTTGGGCCATGTCCGGCAGCACATCGTCGTCGCCAGGCTTGGCGATTTGCGGCATCACACGGGTGTAGCCGTCGAACTTGAGAATACGACCCTTGGCACGCAGCTCGAAGTCGGAAGCCGCCACACTGACGGTAGTAGACAGGTATTGCGCCGGCAGCATCTGGCAAGCCAGGAACTGGCGCCAGATCAGCTCGTAGAGGCGCTCAGCGTCGCGCTCCATGCCGCTCAGCTTGCTTGGCTCGGTATTGGCGTCGGAAGGACGAATCGCTTCGTGAGCCTCCTGCGCGCCTTCCTTGCTGCTGTAGACGTTCGGGTTCTCCGGCAGGTACTTCTTGCCGAACTCGCTTTCAATATACGTACGCGCCATCGCCACCGCGTCTTGCGACAGGTTGGTGGAGTCAGTACGCATATAAGTGATGTAGCCGGCTTCGTACAGACGCTGGGCCATCATCATGGTTTTCTTCACACCGAAGCCCAGGCGGTTACTCGCGGCCTGTTGCAGGGTGGAAGTGATGAACGGTGCCGACGGCTTGCTGCTGGTCGGCTTGTCTTCGCGCTTGACGATGCTGTAGCTGGAAGCCTTGAGCTTCTCCAGCGCGGCCATGGCCTGGGCTTCGTTCAGCGGCTTGAAGGCCTCGCCTTTCTCGCGGGCCACTTCAAAGCGCACATTGTTGCCCTTGGCGGTGCCAAGGTCGGCGTGGACTTCCCAGTATTCTTCGGGGTTGAACGCACGAATCTCGCGCTCACGCTCCACCACCAGTTTTACCGCGACCGATTGCACACGGCCGGCGGACAAGCCACGGGCGATCTTCGCCCACAGCAGTGGCGAGACCATGTAGCCCACGACGCGGTCGAGGAAACGACGGGCCTGTTGGGCATTGACGCGATCGATGTCCAGTTCGCCCGGCTTGGAGAAGGCTTCCTGGATGGCTTTCTTGGTGATTTCGTTAAACACGACACGCTTGTAGCGGCTGTCGTCACCACCGATGGCTTCCCGCAGGTGCCAGGCAATGGCTTCCCCTTCGCGGTCCAAGTCGGTTGCGAGATAGATGGTGTCAGCATCTTTGGCGAGCCGGCGCAGCTCTTCGATGACCTTTTCCTTGCCTGGAAGGATTTCGTACTTGGCCTTCCAGCCATGATCCGGGTCCACACCCATGCGGGAGACCAGCTGCTTGCGCGCTTTCTCTTTAGGGGTGAGCACCGGACCTTCGCCCGCAGCCGCCTTGCCGCGCTTGGCGGCTGGCTCCTTGCTGGCGCTAGCCGAACCGCTGGTGGGCAGGTCTCGGATATGGCCGATACTCGACTTCACCACGTACTCGTTACCCAAGTACTTGTTGATGGTCTTGGCCTTAGCCGGGGATTCCACAATGACCAGCGATTTGCCCATGGATCGGAAAATTCCTGAATTCGAGAAGTGAAAGGCAGTTGGCGCCTGTCGCGGCAACGCTATATATAGTGGCAACAAGGTGAGGTCAAGCGCAGCATTCTGCGCGGCCTGTCGTTATTGCCCTGAAAAAAGACTGGGTTCGGCCTGGACCAAAGCAAAGCGCGGGACCTGCTCGCCGTCAACTTCGACGGTCTCCAGGAACATGCTCAAGGGACGTACCCAAAAGCCGTAATCGCCATACAGTGCTTGGTAAAACACCACTTCCTCTTCGGTCTCGGAGTGCCGCGCCACGTTAAAAACGCGGTACTGCGGGCCCTTATAATGTTGGTAGAGCCCGGGTTCGACTTTCATGCTCTGGCCCTCTTACAAAATTTGTTGAAAAAAAATATTAAAAATGCCAAAAAACAAAAACCGGGGCACTGGGCCCCGGCTTCCGTCAACCCAACGCTTAGATGCGTTCGAAGACGGTGGAAATGCCTTGGCCGAGACCAATGCACATGGTTGCAACCCCAAGGTTGCCGCCATTTTGCTTCATCACGTTAAGCAAAGTGCCGGAAATACGTGCACCGGAGCAACCGAATGGGTGGCCCAGGGCAATCGCACCGCCGTGCAGGTTAACCTTCTCGTTCATCTTGTCGAGTACTTTCAAATCTTTCAGCACTGGCAGGGCCTGTGCGGCGAAAGCTTCGTTGAGCTCGAAGAAGTCGATATCGGAGATGGTCAGGCCTGCGCGCTTCAAGGCTTTTTGTGTGGCCGGTACTGGACCATAGCCCATGATTGCCGGGTCCACACCCGCCACGGCCATCGAACGGATCACGGCCATTGGCTGGATACCCAGGTCCTGGGCACGCTGCGCCGACATCACGATCATGCACGAGGCACCGTCGGTGATTTGCGACGAAGTGCCGGCTGTCACGGTGCCGCCCTTTGGATTGAAGGCAGGCTTGAGAGCCGCCAGGCTTTCCAGGGTGGTATCCGGACGAATGGTCTCGTCGTAGTCGAACAGTTTCAGGAAACCGTTCTCGTCATAGCCGTTCATCGGGATGATTTCATCCTTGAACTTGCCTTCCACGGTCGCCTTGTGAGCGAGCTGGTGGGAGCGCACGCCGAACGCGTCCTGGGCTTCGCGGGTAATGCCGTGCATTTTGCCGAGCATTTCTGCGGTGAGGCCCATCATGCCCGAGGCTTTTGCCGCGTACAGGGACATGTGCGGGTTAGGGTCGACGCCGTGCATCATGCTGACGTGGCCCATGTGCTCCACGCCGCCGACCACGAACACATCACCGTTGCCGGTCATGATCGCTTGGGCGGCAGTGTGCAGCGCGCTCATCGACGAGCCACACAGGCGGCTGACGGTCTGGCCGGCTGCCGTGTGCGGGATCTGGGTCATCAACGACGCCATGCGCGCGATGTTCCAGCCCTGCTCCAGGGTCTGGTTGACGCAGCCCCAGATCACGTCTTCGACTTCGTTCGGGTCAACCTTGACGTTACGTTCCAGCAGCTTGCTGATCAGGTGCGCCGACATGTCTTCGGCGCGGGTGTTGCGGTGCATGCCGCCCTTGGAGCGGCCCATCGGCGTACGACCGAAGTCGACGATCACGACGTCTCTTGGATTCAAGCTCATAAATATTCTCGCTCTAGTCGTCTGGGCACTTAACCGAAGAAGCTCTGGCCA
Source organism: Pseudomonas sp. (assembly GCF_049645325.1). Taxonomy (GTDB): domain Bacteria; phylum Pseudomonadota; class Gammaproteobacteria; order Pseudomonadales; family Pseudomonadaceae; genus Aquipseudomonas. Next base: position 3,707 of record NZ_JBARTQ010000254.1, on the reverse strand, counting down.
TTCCTGGCCATCTCACGCAGCTTCGCGGTCGGGTGGTACAGCGGGCCCAAATCAGCGTATTTGTCAGCCAGGGCAACGAACTCGGCCACACCGATCGAATCGATGTAACGCAGTGCACCGCCACGGAATGGAGGGAAACCAATACCGTACACCAAGCCCATATCGGCTTCGGCGGCGGTTTCAACGATGCCATCTTCCAGGCAACGCACGGTTTCCAGGCACAGGGCGATCATCATCCAGTTGATGATGTCCTCATCGGACACCTCACGCTGCTCGTAGATGACCGGCGCGAGTACTTCGTGAACCGACGGGTCGGCCACTTTCTTCTGCTTGCCCTTCTTGTCGGCCTCGTAGGCGTAGAAACCCTTGCCGTTCTTCTGGCCCAGGCGCTTGGCCTCGTACAGCGCGTCGATCGCCGAGCGGCGGTCGTCTTTCATGCGGTCCGGGAAGCCTTCAGCCATCACGTCACGACCATGGTGGCCGGTGTCGATGCCGACCACGTCCATCAGGTACGCCGGGCCCATTGGCCAGCCGAATTTTTCCATGACTTTGTCGATGCGCACGAAGTCCACACCGGCGCTGACCAGCTTGGCGAAACCGCCGAAGTACGGGAACAGCACGCGGTTGACCAGGAAGCCCGGGCAGTCATTGACCACGATCGGGTTCTTGCCCATTTTCTTGGCGTAGGCAACGGTGGTGGCCACCGCCTGCTCGCTCGACTTCTCGCCACGGATCACTTCCACCAGCGGCATCATGTGCACCGGATTGAAGAAGTGCATGCCGACGAAGTTTTCCGGACGCTTGAGGGCCTTGGCCAACAAAGTGATGGAAATGGTCGAGGTGTTGGACGCCAAAATGGTGTCTTCTTTCACATGGCCTTCAACTTCAGCCAGTACCGCTTGCTTGACCTTCGGGTTCTCAACGACCGCTTCAACCACCAGGTCGACGTGGCCGAAATCGCCGTAGGACAGCGTAGGACGAATGCCGTTAAGCACTTCAGCCATCTTCGCAGCAGTCATGCGACCTTTATCAACGCGACCCACCAGCAGCTTGGCGGCTTCAGCCAGGCCTTGCTCGATGCCGTGTTCGTTGATGTCTTTCATCAGGATCGGCGTGCCTTTGGACGCCGACTGATAAGCGATACCGCCGCCCATGATACCGGCGCCGAGTACGGCAGCCTGTTTCACGTCTTTGGCGATTTCGTCGTAGGCCTTGGCCTTTTTCTTCAGTTCCTGATCGTTCAGGAACAGACCGATCAAGCTCTGCGCGGCAGAGGTCTTGGCCAGTTTAACGAAGCCGGTAGCTTCGATTTCCAGGGCTTTTTCGCGACCGAAGTTCGCAGCCTTCTGGATGCTCTTGATCGCTTCAACCGGCGCCGGGTAGTTCGGGCCGGCTTGGCCTGCCACGAAACCTTTGGCGGTTTCGAACGACATCATTTGTTCGATGGCGTTGAGCTTGAGCTTTTCAAGCTTCGGCTGGCGCTTGGCCTTGTAGTCAAATTCGCCGCTGATGGCGCCTTTGATCAGGTTCAGGGCAGCTTCGGCCAGTTTGTCCGGGGCAACCACAGCGTCGACGGCACCGACTTTCAGCGCGTCTTCGGCACGGTTTTCTTTACCGGCGGCGATCCACTCGATGGCGTTGTCGGCACCGATCAGGCGCGGCAGGCGGACGGTACCGCCAAAGCCCGGATAGATGCCCAGCTTGACTTCAGGCAGGCCGATCTTGGCAGTGGCCGACATCACGCGGAAGTCTGCCGCCAGACACATTTCGAGGCCGCCGCCCAGCGCGATGCCATTGATCGCGGCAACGGTTGGCACGTTGAGGTCTTCGAAATCGCTGAAAATCTTGTTGGCTTCGAGGTTGCCAGCCACCAGCTCGGCATCGGGCAGCTTGAAGTTGTCGACGAATTCGGTGATGTCAGCGCCGACGATGAACACGTCCTTGCCGCTGGAGACGATCACGCCCTTGACCGAAGCATCTGCTTTGATGGTGTCTACGGCCTGACGCAATTCATTCAGGGTTAGACGGTTGAACTTGTTGACGGACTCACCCTTGAGGTCGAATTTCAATTCGACGATGCCACTTTCAAGAGCCTTAACCGTGATGGCTTTACCTTCGTAAATCATCAACTGATCTCCACGATATGGAAGCTGAACAGTACACACTGGACGCTGGCCTCTGGTTGGACATTGATTATTGGGTCAATGCTCATGCCAATCCGCCAGGCACACCCGCCAATGCGCTAGTCGGGGTTCTGTATGAGCGGTCTGACAGACAAACGCTCAATTCATACGCCCGTTTGATTTGGGTACGCCACCTTCATCCAATTCCGGGCAATTGTCAATCGCTCGAAAGGCTAGGAAAAACGCGACTTTCCAGTCATTTCAGAACCTCAACCCTAGGCCCGCGCCTGATCGATATTCAAGTATTCATGAAATCAATAATAGAAAAATTGTAGGAAAGGGCTGTACAGAACGGGATATACCGCTAGGCTAGCGACAACCGTAAAGCGACTGGATGAACATCCGACGCGAGGGAACACAGAATTACCGGCCTGCCTGGCCAACTCCAGCCCGATGATGATGTCGGGCTTTTTATTGCCTGGCGTTTAAGGCCGAGGCATCAGGCCAGGGCCTTGAGCAGCGTATCAATCGCCTTCAGCACACTCGCCTCGCCCTTCTCGCCCCAGTACAGGGCGATCATTTGCTTGTCGGCCTCGACCTTGTAGACGTTGGCCGGCAGTGTCGCAAAATGCGGCAACAACTTTTCATCCACGCACACTTCGCGCCATTGGTTGACCCACACCCCAGGCTCCAACTGCCAGTAACTCCAGACCGCCGGCGTGCTGCCGCGCCGTGGCCGGCAATACTGCGCACACGGGCTCGGCGGCTCCTGCTTGAGCCAGTAGGGCCACTCCTGAGGTGACAGCTGCATCGCCAAGCCGATGCGGCGCGCTTCCATGCGCAGGGCCATGCGCCCACTCTGATGGCGCGACGGGCGCAGCCATGCCAGGGGGCTCAGAACCACCAGAAGGATTGACACCACTATCCAGACCGTCATATGTGTACTCCCGAATTTCCAGATGAGCGGATTTGATCTGACGCAACCCCATCCGCTTGAAAGCAGCCATACTGAATTTATTGCAGTCCCCTGGAGGAACGCGCCATGCCCAACGAATATTCCTACAAACATATCTTGGTCGCTGTCGATCTGACCGAAGAGTGCGACCCAGTGATCAAGCGCGCGCAGGCTTCAGCAATCGCCAACGGCGCCAAGCTGTCGCTGGTGCACATCGTCGAGCCTATGGCCATGGCCTTTGGTGGCGACGTCCCCATGGACCTCTCCCAACTGCAGCAGCAGCAGTTCGACCAGGCCAAAGAGCGGCTTGAACGTTTGATCCTCAAATACCCTGAAGTGACCAAGGAAAATTCCCACCTCACTTACGGCCAACCGCGCCAGGAGATCCATCACCTGGCCAAGGAACAGCATTGCGACCTGATCGTGGTCGGCAGCCATGGTCGTCACGGCCTGGCGTTGCTGCTGGGTTCTACCGCCAATGATGTGCTGCACGGCGCGCCGTGCGATGTGCTGGCGGTGAAGCTGGTCAAAGACACCAGCAAGTAAGGCCGATGAAGATCTGATGTGGAAGCTGGCTTGCCTGCGATATCGGTAAGTCAGCCAGCAAATGTATCAACTGACAGGCAGCC
>NZ_JBARTQ010000253.1:0-6294 GCF_049645325.1 Pseudomonas sp. | reverse complement strand
GCCCTGGGTAGCTGTCGCGAATCTGCCGGCAGAGGGTGAAACCGTCGATGCCCGGCAACATCACATCGAGGATCAGCAGCGCCGGTTGTTCGTCAAGAATGCGTTGGGCCGCGCGGTCGCCACGGTGCTCCACCGCCACGTTAAACCCTTCGGCACGCAGAAACTCGGCCGTCAGTGCGGCCAGTGGGCGGTCATCTTCAATCAGCAGCAGGGTGTCGGGCATGAAAGGGGCGCCGTCGCCAGTGGAGGGGCGCAAGTGTTGCGCCCTTGCCACGGGAGTGGCAAGGGCTGTAAGCGGCTGTCAGCGAACGGTGATCTCGGGAGCCGCGTCCTTCGGCGCCTTCCAGCTGAGTAACTGCTGTTTGAACCCGTAGCTCGCGCCCTGGTAGTAGGTGATCGCGCGTTGGATCAACGGGTCATCGCTGCCCACGCGCAGTTCCTGGCTGTCACCCAGGGCCTGGTCATGGCGACGCAGGCCAAAACGCGGGCTGAGAATCGCCAGGTCCTTGCCGTCGAACAACCCCAGGTGCTGGTAGTTGCCGACCACCACGCGCGGTGGCAGCGGGTTGTCTTGCAACAGGTTGCGACCGAAGAAGGTCGATTCGTAGCTCAGGTTGATCAGGCCCAGCAGGGTCGGCGCCAAGTCGATCTGGCTGGCCAGTTGGGCGCTTTCCCGGGCTTCGATGAGTTTGGGTGCATAGATGAACAACGGAATCTGATAGTTGACCATCGGCAGGTCTTCCTTGCCTGCGCTGCCAGCGGTGTGGTCAGCGACGAACACGAAAATCGTGTTGTCGAACCACGGTTTCTGGCGTGCCGCGTCCAGGAATTCACCAATCGCGTGGTCGGTGTATTTCACCGCGCCATCACGGCCGTTACCGGATTTGATATCGATGCGCCCATCCGGGTAGGTGTAGGGGCGATGGTTGGAGGTGGTCATCAATTGCAGCAAGAAGGGCTGCTGTTTGGCGTAGTCGGCGTCGGCCAGTTTCAGGGTTTGTCGGTAGAGGTCTTCGTCGGCCATGCCCCAGGCGTTTTTGAACGAAATTTCCGCTTCGGCCACGCTGCTCTGGTCGACGACACGATAACCGTTGCCACTGAAAAACGCGTTCATGTTGTCGAAATAACCGCGCCCGCCGTACACGAACACGCTGTCGTAGCCGATAGACGTGAGGTGCTGGCCGAGGCTGGCGAAACCGCTTTCACGCCCAATACGCTTGACGATCGAACGGCCGGGCGTGGGTGGAATTGCCAGGGTGATCGCTTCCAGGCCACGGTCGGTGCGGGTGCCGGTGGCATAGAAGTTATTGAAGTAGAGGCTTTGCTTGCGCAGGACATCGAGATTGGGCGTGAGGTTGCGCCCGTCGCCGTTGCTGCCCATGTATTTGGCGCTGAAGCTTTCGATGGTCACCAGCACGATGTTGGGTTTGCGCAGCGTGCCCGGGTTGGTGATTTCGCGGCGGATGTCCAGCGGGTCGGTGCCGACAAAGCGTGCGTTGGGTTCGCTGAGTTCGGCGCGCAATTGCTTGGCAACCACGTCGGTCGGCAGGCTTTTATAGAACTGCGTGTAATCCAGTTCGTTGTTGCGGAAGGCGGCAAAAAATTGATACGGGCCGTTACTCGCGAGTTCGTTGTTGTAGGCGTTGCCGCCTTGGGCGCGCGGGCTGTCTTGGCTGATCAACTGCATGCAGAGACCCGCAACGACCAACAAACTCACGGCGTTCAGCAGGCGGCCACGCAGGGGTGGCAGGGGCGCGCGCATGGCCGCGTTGAACGGTTTGCGCAACGCCAGGCTCAACACAATCGCCAGCATCGCCAACAAGCTGAGCAGCTTGCCGATCGGGTAGGACTCCAGCAGGTTGTTCAGCACCTCGTTGGAGTACACCAGGTAATCGACGGCAATAAAGTTGAAGCGCACGCCGAATTCATCCCAGAACAACCACTCGGCCACCGCAGTGAACAGCATGGCGAACAGGCTGACCGTGAGCACGGCTTGCAAGAACCAGCGATGGCCCCGGCGGCGCCACAGCGCGGGCGGGCACACCAGCAAGTAAAGGCCCAGCGGCAGGGCTGCATAGACAAGGAAACTCAGGTCGTACAGCAGGCCCACGCCAAACACCGGCAGCAGGTTGCCACTGACTTCGTCCAGGTGAGTGACGAGCAACAGGCCGCGGGTCAGCAGGAAAATAGCCAGCCAGGTACCGGTAACCAACAACAAGTAGCGCATAGGCGCGGTTTTGAGAAACCCCATGTCCAACTTCCTTATATTAATGGGGCGCGATCTTCGCGCTGACACTGTAGTCAGTTTGTGAAGCTATAGTGAAAAACTCGTTCGGCCAAGTAATCAGTTGAAAACCTTTATCGACGTGGCTCCCAGGTCTATCCCTGAGCCACACTTGGCCTTAAGCTGCGCGAGCCGACAAGGCTGGCACGAAAGAACGGAGACACTGCCCATGCGAATTCTATTGGTTGAAGACAACCGCGATATTCTGGCCAACCTGGCCGATTACCTGGGGCTCAAAGGCTACACCGTGGACTGTGCGCAGGACGGTTTGTCAGGCCTGCACCTGGCCGCCACCGAGCATTACGACTTGATCGTGCTCGACATCATGCTGCCAGGGATCGATGGCTACACCCTGTGCAAACGCCTGCGCGAAGACGCGCGCCGCGACACGCCGGTGATCATGCTCACCGCGCGTGACCAGTTGGATGACCGCCTGCAGGGCTTCAAGTCCGGTGCCGACGATTACCTGCTCAAGCCGTTCGCCTTGTCGGAACTGGCCGCTCGCATCGAAGCCGTGCTGCGCCGTGCCCAGGGTGGTGGGCGCCGCGCCCTGCAAGTCGGCGACTTGAGCTACGACCTCGACACCCTGGAAGTCACCCGCGAGGGGCGCCTGCTCAAGCTCAACCCAGTGGGCCTCAAGCTGCTGGCGGTGTTGATGCAGAAAAGCCCGCACGTGTTGCGTCGGGAAATTCTCGAGGAAGCGCTGTGGGGCGATGACTGCCCGGACAGCGACAGCTTGCGCAGCCACGTCCACCAATTGCGCCAAGTGATCGACAAGCCTTTCGCCAAACCGCTGCTGCAAACGGTACACGGCGTGGGTTATCGCCTGGCCGAGGGTCGTGATGGAGTTTAAGCAAAGCCTTGCCCAGCGGATCATCATCGCCTTTGCCTTGATGAGTGCGTTGGTGGCGGGGGCCTTCGCCATGGGCATCGTCGCGACCGTGCACCTGGTGGAAGAAAAGCTGATCTCGGCAGGCCTGGGCGGCGACTTGCAACGGTTGCTGCTGATGGACAGCGTCGAGGATTGGAACCACCGCCCCGAGCCGGATCAACTGTTCTACTTCAGCGGCGGCCCCGGGGATTTCGAGCTGCCCAAGGATCTGCGGCACCTGGAACCGGGTTTTCACGAGGTGTTTCGCGAGGCGCTGTCGTACCACGCCATGGTTGAAGTGGTCGATGGCCGGCGTTACGTGCTGCTGCAAGACCAGAGCGATTTCGAAGAACGTGAGCGCGTGCTGTTTGCCGTGGTGCTGGTGGGCTTTGTGCTCAGCCTGGCGCTGGCCGTGTTCCTCGGCTGGGTGCTGGCGCGCAAAGTGATGGCGCCGGTGGTGCGCCTGGCCCGCCAGGTGCGGCATCGTGATCAGTTGCTGGGGCTGGCGCCGCCGTTGGCACCGGATTATGCCGCCGATGAAGTCGGCGAACTGGCGGTGGCGTTCGACGCCACACTGGGCCGGTTGCGCCAGGCGTTGTCGCGCGAGCAACTGTTCACCAGCGACGTCAGCCACGAATTGCGCACGCCGTTGATGGTACTGGCCAGCTCGTGCGAGTTGCTGCTGGAAAACCCGGCGATTGATCAGCGTGGCCGTAATCAGGTGCAGCGCATTGCGCGCGCCTGCGAAGAAATGCGCGAACTGGTGCAGACTTTCCTGATGCTGGCCCGCGCCAAGCACGACGATGCAGCCATGTCGCCGCAGGTCAGCCTGACCCAGGTGGCCGATGATCTGCTCGGGATCTGGCGTGAGCCCATCGAACACAAAGGCCTTGAGTTGATCTACCAGCCGGGCAACCCGTTGGATACGCGTTACAACACCACCTTTCTGCACGCGGTGATGGGCAACCTGTTGCGCAACGCCTTGCATTACACCGAGCAGGGCTTTATCCGCCTGACCCTGGAGCCCAGTGGTTTTGTGGTGGAAGACTCCGGCGTCGGTATTCCGGAAGACAAACGCGAAGCGATGTTCGAACCCTTTGTACGCGGCAGCGAAAAGCGCGGTGACGGCCTGGGCTTGGGTTTGTCGCTGGTGCAGCGCATCTGTGAGAGCCAGGGCTGGAGCGTCAGCTTGAGCACCATGGAGCCCAATGGCTGCCGTTTTCACGTCGAGTTGAGCCAGGTCAAACCCTGACCGCCTTTCCTGCCGCTATCCTGCGGCAGATCCCCTGCTTTTCGGCGAAGATGGCCCCATGCCATCCCTTGTGTCTGTAAAGTCTTGAAATGTATGAGATTGGACAGGACAAGTTTTTCACAACGGGTTGACCTGTTGATCACAGTTTGCTGCTTAAGGTTGTAGGCATCAGCTACTGGAGATCCGTTGATGTCTACCCCGACCAAGCTCGAATTTTCTGAAAAGTACGACGATCAGCACGCGCAGAATTATTTGCTCAAGCATCAGGACAATCTGGCTCGCCGGTTGTCCCACAAGCGCGACGAGCAATTGGCGCGCGGCGCGCTGGCCATGGCCGGCGAGCCAGGCCTGGTGCTGGACCTGCCCTGTGGGGCGGGACGCTTTTGGCCATTGTTGGCAGAGAAACCCAACCGTGTGATTATCGGGGCCGACAATTCGGCGTCGATGTTGAAGGTCGCCACGGTTGCGCAGCCTGCAGATGTGGTCAAACGGGTACGCCCTTTGCAGACATCGGCCTTTGATATCGATTTGCCCGATAACTCAGTCGACAGCATTTTCTGCATGCGCCTGATGCACCACATTGGTGATCCGGCGCACAGGCTGACAATACTGCGGGAGTTTCAGCGTGTTACCCGCGACAGTGTGATCATTTCGTTGTGGGTCGATGGCAACTTCAAGGCCTGGAAGCGCAAGCGTGCTGAAGTGAAACGTCGCAAAAAAGGTGAGCAGGAAGGTTACCAAAATCGGTTTGTGTTACCGGCTGCTACTGTTGAGGCAGAGTTCGAGCAAGCCGGTTTCCGGGTTCAGGAATCCCTGGACTTCATACCGCTCTACGCCATGTGGCGAGTGTATGTATTGCGTAAGAGGTAACAGGATGGCAGTTGAGTGCGTAGTTGGCAGTCATGTAGCTCCAGAAGAGCGGTTTGATTTTTTCTGGCGCCTGCAAGGCGATTGGGTCGAGGAGCCTAATCGTCGACGCGGCGGTGAAAGCGGTGTGCAACGTGTGGTGAGCCCAAATGGCCGATTGCTCTACAGCAAACGCCAGACCGGGCATATTTACCGCAGTTGGCTCCACCCGTTCGGGCGCCCGACCGTGTTGCGCGAGCGCGATGCCCTCAAGGGTTTGCGTTTACTGGATGTACGAGTACCGGAATTGGTGTTCTGCGGAGCGCGACGCGACCCTGAGCATCAATGGACAGCGCTCTTGGTGACCGCGTCTCTCGATGGTTTCGACGAGATCGAAAACTGGTACGCCGCAGGCGGCCGCGAGCAGTACGGCGAAGAGGTGCATGAGCGTTTGCTCAAGGAATTGGCCGGCACCCTGGCGCGTATGCACAAAGGCCGTTGGCAGCATGGTTGCCTGTATATCAAGCACGTGTTTGTGCGGGTAACCGGTGAGCGCGACTCGGCCAAGGTGGAAGTGGCACTGCTGGACTTTGAAAAGTGCCGCCAGCGCCTGACCGCTTATCGGGCGGCGTCCCACGATATGCTGCAACTGCGCCGCCATTCGTCGTTCAACGACACCGACTGGAAAAAACTCAGCTACTTTTACGAGACGGCGTTTGGCAGCGCTATCAAGGGTTTAACCAGATGAAGCTAGAAATAGCACGAGGTTTGTTCCTGGTCGGGGCGTTGGGCATTGCAGCCCTCGCACTGGCCGCTTGGGAACTGCCTCGCACACAAGTGCTGCATGCGGTGCAAGGCGGTGGGCAATGCCCATTGCCGCGCGTTGCGAAGGCGAGTGTGGCGGTCAAGCCTGATCATGACTTGTTGTTGTTCATGTTTGGGATGTCTCAGGGCATGAGGCCGCAGAGTTGAAACGATTCAAACTCCCGAAGAAGGGCCTTGCGATGCGAGGCCCTTTTTTTTGGACTGTGGTTTTTTGGC
>NZ_JBARTQ010000252.1:0-1828 GCF_049645325.1 Pseudomonas sp. | reverse complement strand
GCGCTTCCTGTCGCGTGCCCCTTACGGTGCCAAGACCAACCCGGTCGAAGCCTTCGATTTCGAAGAAACCACCGACGCCGCTGGCGCCAAGGATTTCACTTGGGCCAACGCCGCCTACGCCATGGCGGTGAACATCAACCGCTCGTTCAAACACTACGGCTGGTGCTCGCAGATTCGCGGCATCGAGTCCGGTGGTGTGGTGGAAGGCTTGCCGGTGCACACCTTCCCAACCGATGACGGCGGCGTCGACATGACCTGCCCGACCGAAATCGCCATCAGCGACCGCCGTGAAGCGGAACTGGCGAAGAACGGCTTCATGCCGCTGGTGCACAAGAAGAACAGCGACCTGGCCGCGTTCATCGGTGCGCAATCGATGCACAAACCCGCCGAGTACGACGACCCGGACGCTACTGCCAACGCCAACCTGGCCGCGCGCCTGCCGTACCTGTTCGCCACCTGCCGCTTCGCCCACTACTTGAAGTGCATCGTGCGCGACAAGATCGGCTCGTTCAAAGAGCGCGACGACATGCAGGTGTGGCTCAACAACTGGATCGGCCGTTACGTGGAACACAACCCGGCCACTGCCACCGACGCCGACAAAGCGCGCAAGCCACTGGCGGGTGCCGAAGTCGTGGTGGAAGAAATCGAAGGCAACCCCGGCTACTACGGCGCCAAGTTTTTCCTGCGCCCGCACTACCAGCTCGAAGGCTTGACCGTGTCCCTGCGTCTGGTCTCCAAGCTGCCGTCCACCAAATCCAACTGATCAACCTGAAAGGTAACCACCATGATCCTGCTGAACTTCAAAGGCACCCAAATCAAGGGCACTTCCACCGTCGACGCGCACAAAGACTGGATCACCATCGACGCTATCCAGATGGGTGTAGGCCGTGCAATTTCCATCAGTGGCGGCGGCACCGACCGCGACACCAGCAACCCGTCGTTCTCGGAAATTTCCATGACCAAGGCTACCGACCTGGCCTCGGCTGACCTGTTCATGCAGGCCGTGTGCGGCAAGAGCCTGGGCGATGCCGAGATTCACTTCATCCAGACCGGCGGCCCGGACAAGAAACAACAGGTGTTCCTCAAGCTGATCCTCGGCGAAGCGATCATCAGCTCCTACTCCGCCAGCAGTAACGGCGAGCGCCCGAGCGAAACCTTCTCCATCAACTTCACCACCATCAGCTACGAGTACGACTCCTTCACCGGCGACACCGTGATCACCGGCACGCCGAAGAAGTGGGACCTGGAAAAGAACCAGAAAATTTAAAGCCGGCGGGGTTGGTTGGGCGCGTGTGATGAGCGGGCTCAATCATCCCAACTCGCAGCTGACAGCAGTCACTGACCCACCCCCTTTTTAGTGGAGAACCGAGCCCATGGCTGAGCTCACCAGTCGCGAACGCCTGCAGCCATCGCTGCTTGATCGCCTCAGCGATGACGACACCGAGCATGCGGTGGAGCCGCGCGACAAACGTGTGTTGTCGATGCGTGGCCTGCGCAAGGCGGTGTTGCGTGACCTCGGGTGGCTGCTCAACAGCACCAGCCTGGGCAGCTTTCGTGACCTCAGTGCTCATCCTTTGGCCGGGCAGTCGGTGATCAATTTTGGTTTGCCGGACCTTGCCGGCAAAACCGCCGCCGGTTTGGACCGAGAAGCGCTGGGGCGGCGCATCCGCCAGGCGATCTGGGATTTCGAACCGCGGATTTTACGTGACAGCGTGCGGGTGGTACCCGTCGCGCCCGCCGGCAATGCGGCCAGCCCTAACCAAATGGCCTTTGAAATTCATGGCGAGCTGTGGGGCCAACCGTTGCCCGAGCGCCTGTACCTGAAGAC
>NZ_JBARTQ010000251.1:0-3028 GCF_049645325.1 Pseudomonas sp. | reverse complement strand
CGCTACGATTGTTCCGCTTGGCGCACCAATTGGCGTAGCCTGATAACCAGTGCTGCATCCCTCGAGAAAGGTTTGGCTGGGGCGTTTTGATCAGTGCATGAATATGATTTGGCATGGTGACGTAATCACAATGCACTCCTTTGCAGATTTGTGTTCAAGTGAGTTTTAGCTGGTTTTCATGGTCGGGGTGGTCAGTTCAGTGGGTGTTTTTTGTAGACCCTGTCGATTGTGATCGACCAGTTTGCGAAGTCGGGTGAGTTCTTCTTCGTTCGCCCAAAAAGTCCAACGCGGTGATTCCTGCGTCGCGTGGACCCAGCCGCGACGTCGCCAGGTGTTCAACGTCTCTTTACGCACGCCCAGTTCGTGTGCGAGTTCCCGAAGACTCCATTGAGGTGAGCTGTGATCGCGAACTGCGGCTGGCGATTGATCGCGGAACTTCTTGCACATAGAAGACACGATCGCCGCCGTGAATGCTCCACAGCTCGTCGAGTGATAGCCTTCGCGATTGAGTTCCTCGCTGACTTCGGCGTGGGTCTTGCCTTCGCGCTTTCGTCGCTCGATCAGTTCGCGAATCTCCGCTGCGGACTCCAGCCATTCAAAGCGCTGCACCGGTTTCATGATTCGATGACGACTTTCAAAACCACCGGCCCAACGGATCATCACGTTGACATACTCGCTGCGTCCAACCGTCTCGATCACAATCCGCTCGACCAATGCGCGGAAAATCGTTTGGCGATCCAGGCCGGTTGTTGTGTCGGCATGCCACAACGCGGGAATGTCATTTGAAAGTGATTCGATCCGTGACAGACGACTGGGTGTCAGTCGTTCTTGTTGTTGCGTCCGAAAGCGAGCCAGTGTTTCTTCGGCAACCCGCTTGTCTCGCAACGATTGTTCCCAGCGTCGCTCCAGTTCCGCAGCAACGAGCCGATTCGACGGATCGACTTCTTCGTAACGCCGGCGCGCAAGTTCGCTTTCGTAATCAGCTCGCTCAACTGACTGAGCGTGATGACGCTCGACGACTTGGCGATCGTTGTCCAGTTTTGCAAACGCCTGGACGCTCAGTTCGATCGAAGCAGGCGAAACCGCTTGAAGCAACAGAGAGCAAATCAGCTCGTCCAGCGAGCGTGCGTTGAAGCTCTGGCACTGTTTCTCGCCCCATTGGTTGCGCGACATTTCGCAAGTCAAACGTTCCTTCTTTTGGCCACTGTAGCTGACGCTCATGTGCCGTCCACAGTGCCCGCAGACGATGCGTCCGGCCAGCATGGACGTTCCCCGCATGGCCGCACCAAGCCGATATTTGGACGCGTTTTCCCAGAGTTTTTGCTGGTTTGCCTCGAATTGCTGCCGACGGATGTAGGCTGGAAGTTTATCTTCAATCAGCACATCCCATTGGTCTTGCGACGCCCACACGCGACCACTGTTGCGACGCCCCTTGACGACTTTCTTCGGATCCGTCTTGCGGCGACCATAGACATAGGCACCATAGTAAATCGGATGATGGAGCATGCACAAAAGCGTCGAAGTGTTTGGCTGCTTCCATTGCAGTTTCCCTTTCTGCACGCCGCGATGATCGCGCAGCGGAACAGTCAGGTTGTCGTCGCGCAAGTATCGCACTAACCCACTGAGCGATCCGAGTTCAACGAACTTTGAAAAGATCATCTCGACAAAGTTGCGAACCTGTTCATCGGGGTCTTTCACAAGCGTGTTGTCGCTTCGCACGTATCCGATCGGAGCATGTGTGAAGTACTCGCCACGCCGAGCCTTGTTGAGTTGACCGGCTCGAAGACGCCCTTGCAGGACATGCAGTTCCGCTTCGCTCATCGTTCCTTTGAGTCCTAACAATAAACGGTCGTTGTGATCACGTGGATCGTAGACACCATCCGCATCGGCCAGCAGCGTTCCGAACAGACTACAGTTCTCAAGTAACTGGTGCCAGTCACGACACGACCTGGCCAGTCGACTCATTTCGATGCTGAAGATGATGCCCACATGCCCCAGCGACACTTCTGCAATCATGCGTTGGAATCCGATCCGGTATTCGACACTGCGACCACTCATGCCAAGATCATCGTCAATCACTTCGATGCGATCGTCGCTCCATCCCATTGCCGCCGCGCGATCGACCAGGCGATATTGCATCTGGGTCGACTCGATGTTTTCTTCCACTTGCTTGGTGCTCGACTGCCGAACATAAACGAGTGCCAACAGTTCTTGATGGGCTGGTCGAATCTTGGCACTGACGAGCAAGGGTGCCAAAGCCATGGAGCTGGAATCAGATGTTCGTATCATCGCTCTGCTCCTTTTCGGTTGCAGGCGATGCTTGGTCGAGCATCTTGATCAACGCGTTGAAGACCGTTTGTTGAGTCTGTGGCGGGACTTGGTCCCAGAGATTCCGAAGCGGAATCTGCGTCGATTTCGGCTGAGTCAGCGCGGGGGGGAACTTTGTCGTTGCATGAGTCGCATCCTTGCTTTTGCGTTGCTAGCAGAATCCACTCTGCCAAACGCAGCAGAGCCATCGCATCAACAATAATCCCTGCGTTTCCCTTTGAACAAGACCAATCAACAGTATCAGTCTGATTGGTTCTCGATCAGCACAAAAGCGTGCAGCTGCCAATCGTACGTCTCCACCGTCCGCTGGAGCCACTCCAGCCACCGCTGGCGATCGCGGTCGTCCGAGACGATATCTCGCCGCTCGATCCCGCGGGACATCACATGATACAGGGCCCCTTCGTACTCCACTCGCAATGGTCTGGCCATGGCCCAAGCGTAACCTGGCTCTGGCCGGTACGCAAGACTAATCACTAATCACGGCCTGACCCCAGATCTGCTTTCCAAGACTAATCACTAATCACGGCCTGACCCCAGATCTGCTTTTACCCGCATTACAGCAACCAGGGCGGATTTCCCGGCGGGGCGATTCGCGTCGGCCAGTACAAGCTGATCGAACGGTTCGAAGACGGCCGCGCGCAGCTGTTCAATCTTCGCGACGATATCGGCGAACGCAGCGACCTGGCACCACAAATGCCGG
>NZ_JBARTQ010000250.1:0-19013 GCF_049645325.1 Pseudomonas sp. | reverse complement strand
GGTCTTAGCCGCTCTGCTTCGACAAAAAACCTTTGGTTTGCCGCCGCAGGCTCTGCGGCGGATTTTTTAGGCTTAGTTAAACTGGCGTTTATAAATATTCATGTGTGTAACTACTGCCTAAGTAGTGGCAGTGTGATTTCATGCGCGTTAATTGCTCGCGTGTAACAAGACTGTTGCACTTCCCGTCCAATAATCCTTTCTCCCATGCCGAAACAGGAGAAAGGTCATGCACGTCAACCCGGTCGACAGCACACCCAAGACGGGCGAGAACCCTAACTGGAACAAGGCGGTTTCCAGGGCGGTGGACAATCAGGCCGGCGACACCCGCCTCGGTCCGGATACAAAGCGCCCTCAAGGCGACTTCCGTACCGCGCAGCAGATCATCGACGACAACCCGCTGTTAAAAAACCTCGGCAACCAGAGCGGCGTGAAAGACACGCTGCGTGAACGTGTCGGTGACTTCGAGCACGACCCGGATGCGGCTTACCTCGCCAGCCGGGTGCTGGAGCACATTGAAAAACTCGACGAAAGCGGCAAGCCGATCAGCCTCAAGACCTCAGAACGCAACGAGGCCGGCAACGGCAAGGTCGACGGTTTCACCAAAGGTGGCGACGCCCGCCACGGCACCGAAGCCGGGCGCCTGCAGGACTTCGGCAAGTACGGCTGGGACACGCTCAAAGGTGAGCTGCCGGTCAGCAAACCCAAAGCGTCACCCAAGGGCGACGCGCCCTCCAATCACCTGCCATTGCCCGGCGAAGGGCGCCCGGTGGGCGACACGCGCAACGCGCAACAGATTATCGACGACAACCCGCTGTTGAAGAACCTGGGCAACCAAAGCGGGGTCAAGGACGCGCTGCGCGAGCGTGTCGGTGACTTCGAGCACGACCCGGATGCTGCGTGGCGTGCGGCCCAGGTGCTCAACTACGTGGAAAATTACGACGAGACCGGCAAGCACATTGAAGGCG
The DNA here is from genome assembly GCF_049645325.1 of Pseudomonas sp. Classification (GTDB taxonomy): domain Bacteria; phylum Pseudomonadota; class Gammaproteobacteria; order Pseudomonadales; family Pseudomonadaceae; genus Aquipseudomonas. The sequence goes on along the minus strand of NZ_JBARTQ010000250.1, from coordinate 18,048 downwards.
GCGCTGTGGGCAATGGCCGTATCGACGGGTTCACCAAGGACGGCGAAGCACGTCACGGCACCGAAGCGGGGCGCCTGCAGGACTTCGGCAAGTATGGCTACGACAACCTCAAGGGCCTGGACGGCAACAGCGCCGACGACCAGATCAAGGACCTCAACGCCAAGGCCACCGAAGACGCGGTGAAGGCGGCCGGAGGGGACGCCTCCAAGGTTGGCGCCGACTACTTCGTCAGTGGCAACAGCAGCGCCAGCGGCGCGGATAAAACCGCCGCGATCATCCAGCTGTCCACCGGCCTTGCCAACTACAAGGCCGGTGCCGACGCGTTTGCGCACCAGGGGCCGGACGCGGCCAATGAGTGGTCGGGTGAGGGCAAATCACCGGGCCAGCAGCGCGAGGACTTTATCAACGATGTACAAAGTCGCATTGACCGGCTCAGCAAAGACCCCGACGTCCAGCAGTTCCTCAACACCCAAGGCACCGAGCAGTTGCAGAAAATGGTCGCCGCCGACCCGGCGCTGAAAGCCGAGATGGAACGCCGCCTGGAGGCTTCATCGAGCACCGATGCCCTGGAAAGTGCATTTGCCGCCAAGGGCGCCAGCACCACCGATGCGCTGTCGAGTTTTATCAAGTACCCGGACTTCTACGCACAGGCCCTGGGCAAGCAGCCGGACTACAAAAAAGCCCTGGAAAACGCCCCGCAGGCCATCAAGGACAAGGTCAAGGCCGAGTACGAACACATCACGTCCGGCAAGCAAATCAGCGACCTGATCGCCAGCGGCGTGCCGGCGGACAAGGCGGTGATTCAGTCCGGGGTGAACAAAGCGATTTTTGACGCGGTGCTCGACGACACCACCGTGCAGGCAGGCAGCAGCAGCTTCAACGATGCGGCGGCCAAACTGGGCCGCGAGGACCTGCTCAAAGGCCAGACCATCGATGATTTCTACCGCGGTTTGGGTGTCACCGGCGCCAACGACCCGCGCCTTGAGCAGGTGATCAACAACAACATTGCTGCATTCACCGCGCCCGGCGAAGCGCCCCCGAAGACCGCCGACATCATCAGCGGCATTCGCGCCGTGGAAGACGCCATGCGCGGCGGCGCCAAGTTCGACGACGCGATCAAGAAAGTCCAGAGCACCTGGGGCGGCAAACTTCCCGCCGGGGTGAGTGCGGCGTACAAGGCCGGGGTGATGCATGGCGTGTCCGGCGTGTTGCTGGCCGGCGCCATCGGTACGCGGATTGCCGCTGGCAAAGGCGGCAGCACCGCGCAAACGGTGGGGCAGTCGTTCCAGGCGGCAGGCCTGTTTCTGGAAGGCGGCGCCAAGTTCGTCCAGGACCAGTTCGACCGCACCAAACAAGGCACCTACAAGTTCGATGCGCCCAAATTTGTGAAGGATGTGGAGAACGTCGGCAAGAGCCTGGGCGGCGTGGCGGGCAACGTGTTGGGCTTGGTCACCGGGGCGATTTCGGCGAAGAACTCCGTGCAAAGTGGTGACAAGGTCGCTGCAGGCTTCCAGGGCACGTTCGCCGGGCTCAACGGTTTGTCTGCCGTGGCGGGCGCCGTGGAAGTCGCCACGTATGTCGTGCCGCGCATTACCACCGTGGCCGCAGGGGTTGCCGAAGCGGCAGGCGTGATTGGCGGCGCAGCGGGTGCGTTGGCCGGTGCCGTGGGCGGTATTGCGGCGGTAGGCGGGCTGATCTACGCGATCATTGCCGACATCAAGGCCGACAACGCGCGCAAGAAACAGCAGGAGGACTGGTACAAGGGCCTCACGGACCAGATCGGCGGGTTCGGCGTCACGCCGCCGCCCCTGGACGTGATTATCGCGCCGAAAAATGGCTACGTGGACGTGGGCAATCCCAGCGCCAACTATTGATCGACCTGTGCCGGTGTCCGGCACAGGTGTTTCATCCCACCCGCGCTGCGATTTTTTCGACCGGACTTACTCTTTGACGTCCATGAACTCTTCAGCCCAGGCCACGTAGTTTTCAGGCCGCGTGTAGGTATGCGTCAGCTCGGTAGCACCGAGGTTGGAGGTGCTGTGGGTCAGCTTGCGCTGGGCGCGCAGGCTGTCGTAAGTGGCCTTGATCGACGCAAAGTAGGCGCCGTGGCCGGCGACTACGATGCGCACGCCGAGCTTGGCCAGGCGTTCGCTGTCATTGAGTTTCGGGTTGCCGTAGGTCACCAGCATCAGTGGCACCGTGAGGTTTTGGGCGATCTGCTCAAGGTGGTCGAAGTCTTTGACGCCGACCATGCAGATGCCGTCGGCGCCGGCTTTTTCGTAGGCTTTGGTGCGTTCGATCACTTCTTCAGTCGGCAATACGCCGGCGTTGGTACGGGCGATGATCGAGAGTTCCGGGTCAACCCGCGCTTCCAGTGCCGCCTTGACCTTGCCGATGCCTTCTTCGATCGAGATCAGGTCAGTGGACTTGCGGCCAAATTGCGCAGGCAACAGCGTGTCTTCAATCGTCAGCGCCGCAACACCGGCACGCTCAAGCTCTTCAACGGTACGCATCACGTTGAGGGCATTGCCGTAACCGTGGTCGGCGTCGGCAATAAACGGCAGTTGTGCGACGCGCCCGATGCGGGTGGCCTGCTCGACGAACTCACTCAATGTAATCAGCGCAAAATCGGGGGCCGCGAGTACCTGCAACGATGCGACAGAACCGCCGAGGATTCCGACTTCAAAGCCCAGGTCGGCGGCGATACGCGCGGACATGGGGTCAAAGACAGACGCGGTTTCAACGCAGATGGGCTTTGCAAGCAGTTCACGGAAATTGCGGCGCAATGCTGAGTGAGAGATTTTCGGCATGTTCTTTCCTGGCTCTGGTCATCGTCGAGTGACGATCAATGTCTATTCGTGGTGGCGCGAGATTACCACGCAGAGGACCCGGAGATTATGACGTTTGAGCATGAGGGATGCGTCAAGCACATGGATCTTGGGTTCACGCTCAGGGTATGGACAGGCGCAAATGCAGGCGCTGGCGCGTCGATTGGCGACCTTGTCAACTTAATATCTGACATTGACCTGCCCGGTACCAACGCCGAAAGTACCCGCCGCACATAGAAGGCACACGCGCTGCCACCCCTAAAAACGAGAGACGCTAAAGGATTTAGCATGGTTGAAATGAAAAGACTGCTTGCCGCGGCGCTGGTCAGTGTTTCACTGGTTCAGGCATCTCCCTCTCGTGCGGACGTGGCCAACGGTAAAAACCTGTTTCTACAGCGCTGTGCCATGTGCCATGGGCCGGATATCAAGGGCACGGGACCACTGGCCCGGAAAAGCAATCCGCCCACGCCGGACCTCACAAGCCCCGCGTTCAGGAAACGGCTGGAGGACTACCCGGGCGTTATCGTGTCTTCGATCATCCTTCGCCCCAATGGCAACCTGATTCCAAAAACCTTGCAGGAGAACGGTGTAAAACTGCCCCCGCATGCCTGGACAGTGAATGATCTGCGCGACATTCATCAGTACATGAGCAGTGTTATTTCGAAAAGCCGCTGAGATAAGGCGCGCGGTAGGCCGCTGAATTTGAAGTAATGAGGCATCTTGTAGGATGTTTCTTGTGAGCTACCAGAAAAAACCTCGCCTATTTGCGGCAATGGCTGACTGAAACGCTGAGGCGAAACCTCGACACTGGCGCCCCGTTTCAACCCCTGAGCGCGCCATGATTTACCCTGCCAGCGTCCTGTCGGCCAGCGAATACGAAGTCGCCAATGCATTGGTCGAGGGCCAGATACAGCCGTTCTTTCAGCCCACGTTCAACCTGTCGAACAATGCCGTGGAGGGTGTTGAGGTACTGGCGCGCTGGTGCCATCCGCGGCGCGGCATCCTCGCGCCAGAGGCTTTCATGCCCGCTATCGTGCGCGGCGGGTTGTTGGACCCTCTACTGTTTTTTCAACTGCATCAGGGGTTGGCGCTGCAAAAGAAACTCGGGGGCAGGGGGCATTCCTTGGCGTTTGCCTACAACCTTGAGGCGGTACAGTTGGACGATCCTGGTTTGATCAACCGTGTAGGGGCGGCGCTCGCCCGGCATGGGATGCCGGCGTCCGGGGTCACCTTTGAACTCACCGAACGCGCGGCCATCGACTCTCGATCGCGCCAGCAGGAAACCCTGCAAGGGCTGGGCGCGCTGGGCTGTCGCTTGTCCATTGACGACTTCGGCACGGGCTTTTCCAACCTGCAACGCCTGCTTCAGGGGCCTTTCAATGAAATCAAACTGGATGCCAGCCTGGTCAACGGCGTGGTGGCGGATGCCCGCTGCAGAGCCATCGTCACAGCCGTCATCGGCCTGGGGCGAGCGCTGGGCCTGCGTGTGGTGCTCGAAGGCATCGAAACCCAGGCCCAGCGGCACGCCTTGATCGCGCTGGGCGGCACCACGGGCCAGGGTTATTTACACGCAAGGCCCATGAACGCCAGTGATCTGCTCGACTGGGTAGGCGTCCGGCACCTTTCAAGGGTGGCTGGGTTGTAGATCTTCCTCAGGTTGCTCAGCGTCCTGGTGATGCGTAGCGCCGATAAACATATACATCGCCGGTACCATGAACAGCGTCAGCAGCGTGCCGATCGACAAGCCGGCGAAGATCACCAAGCCCATGTCATGCCGGCCCGCCGCCCCGGCGCCGGATGCCCACACCAGCGGCACCACGCCCAGCACCATCGCTGCGGTGGTCATCAGAATCGGGCGTAGCCGAACCGCAGCTGCTTCTTCAATGGCCTCCCGCTTGCTGCGTCCCGCGCGCTGCAATTCGTTGGCAAACTGCACGATCAGAATCCCGTGCTTGGTGATCAGTCCCAGCAGCGTCACCAGGCCCACCTGGGTGTACACGTTGATGGAGGCGAAACCCATGGTGATAAAGGCCAGCGCGCCGAACAGCGCGGGCGGCACCGAGAACAGCACGACCACAGGGTCGCGGAAGCTCTCGAACTGGAAGGCCAGGGCCAGGTAGACGATCAGGACCGAGAACAGCAACAGCGCGACAAACCCGCCCGACTCTTGCGTGAACTGGCGGGATTCACCTGAGAAGTCCGAGGTGTAGCCGGAGGGCGCGACGTTCTTCAGGATCGTGTTCAGCTTCGCCAGCAGTTCACCCTGCGCCACGCCACTCACGCCTGACAGGGTCGCCGAGTTGAGTTGCTGGAAGTGGTTGATCGACTCCGGCTGCGTTGAGGTTTCGATGTGCGCCACGGTGCGCGCCTGGATCATGCTGCCGGAGGGCGTACGAATGTAGTAATCAAGAATCTGATCGGGGTTCAGGCGGTCGACCTGCAGCACTTGGGGAATGACTTTGTACGAGCGTCCGGCGGTGGAGAAGTAGTTCACGTAGTTGCCACCCAGTGCGGCAGACAGCGCGGCGCCGACGTCGGCCTGGGTCATGCCCAGCGCGGCAATTTTTTCGCGGTCGACCACCAGTTTGGCTTGCGGCTTGTCGAGTTTCAGGTCCATGTCGGAGAAATAGAACAGCTGTTGCTTCTGGGCCTCCGCCATCACCGCCTGGGCGACTTCGTTGAGGTTTTCCACGGAGTCGGTGGTGGTGATCACAAACTGCACCGGCAAGCCTTGGGCGCCCGGCAGCGACGGCAGCGGAAAGGCCGCGATGGTCGCGCCCGGCACCTGATTCCATTTTTGCTGCAGGTCCAGTATCAGTTGGGCCTGGGAGCGGGTGCGGTCGTCCCAGGTTTTGAGCAGCACGCCGCCCAGGCCCTGGTTGAGTATCGGCAGCCCGGTGAGCTGGAACATCTGCGCGTATTCGGTCTCTTTGTTGGCGATCTGGAAGGCCTGGTCGGCAATGCGCTCCATTTGTTGGGGCGAAGCGGTCGGCGGGCCTTTGATCTGCATGAAGACCAGCCCTTGGTCCTCGGTTGGCGACAGTTCGCTTTTGGCGGTCATGCCACTGGCGGCCACCAGCACGAACAGTAAAAAGCCAAACGTCACCAGCACCGGCCAGACGTTCAGGCCCGCGTGGAGCACGCGGTGGTAGCGTTTGCGCAGCCAGTCGAAGTACTGATCAAGCTTGTGGGCGAAGCGACCCTCTTCCTGGCCGGACTTGAACAACCGCGAGGTCATCATCGGCGAGAGTGTCAGCGCGACCACGGCCGACACGGTCACGGCACCCGCCAGCGAGAAGCAGAACTCCTTGAACAGCGCGCCCGTCAGCCCGCTGCGCAGCCCGATGGGCACGTAGGCGGCAATCAACACCACCGTCATCGCGATGATCGGGCCGCCCAGCTCCCGCGCCGCGACCAGCGCGGCCTCCAGCACGCCTTTGCCTTCTTCCTTGATATGCCGGTCGACGTTTTCTACCACGATAATCGCGTCGTCCACCACCAGGCCGATCGCCAATACCAGCGCGAGCAAGGTCAGCAGGTTAATCGAGTAGCCGAGCAGGTACATGATGAAGAATGTGCCGACCAGCGACAGTGGGATCGCCACCAAGGGCACGATGACCGCGCGGAACGAGCCGAGAAACAGGTAGATCACCACCGAAACAATGATCATCGCCTCGACCAGGGTTTTCACCACCTCATAAATCGAGGTGTTGATGAACGCTGTGGAGTCATACACGATCTCGCCGCGCACGCCGGCGGGTAGTTGGGATTGCAGCTCGGGGAAGGCTTCACGCACGCTGTCGGCGACGGTCAGGATGTTGGCATTCGGCGCCGCCTTGATGCCGATGAACACCGAACGCTTGCCGGAAAACGCCACGCTGCTGTCGTAGCTTTCGGCACCCAGGGTCACGGTGGCGACGTCTTCCAGGTACACCAGCGCATCGCCTTTTTGCTTGATCACCAGGCGCTTGAATTCGTCCACGGTGTGCAAGTCGGTCCCGGCCGTCAGGTCGACCGTGACTGTTTGCCCGCGGGTGGAGCCGACGGCAGACAAGTAGTTGTTGTTCGCCAGGGCGGTGGACACGTCCTGCGCCGTGACGTTATGCGCGGCCAGCTTGTCGGGGTCCAGCCAGGCGCGCAGGGCGAACTGGCGCCCGCCCAGGATTTCAGCGGTTTGCACGCCCTGGATCGAATCCAGCTTGGGCTTGACCACGCGCACCAGGTAATCGGTGATGTTGTTGGTGGGCAGGGTGTCGCTGTAGAACCCCAGGTACATGGCGTCTGTGGTCTGCCCGACCGCCACGGTCAGCACCGGCTCCTGGGACTGGGCCGGCAGTTGGTTCTTGACCGAGTTGACCTGGGTATTGATCTCGGTGAGTGCCTTGCTGGCTTCATAGTTCAGGCGCAGCGTGGCGGTAATGGTCGAGACACCGGTGATGCTGGTGGATGACAAGTAGTCGATGCCCTGGGCCTGGGCGATGGCCGATTCAAGCGGCTGGGTGATAAAACCGGCGACCGTGGAGGCATCCGCGCCGTAGTAGGCGGTGGTGATGGTGACCACGGTGTTTTCGGTGCGTGGCCATTGGTTTACCGGCAATTCGAAGATCGAGCGCAGCCCCAGGATCAGGATGAACAGCGAGACGACAATGGCCCAGACCGGTCGCTGAATAAAGGTATCGGTAAGCTTCATGGGACACCTTTAGTGTTCTTGGGGAGTCGGAGCCGGGTCGTTCAGTGGCGCGGTGCTGTTGTCGACCTTTACCGGCGAGCCGTTTTTGAGCTTCATCTGGCCGCTGGTGATCAGCAGGTCGCCTTCTTTCACGCCGGACAGGATCGCGACCTGGTCGCCACGGGTCGGGCCGGTCTTGATGAAGGTTTGCTGCGCGGTGAGGACTTCCTCGCCTTTGTCGTTCTTGCTCGATGTGGCGATGAACACCGTGGTGCCGTAAGGGTTGTAGGTCACCGAGGTCTGCGGAACGGTGAGGTAGCGCTGCGGCGCGCCGGAGTTGACGACGGCCCTGGCAAACATGCCGGGCACCAGGTTTTTCCTGGGGTTGTCGACGGTGGCCTCGACGGTAACGTTGCGCGTGGTCGAGTCGAACTGGGTGTCGATGGTGCTGATCTTGCCGGTAAAGGTCTGGTTCGAGAGGCCGTCGGCCGTCACCAGCACGCCTTGGCCGATGGCGATGGCCTCCAGCTGGGTCTGGGGCACCGTGAAGTCGATGTAGATAGGGTCGAAGGTTTGCAACGTGGCGATCTTGTCGCCGGGGTTGAGGTATTGGCCGGGGTTGACGCTGGTAATCCCGATACGCCCGGCAAACGGAGCACGGATGGTTTTCTTCGCCACCAGCGCGCGCTGTTGTTCGGCGGCGGCAAGTTTGGCTTTCAAGTCGGCGGTGTCGGTGTCGACCTGTGCCTGGGAGATGGCGTTGACGGCCAATTGGGCCTTGTCGCGCTTGAGCACGATAGCGGCCAGGTCGGAGGAGGCTTCCAGTGAGTGCAGCTGGGCGATGTCGGAGTCGGCGTTCAACTGCACCAGCAGTGCCTGGGCCTGCACTTCTTGCCCAGGCGTGAAGCCGAGGGTGCGCACGATGCCGCCGACCTCAGTGGTCACATCCACGCCTCTGACAGCCTTCATCGAGCCCACCGCGCTGACATTCGGTTGCCAGTCGCTGAACGGCACGTGCAGGGCGGTCACCACTGAAGCAGGCAACGGCACTTTTGACTGGGCGATCAAGGCAGAAATCTGCACGAACTTCACCCCGGCAATGATCGCGACGATCACCAGCACCACCACGATCATGATCAGCATCGGCCGCCACAGCCGACGCTTGCGCGGCGCGTCGGGCGGGGGTGGCAGGGGAGAAGCGGTGATGACGTCAGCCATGGGTGTTCTCGCTGTTTGAAGATTTAAGTTCAGTCGAACCGTGCCGAATCGGCAGGTGCTGCCTTGGTCTTGGCCGGCATGATCTCTTGCCACGACGGCAAGCCGAAGCGATCAGGCTGGCCCTTCGTGGCGGGGTCCACGTCCGTGCGGTTCCACCAGCCGCCGCCGAGTGCCTGGAACAGCGCCGTGGTGTCGCTGTAACGCGAGGCCTGCGCCTTGACGCGGGCAAGCACGGTGTTCTGGTAAGTTTGCTGGGCCGTCAGCAGGTTGATGTAGGCCACGGCGCCGAGTCGGAACTGGGCTTGCACCAAATCCAGGTTGGCTTGCGCGGAGCGCTCGGCCACCACCTGCTGATTGAGCGCATCGGCGTCCGCCTCCAGCGCCCGCAGCGCGTTGGCAACGTCCTGGAAGGCACCAATGACGGTGCCGCGATAACGCGCGGCCGACGCGTCATATGCCGCCACGGCGGCGCGCTTGCGATGTTCGAGCGCGCCAGCATCAAACAGCGGTTGGGCGATCGACCCGGCGAGGCTCCAGACGCCGGTGCCCGACGAAAACAGCTTGGTCCCGCTCGCCACCGTGGAACCCAAGGACCCGGTGATGCTGAACTGTGGCAACTGGTTGGCGACGGCCACGCCGATGTCGGCGCTGGCTTGGTGCAGTTGCGCCTGCGCGGAACGCACATCCGGGCGCTGGCCGACGAGTGCCGAAGGCAGGCTGAGCGGCAACGCTTCCGGCAGTTGCAGGGAGGCCAGATTGAAGCGTTCGTCGCGGTCCTGGTTGGGGAACCGGCCGAGATAGGCCATCAATTGGTTGCGGGTCTGCGCCAATTGCTTTTGCAACGGCGGCAAGGTGGCACGGGTTTGCGCCAGCGCCGTCTGCTGCGTGAGGACGTCGGTATCGCCGATGGCACCCAACCGGCGCTGGGCCTGCAACAGGTCAAGCTGGCCGCTTTGGAGGCGGATGATTTCCTCGGTGGCAGCGACCTGGTCGCGTACCGAGGCCAGGCTAATCGCGGTATTGACCACGTTGGAGGTCAACGTGAGGTACGTCGCCTCCAGCTGGAAGCGTTCGTACTCGGCTTGCTGCGTGGATGATTCGATTTGCCGGCGCGTGCCGCCGAACACATCCGGGGCATAGGAAACGTTCAGCGACGCAGAACTTACCGTCAGAATCGGCGACGACGGCAGGCCGGTTTCAGCCCCGGAGACTTTCTCGCGGGTTTTCGACACATTGCCGTTGACGGAGGGAAACAGCGAAGCCTGGTCGGCGTACACCAGCTCATTGGCCTGACGCAGCGCGGCCTGGGCGGCAGTGACGTCCGGGTTGGCGCGCAACGCTTCTTCCACCAGGGCATTCAATGCTGGCGAGCGGAACAGCGTCCACCATTGCCCGGGAATATCCATCCCGGCAACCAAGCGCTGCGCGGCACCGCCGGCATCAATGTCGGCCTTGGCGGTGGACGTCAGCTTCTCCCGGGAATAATCGGCATTCGCCGGCACATCCGGCCGTGCGAAATCCGGGCCGACGGTGCAGCCGGCCAAGGCGATGCACAACAGGCTCAGCGGAGCCAGAAGGTGCGGTGGTCGAAAAAGGGCGCGCGGGTGCGCCGTTTGTTGCGGTCCCGATGCAAGCTGCCGAGGCTGCTCTTTCATATTTACTCTGATTAATCAGTTGGTTAACTGTTTGGATGAGCAATGAGTGGCGGTGCATCAGGCCGGCCCGTGAGGGGCGCGGGTTGGCGGGGTTCATGTGGCGGTGGTCAGGTGGATTGAACGTTAATTCAAGAATGAGGTATGCGCCAATAGAGGGAATCTTCAGCGCGCAGGGTGGGATGAGGTTTTGGGCTATGGCGCGCCGCAGGGCTCAGGAACGGCCCTATACCGCGAATCACCGTTATGACGTTAAAGTGCCCCTGCAACGCGCCTTGATCAGAAGCGCGTTTTAACCTCGAAAGGGACGTCGATTCACCATGAAAAAAGCTTCTCGCATTCTGCTGACCGTTCTTTTACTGAGTGTGGGTGCCTCAACTCAGGCGGCTGAGGGTTTCATCGGTACCGGAACCAACGCTGGTAACGGTTACGAGCCCGATGGCCACGGCGGATTAAGGGGCACCGGGGGAAATTCGGGCGGTGATTACGAACTGCAAAAAGACGGATCACTAAAAGGTACCGGCACCAATATTGGCAAGGGCTTTGTCCCGGCCGATGACGGTGGACTCACGGGCACCGGCTACAACCAGGGCAAAAGGTTCAGCCCGGATGGCTCGGGTGGTTACAAGGGCCGTGGCGCCAGCTATGGCGAAGATTACAAGTCCGACGGCCAGGGCTATTTCCGCGGTGAAGACACCGCCCTGGGCGGGAGCTGGAGGGCGGATGGCAAGGGTGGCTATGAGGGGACTGGCGACAACCGCAAGCGTGGCTACGATTCCGATGGCCGTGGCGGTTACATCGGCACGGGAAAGAACCGTGGTCGAGGCCTTGAATCAGACGGCAAAGGCGGCTTTATCGGCACTGGCGACAATGCGGGTGGCGGCTGGGTCCCTGATGGATACGGTGGCTACAAAGGGACTGGCAACGTTCGAGGCGAGCACTGGCGACCTGACTGATTGCCTCCCTTTTCGTAATGAATGCATTATTTGCATTTTTATCGAATTAGGTTATGCGTAATCAGTATTTTACACGCAGTATCCAGCGCTTCATCGTATCGGCACGCTGCACACCCTATAGACACTGCCGAGACCGCACGCGCGGATCGACTTTCAATGCCTGAGAAGGCATCTGGAGACGAACGTGCGTTACCTGACAACACTGGCGGCCGGTTTGGCCGCCACCTTGCTGTGCCTGACTGCGAACGCGCAAACGCTGGTGGTCGGTGACCAAAGCTACAACGCCCAGGCCGTGATGGAGGCGGCGGGGGTGCTGGATAATCTGCCTTACACCCTTGAATGGAAGCAATTCACCGCCGGGTCGCCGGTGGCCGAAGCGCTCAACGTCAACAGCCTGGATATCGGTTTGCTCGGTGATGCGCCCGTGCTGTTTCTAGGTGCCTTGGGTGCGCCGATCAAGGTGATCGCCATCAGTCGGCAGAACCTCGACGGCGTGGCCATTCTGGTGAGCAAGGATTCCCCGATTCACAGCCTCGCGGACCTTGCGGGCAAACGCGCAGCGATCTGGAAAGGTTCCTGGAGCCAGCAATTGCTGCTGACCGCGCTGGATAAAGCCGGGGTGCCAAAGGACTCGGTGGAGCTGCGCTACCTCAGCGCACTGGACGCCTCCCATGCGCTGGAAGGCGGTTCTGTTGATGTCATCGCCACGTGGGAGCCCTACGTAACGCAGCAAGAGCGCCAAGGTGCGCGCGTGCTGGCGACCGCTGACGGTTTGATCCCGGCCCAGAGCTTCGTTGCAGCCAATAGTCAGGCTGTCGACACCAAGCGTGCGCAGATCAGTGATTTTCTCCAGCGCCTCAAGAAAGCCCGTGATTGGGCTGGCCAACGCCCGGCCAACACCGATGCCTATGCGGACGCGTGGGCCAAACGCACAAGGGCCGATGCGGACATCGCCCGCGCATGGTTTGCCCGTGCTCGCGCGACGGTTGAACCCGTGACGGATCAGTCGCCGGTGGAGGCGCAAAAGACCGTGGACTTTTTTGCCAGCCAGGGGCTGGTCAAACCGTACGCCGCAGCCACGCTGTTTGACGCTTCCTTTGCGGCGTCCCTGCAGCCAGCCGTCGCCAAAACCCAGCCCTGAACGGAATACGTAAGACATGACCAAAAGACAGCTCAAACTAGGCGCCTTGACCATGGGATGTGGCGGGCCAGGTCGCCACAACCTGTGGCTTGACCCGCAACTGCCGGCCGACGCCAGCGTTAACGTCGACTGGTACATCGACATTGCGCGACAGGCCGAGGCGGCACTGTTCGACTTGATCTTCATCGTCGACAGCCAATTCATCACGCCCGGTTCACCGTCCCACTACCTGAACCGGCTGGAGCCGCTGACGCTGTTATCGGCACTCGCCGTGAGCACGCGGCACATCGGTTTGGTCGGCACGCTGACCACTTCTTACAACTCGCCATACAACGTTGCGCGGCGCCTGGCCTCGCTCGATCTGATCAGCAAAGGCCGCGCCGGCTGGAACGTGGTGACCAGCGGCGATGCCGGTACCGCCGGCAACTACAGCCGCGACGAACACTACGATTACGACACCCGTTATGGCCGCGCGGCCGAACACGTGCAGGTGGTGCAGGGGCTGTGGAACTCCTACGAGGAAGACGCCTTCGTGCGCGACAGGGCCACCGGCCAGTTTCTCGACCCAAGCAAGCTGCACAGCCTGAACCATCAGGGCGAGCATTTCTCCGTGGTCGGCCCGCTGAATATCCAGCGCTCACCCCAAGGCCAGCCGGTGATATTCCAGGCCGGCGACTCGGAGCAAGGTCGCGACCTGGGCGCCGCCACCGCTGATGTGATCTTCACCCATGCGGCCAGCATCGAGCAGGGCCAGGCGTTCTACCGGAATATAAAGGGCAGGGCGGTGCAACAGGGCCGCGACCCGGAACAATTGCTGGTGATGCCCGGCGCCGAGATCTATGTCGGCGACACCGACGCGCACGCGCGTGAAATCGAGCAGCACTACCATCAGGCCGACCATAGCTTTGAACTCGCGCTGAAGGAGTTCGGGCGCAATTTCGGCTGGCATGATTTCAGCCAGTACGACCTTGATGCGCCGTTCCCGCAGGAAAGCCTGGAGGCAGCGCGCAGCAGCTTTTTCACTGCCGCCAAACGCATTGCCGACCAGGCTCGCGAGAAAGGTTTTAGTTTGCGCCAGGCCGTAGAGTTCGGTCGGCAATTGCGCCCGGGGGCCTTTGTGGGGGCGGCGGACACGGTCGCGCAGAAAATAGCGGAGTGGTTTGAGGCCCGAGCCGTGGATGGTTTCAACATCTACATCGGGCACCCGCAGCAGTTCGGGCGTTTCACCCAGGAGGTCATACCGTTGCTGCAGGAACGTGGCGTGTACCGCACGGCGTATGAAGGGTCGACACTGCGCGAAAGCCTGGGGTTGGAGATTCCGAAGTTCAGGCCCAAGGGGTAATCCGGTTCACCGCAGGTCGAAATCCACGCGGGCTTTTTCAATCTGTTCAAGATTTTCCGCTGCCCAGACCCACACGCCACAAAACGCTGCACCCAGCGTCAGACCAAGCGGCGTAAGGCTGTATTCAACTTTCGGAGGCACTACGGCGTACACCTTGCGCAGCACGAGACCATCTCGCTCCATGGCTCGCAAGGTTTGCGTCAGCATTTTCTGGCTGATCCCTTCGACCCGTTCACTCAAGCGCGTAAAGCGCAGGGGCGTGGTTTCGATCAAGGTTTCGAGAATCAGCATTGTCCATTTGTCTGCCACTCGACCGATCAGGTCGGTGACCAGAGAGGCGATGCGCGGGTCCAGGTCCTTGGGCGGCGTTTGCCTTGAGTAGTACTGCGCGGCGGCGATCTGCTCGTCTGTGAAAACCGGGTGGTTGTTCATTGGCTGGACACTCTCTTTTAGGTGCGTATAGATCTTTTGGGTGCCTACTGTCTTATGGTCAGTGTATCCCTCAAGCTCCTTACAGGTTACCCACAACTGGAGTGCTTCGATGAAGATGACTGGACGAACAGTGCTGGTGACGGGAGGTTCGAGCGGTATCGGGCTTGAACTTGCCCGTCAACTTCTGGAGCGGGGCAACACGGTCATCGTGACGGGCCGTGATCCGCACAAACTGGATGCAGCGCGGCAACAGTTGCCGCTGTTGCAGACGTTTCAAAGCGATGTGCGCGACCCTGCCGGCATTCAGGCGTTATTTCTGGCGGTCACCACGCAATTCCCGACGCTCGATACCTTGGTGAATAACGCAGGCGTGATGCGCAACATCAGGCTGGCGCAGCCGCGGGCGTTAGACGACTTGACTGAAGAAGTCGACATCAACCTGAATGGCCCGATGCGGATGATCCAGCAATTTTTGCCCTATCTACTCCAGCGACAAAGCGGCTTGATCGTTAACGTCTCGTCCGGGCTGGCGTTTATTCCGTTCCCGGCGGCACCCGTGTACAGCGCCTCCAAGGCAGCACTGCACGCTTACACCCAATGCCTGAGGGCGCAACTCAAGCACAGCGCCGTTACCGTCATCGAAATTGCGCCACCGGGAACGGAAACCCCGTTGTTCAGAGGCGAGTTCGCGGCAGAAATGAAAAACGAAAAGGGCATGGACCCAGCGCTTTTAGTGCGTCAGTGCATCCGGAAAATTGAGGCCGGGCAACTGGAAATATGCCCGGGCGTCAGCCAGGTGCTGAAGGTGGCCCGCCGAGTTGCGCCGGGTTTGATGCTTCAACAGATGATCAAGCTCAGTCGGGCCGGTCAGCAAGTGCAATAGGAGGTGGGCGATGACGTGCGCAAGTACACCTCCCCATTTCGCATAACTGCTGTGCCGGGCAGGGGCTTAATCCGCTGACGGGCAATGCCTATAGTGAGTTCATTACCGCAGTGCGCTCAAGGCGCTGCGGGGAACCCGCCGAAAACTGAGGTGAGCCCGATGAACCAGGAATTCAAGCCAACACAACTGAGCGATATCAACCAGGTGGACGCCGAGTACTTCGAATACAGCAAGGCGGCCAACCCCATCAGTGCAAACCTGATTTCGCGAATTCCCTACCACAGCTTCCCGGCCGCGCTGTATGACAGCGGCCCCTCGCGAATTGTCCCGCTGGACCTCAGCGACGCACTGGGGTGTGAGGGGCCGGCGACAGGGCCCGGGCTTTGCGCGAATTTCATGCGTCTTAACGGCGGCGACACGCTGACCGTGCACCCCAACGCGACCTCGCAGGTGTTTTATGTGATCGCCGGGGAGGGCGCAGTGGTGCAGGGCGCGCATGAGATTGAGTGGTCAAAGGGCTGCTTTATCGCACTGCCGGGCTTGCAGGCAGCGCACTGCAGCGCCACACAGGATGCGCGCCTTTACTACGTGCACGATGAGCCGCTATTGCGCTATCTGGGCGTAACACGCAGCGCAGATCGCTTCACCCCGACGCTGTACCCCGCAGCGTTGGCCAACGCCAAGTTGCGGGAAGCGGCCGATGACCCGCGTGCCCAGGACCGCAGCCGCATCAGCATCCTGCTGGGCAACCGCAACTTTCCACAGACGCGAACCGTCACCCATGTGCTGTGGGCGATGTATGGGATTTTGCCGGCAGGCTCTGTGCAAAAGCCTCATCGGCATCAGTCGATTGCACTGGATTTCATCATTGATTGCCCCAAGGGTTGTTATTCGCTGGTGGGGACGGAGCTCGACGCGGAGGGGCAAATCCGCAACCCGGTGCGCGTTGACTGGTCGCCGGGCCTGGCATTTGTGACGCCGCCGGGGTATTGGCATGCGCACTTCAATGAGTCGGACACCGAAGCGTTCCTGATCCCGATCCAGGATGCGGGGCTGCAAACCTACCTGCGCGCGTTGGATATTCGCTTCAGTTGAGTCACTTCCAGTCAGGTGTCTCGCCCAGTCGTTCAACGATGAAGTCGATAAAACACCTGACCTTGGAAGACACAATGCGCTTGGGCGGGTAGACAAACCACAGGGAAAACGCCCGCTCAGTGCTGCGGATGCTCCACTCCGGCAGCCACACCACCAGGTCGCCGGCATCGATACTGCGCGCCACCAGCCAGTCTGGCAGCAGCGCAAAGCCCAAGCCTTGGCGCGCGGCGATCAACTGCGCGTCCAAGTCATTCATTCGAATACAGCCACCCTGCGCCAGCGGTGATACCCGGTCCCCGGAGACGAACGTGATATCGCCGGTGGCGCTCGTCCCCAGTACCGCAGGCACACCGACGAGGTCTGCGGGTGTTGAGGGCGGCGGGTGCAGCAGGCAAAAAGCCGGGCTTGCGACCACGCGGTAATGGCTGTCGCTGAGTTTGCGTGCTTTTAACGTGGAATCGGCCAGCGCACCAATCCGAATCGCCAGATCGACGCCGGAATGAATCAGGTTGACCTGGGCGTTATCCAACACCAATTCGACGCTGATTTGCGGGTAGCGCAGCAGGAAATCGTTCAAGGCCGGAAGAATATGGTGACGGGCAAAGGCCGGCGGCAAGTTGAGTTTCAGCACGCCGCGCGGATGCTGGTTCAGCGCAGAGGTGGCGGCTTTGGCTTGTTCAAGTTCATCCAGCACCCGGCGGGCGTGCATCAGGAATGTCTGGCCACCCTCCGTCAAATGAAGCGTGCGTGTCGAACGGTTGAACAGCGCAATGCCCAGGTCCTGCTCAAGGTCCTTCACATACCGCGAAACGGTAGACGCCTTGATGCCGAGACGCTCGGCCGCGCGGGAGAAGTTATTGCCTTCAGCGGCTTCGACGAAGGCCGTGAGAGCGGCGAAGTAATCCAAGTGAAGCCTCGACAGGGAAGAGGTTGCAACGGGCAGAGTGGGCGACAGCAGCGGGTTTGTCGAATCGGCCCGTTATTCAGTTAAAGTGTTCGTCACTTAAAACGCTGTATCAATCGTTATGTGAAGAATGAATCGTCCGCTATTTGTTTCTCTGGATGGACCCAAAGGCACTGGCAAAACCACGCTTTTGGAGGCAGTTACCAAGGCACTGAGGGCCGACAACAAAAAGGTCATCCGTCTTTGCGAGAAGAAAAGCGATCCCTTCAGGGGCGAAACAATGGCCCTTGTTAACATACTCGTCAGAAATCCCTCCCGGGATTTGGCGTGGACGGTGTGTGAACGCTTGGCTGATAGCCGTGCCTGGATTTCCCGGCACGTGCTGACCAAGCAACCCGCCGACAGCATCATCCTGATTGATCGCTGGTACCCCTCTGATGCGGCATTTCGCCGGACAGTCCCGTTTGCAGAGATTCTGCAGTTGAACATTGATCGACACGTGCAAGTGCCGGACCTGCATGTCGGGGTTGTCACCGATCCTGAAATGTCATGGGCGAGGGCTGCGAAACGACGGCGTGGGCTGGGCAGTACTGTGCTTCATACGCTGGAGGAGCATGTCGCCTGCACCGAGGCATTCGTGCGAGCGGTTGCTGATCACGGGTGGGTGTTATGCCGCAATGAAGGGACGATCGAAGATGCGACGGCGCAGGTGGTTTTCGAGATTTGCAGAATGAATGGCAAGTGAGTGTGGGACTGATCGACGATGCCTAATACGTTATTTAACAAGTGGGCGATGTCAGATGTTCATAAGCCACTCACGGGCCTGAGATTGCTGACTCAAAGTCCTCGAAACGAATGGGGTCGTTCATCGATAACTGTTCATGACGAGTGCCCCAGCGGACTGCAGAGCGAGCAATTAGGTCGTATG
>NZ_JBARTQ010000249.1:0-2568 GCF_049645325.1 Pseudomonas sp. | reverse complement strand
CTATAAAGGCGACTGATCCAGCGCTTTCGCGAGCAAGCCCGCTCCCACATTTTGATTGGGTTCACACTTCAGATTTAGGCTGTTTTCCAGGTGATCTGCTCTTCACCATCCGCGCTGATGCGAATCCAGGTGTCGGCGCTTTCCTCACCTTCCTCTTCAACCCACGTGCCCGGCGCGCAACGCACTTCTACGTTCAGCGCAGCAAAGGCGGCGCGGGCGCAGGCGATGTCGTCTTCCCACGGGGTCTGGTCGCTTTCCAGGTACAGGCTGTTCCATTTTCCGACCGCTTTGGGCAGCCAGGTCACAGGCACGTTGCCGGCGTTGCACTTGTAGGTCTGGCCCTTCTGGACCCAGTCGCTGCACGTGCCGAGGGCGGCGCCGAGCCAGGCGGCAATAGCCTTGTGGTCGACGTCGGCGTCCTTCAGGTAAATCTCGATATCAGGTTGGCGCATGGATGTTCCTCGTTGCGGGATTCGAAAATCCATTCGCGGATGTCTAAAAGTCGGTTATTGAAGCACGAAATAATCGTAGCGCATCGACACAGTGACCTTCAGCGGTTCAGCCGCCTCAATCACCTGTGCACGGCGCTCGGCGCTGGCACGCCAGCCGTGAGGCGTCATGGCCAGCAGGTTGGCGCGGTCCTGGGGTTCGGCCAGGCTCAGCGTGAACTCAAGGGTCTCGCTGTGCGCCAGGCTCATGCCGTCCGGCACCAGGGCCAAATGCTTGTCGTCGGTGTACTCGCGCACTTCGTCGTACAAGCGCTCGCGCAGTTCCATCAGGTGGCCGCTGGTCGGCCCGACCTTCATCAAACCGCCCCCCGGGCTGAGCAGGCGCTTGGCCTCTTCCCAGTCCAGTGGGCTGAACACGCTGGCCAGGAACTGGCAGCTGGCATCGGCCAGCGGCACGCGGGCCATGCTCGCGATCAACCAGGTCAGCGCCGGGTTGCGCTTGCATGCCCGCTTGACGGCTTCTTTGGAGATATCCAGCGCGTAGCCATCGGCATCGGGCAGGGCGTCGGCGATTTGCGCGGTGTAGTAACCTTCGCCGCAGCCGATGTCTACCCAGCGCTGCGGTGCGCGTTCTGCGGCGAGTTCGGCCAGGCGCTTGGCCACCGGGGCGTAATGCCCGGCGTTGAGGAAGTCGCGGCGCGCTTCGACCATCGCGAGGTTATCGCCTGGGTCGCGGCTGTTCTTGTGCTGCACTGGCAAGAGGTTCAGGTAACCCTGGCGCGCGCGGTCGAAACGGTGCCCGACCGGGCACGCCACGCCATTGTCCACCGCGTTCAGCGGTGCGCTGCAAATGGGGCAGGCCAGCATCAGGCGAGCAACTTGATCAGGGTCTGGTAGTAGATTTCGGTCAACACATCGAGGTCACTGGCGAGGATGCGCTCGTTGACCTGATGGATCGTCGCGTTGACCGGGCCCAACTCGACCACTTGAGTGCCGAGGGTGGCAATGAAACGCCCGTCGGAGGTGCCGCCGCTGGTGGATGCCTGGGTCTCGCGCCCGGTGATCGCCTTGATGCTGGCCGACACCGCGTCGAGCAAAGCACCCGGTTCAGTCAGGAACGGCAGGCCCGACAAGGCCCATTCCACGTGCCAGTCCAGGCCGTGTTTGTCGAGGATCGCCGCCACACGCTGCTGCAGGCCTTCCACGGTGGATTCGGTGGAGAACCGGAAGTTGAACACCGCCGTCAGGTCGCCCGGGATCACGTTGGTGGCGCCGGTGCCGGAATTGAGGTTGGAGATCTGGAAACTGGTTGGCGGGAAGAAGGTGTTGCCGTCATCCCAATGCTCGGCGGCGAGTTCCGCCAGGGCTGGCGCGGCCAGGTGGATCGGGTTCTTCGCCAGGTGCGGGTAGGCCACGTGGCCTTGCACGCCGCGTACGGTCAGGGTCGCGCCGAGGGAGCCACGGCGGCCGTTCTTGACCACATCGCCCACCAGCGTGGTGCTCGACGGTTCGCCGACGATGCACCAGTCCATGCGCTCATTGCGCGCCTTGAACCGCTCGATCACCGCCTTGGTGCCGTGGTGCGCCGGGCCTTCTTCATCGCTGGTGATCAGGAAAGCCACCGAGCCCTTGTGGTCCGGGTAGTCGCCGACAAAACGCTCCGCCGCCACCAGCATCGCGGCCAGGCTGCCTTTCATGTCTGCCGCGCCACGCCCGCAGAGCATGCCGTTTTCGTCGATCAGCGCGTCGAACGGGTCGTTCTGCCAGGCGTGCACCGGGCCGGTCGGCACCACGTCAGTGTGGCCGGCGAAGCACAGCACCGGGCCTTCATGCTTGCCATGGGTGGCCCAGAAGTTATCCACGTCTTCGATGCGCATGGGTTCAAGCGCAAAACCGGCGTCGCCCAGGCGCTGCATCATCAGCTTCTGGCAGTCGGCGTCGATCGGCGTCACCGAGGGGCGACGGATCAGGTCGATAGCGAGTTGAAGGGTCGGCGAAAGGTCGGCGTGGGCCGTCATGGGGGAACTCCGGAAAGCGTGGTATGGGCGCAGGACGAGTGTGAAATACAACGTTTGAAGCGGCATCGTTCCAATGTGGGAGCGGGCTTGCTCGCGAATGC
>NZ_JBARTQ010000248.1:0-4230 GCF_049645325.1 Pseudomonas sp. | reverse complement strand
CCCACGCGGAGCGTGGGAACGATCGCGCGTTTCCGCTGAGCCAACGCAAGTCAGCTGGGCCCCCGATCAGAACGAGTACTCGACCATCCCCATCACCGATGTCTGCAAGCGCCGCTCCACAATCGGGCTCTTGCCGGCTTCATCCGCCAAATACTGCACATCCAGCAAGGTCGAGAAACGCGTGTGTTCGCTGATCGGCACACTCCACACCAGGTTCATGCCGTTGCTGATATTGCCCGCACCGGCCTTGTAAGCCTTGAACCGGCTCTGTGCCGCCTGCCCGGTGGTTACGCCGTACCACGTCTGCAGGTATTCACGGTCGCCAAAGTGGCTGCTGACGCTGGCATCGACAGCGCCATAGCGGCCTTCATACAGGTTGGTGCCCAGGCTCAGTTCCAGGTGGGTGTAGGCCTTGCCGGTGTCCTTGTGGTCGTCTTCCTTGAGTGCATGTTCCAGGGTTGCGCCGACAATCACCCCGCCCAGGTTATAGCTGGCGCTGACCCCCAATTGCGGGCGTGCCTTGATCTCGCCCATGCCCTTGAGGCGCTTTGAGCCGGCATGCAGCGTTTGGTTTTTATCCTTGCGTGAGCCACTGGCGCCGACATAGGCGGCAAAACTCAGCGCATGGCCTTCATAGCCCCAACCCAGGCCCTTGTCGGTGTCGAGGAAAATCCCCCAGGGGCTCACGACTTTGCCGCCGAGCAACGGCGCGGTCATGCGTTCATCGCTGCCGCTGTAGCGCGGGGCATTGGCTATGCCGGCCTTGAGGCTGTATTGCCAGTCTTCGGCAATCGCGGTGTCGGCAGCGGCGAGCAGGCACAGCGAAGTGAAGGACAGGCAGAGGTTTTTTGAGCGCATCAGGTGTTCGTCCATGTCAGAAAGTCAGGTTTTTTTGCGGAGAATTCGTGCGTTTGAACGAGTAACCCGAGGCACTCAGGCCGTTGACCTGGCGGCTCACGGTGTCGCCCAGGCCGTAGCCGTTGCCCGCGAGTACCGCGTGGGCGTTGTCGACGGGCAGCAGGATGTAGTCGGTGAGCGGCTCGTCGTGCAATTGGCCGCGTATCACCAGGAAGCCTTGTTCGAGGCGCACGCTGATGCCGCTCAGCGGCGCGTCGGGTTCATGGGTGTTGAGCACTTGGTAGGTGCCGATGGTGTCGGCCCAGGCCAGGGGCAGGGCTGGCGGGTCGATACGCTCACCCACGGCGATGCGCTGGCCGTGGCTGCGCGCGGTGAGAATCTGGCGGCCTTGCACCGTGACTACATCCAGCTGCACGCGGCCCAGTTCGCCGAGGTCCTTAAGCCAAAAACCGAGGACTTTTTTCTGTGCGCGCAGCCAGCCCTGGTCGTCGCGCATTAGTTCGAAGTCGAACCCGGCCAGTTCACCTGAGAGCCGATTGTCGTCATCCGTGATCCGGAACACGCCCCAGGCCGTGGCATAAAACCCGGCCAGGCGTTTGCGGTCGACCGCGGCCGGCACGTGACGCAGCTTGAGCCCAAGGCTCGGCGCCTGGCAGTCATCGGCGCAGACCTGATCGCCGGTTTGCGCCTGGAGCATCATGCGCAAGGCGTCGGTGGACAACGACACCACCAGGTCTTCGGCGTTGCTGTCATTGGCCATGATGATCACGGCCAGTTGCTGGTCCGGCAGCAGTGTCAGTTGCGCGGCAAAATCATCCCCGCCGCCGCTGTGCTGCCAAGTGCGCACGCCGGGGCCAACCGGTTCATCGCCGCACGGTGCGAGGAACCAGGCCAGGCCCATCTGGCAGTCGAAGTCCAGGGCATTGCCGGTATTTTGCTGGGTGAACATCGCCTCAAGCATCGCCGGCCCCAGTACGCGCTGGCCTTTGTAGAAGCCTTGGGCGAACAGCATCTGCACGTAGTGGCCGAGGTCTTTGGGGCTCGCCCACAAGCCTGCCGCGGCAAGGTCACGCACTTGGGCGTCGGTGCTGGCAACCCCGTCTTCGTAACCCAGCGCGCGGAAACTCAACTGTGTGCCGGTGCCGACAAAACTCGACTGGTTCATCTCCAGGGGCTTGAGCAGGTTGTTTTGCAGTTGTGCTTCGAAGCTTTTGCCGCTGCTGCGCTCGACGGCGGCACCTACCAGTGAGTAACCGAGGTTGGAATACGCCACCTGGGAGCCCGGCGGGCTGCTCAGCCACACGCCCGATACGCGCATCGGCATCTGGCCCATGGCGTAGGTGCTGCGCAGGTCGCGCAAGTGTTCGCTGGGCAGGCCGGATTGGTGGCTGAGCAGGCGGCGCAGGGTGATATCGCTGTCTGCCGCGTCCTGGTCGCGGTGAAAACGCGAACGGACGTGGAATTCACGCAGGGTCTGCTGGATGGGCTCATCCAACTCCAGGCGGTGTTGCTCGACCAGTTGCAGTGCGGCGGTGGCCGTGAGCAGTTTCGAGATGCCACCGGCGCGAAAGGCCGTGTTGGCTGTGACCGGCACGCCCTGGGCCTTGTCCGCCAGACCGAAGCCGCGGGCCCAGATCAGTTCCTGGCCGTTGACCAGGGCAATCGACAGCCCGGCCACATTCTCCCGGGCCATTTCCCGGGGAATACGCGCTTGCAGGTAACGAATGATCGCGCCGTAGTCGCCCTTTGGGATCGGCGGCGGGGCAGGCGGTTGCCCGTGGCAACCGAGACTGCCCAGCAGGCAACCCAACAGCGGAATACCGCGCAACGTGCGAAACATAACGAGCACCCGAAAGGTGGTTTGGATGCTCGAATGCTAGGGCGGCGGCGTACAGCGGTCTTTGAGAGCTTTGTCGGGAAACTGTCAAAGACTGTTAACGGGTCAGGCCCAATCGTTCATGCCACTGGGCGATGGATTCTTCGGGGTATTCGTCGAACTGCAGGTCGCCCTTGCGCACGCTGACTTCAACCCACGGCGCCTTGGAACCCAGCATCAGGTGCGTGTGCTCAGGCGGCACCGGCAACGGCGTGTCGATCGCCGAGGCAAACGGGTGGATCAACTGCGGCCACTCAGGGCTGAACAACCACAAGGCGCTGCCGCATTGCGAGCAGAAGTGGCGCTCGGCCGTACTCGCATGGGCGCGGTTGGCGCCGTCCGGTTTGAGGCGGGCGTGGTAGATCGAAATGTGCTTGCGGCCCTGTACTTTCAAACTGTCGGTGTCGCCGGCCAGGTTGATTGCATAACCGCCGCCGCCTTGGGTCTTGCGGCAGATCGAGCAGTAGCAACGTTGGTACGGGTAAGGGTGGGCGCTGTTCAGGCTGAACGTCACGGCGCCGCAATGGCAGGATCCTTCGAGTTGCATGGGCGTCTCCTCTGGCAAGGTGACTGTTCAGCTTAGGCGTTTTCGGGCATCAAGGTGGCAATCAGTGCGCGAATGGTCCCCGGCAGCGCTTCCAGTTCACGCACCAGGATACTGCGCTCGCGAATCGCCCACGGCTCATCCAGCTTCACGGCCACCAGTTGCATGGTGCGGCTGTGCCGCAGGGCGGCGGACTCGGGAATGATGCCAATCCCCACGCCGGCCTCGACCATCCGGCAAATCGCCTCGAAGCTCGACACCTGGATGCGCAGCGACAAATGCTTGCCGAGCCGTTCCACGTGTTCGCGCAGGAAACTCAACAGCGTGCTGCCTTCGTGCAGGCCGATGTGCTGGTAGGCGAGGGTTTGCTCCAGCGTCACCGACGGTTGCTGCGCCAAGGGATGGCCGACCGGCACCATCAGCACCAGTTCGTCGGTGCTGAAGTGCAACACCTGCAAACCCGCCGCTTCCACGGGGCCGGCAATGATGCCCATGTCGCTGGTGCCATCAAGCACGCCGCGCACGATGTCGCGGGACAGGCGTTCCTGCAGGTCGACAGTCACGCCGGGGCGCTTGGACAAAAAACCCGCCAGCACTTCCGGCAAGAACTCGGTGACTGCCGTGGTATTGGCAAAGATGCGGATGTGCCCAGCCGAATCCACGCCGTATTGGGTGAACTCGCTCTTGAGGTAATCGACCTGGCGCATGATCAGCCGCGCGTGGTGCAGCAGCCGTTCGCCCGCCGGGGTGATTTCCACGCCACGGCTGTCGCGGTAGAGCAGGCGGGTGTCCAGTTGCCCTTCCAGCGCCTTGATCCGCGCGCTGGCCGCCGCCGGCGAGAGGAACGCGCGCTTGGCGCCCTGGGTCAGGCTGGGGGATTCGGCGATGTGGATAAACAGGCGCAGGTCGGCGAGATCGAAGTGCATAGCGGCTCCTGGGTGTACACAAGTCT
>NZ_JBARTQ010000247.1:0-3693 GCF_049645325.1 Pseudomonas sp. | reverse complement strand
CCATGGAGTTGATCAGTGCCAAACCGCCTGCCGCTGCGCCCGCGCTGAGCATGGCGGTGGGCACCGGCCAGAACATCGGCAGGCCGGTGAGGGCGCCCATGGTGGCGATGGTCAGGCCGAGAATAGCGATTGCCGGGGTGGTGGCGAAATTCACCGCGATCACCAGGCCAACCGCACCCATCAGCATCGGTACGACCAAATGCCAGCGACGTTCCTTGCGCAAGTCCGCCGAACGGCCCACCAGCAACATGAACACGGCGGCCAGCAGGTACGGAATCGCGCTGAGCCAGCCAATCACCAGGTTATCGCTGAATCCCAGGTTCTTGATGATTGACGGCAGCCAGAAGTTGATCGCGTACACGCCGCTCTGAATGCAGAAGTAGATCAGGCCGAACGCCCAGATCGCGGGGTTCTTGAACACTTCGGCGAGCGAGTCCGTGGTGGTTTTCGGCTTGTTGGCCAAATCGGTGGCCTGGTCGGCTTCCAGTACCGCGCGTTCGTGCGGGGTGAGCCATTTGGCATTGGCGAAACTGTCGCTGAGCAGGAAGTAGGCGAGGGCGCCGAGGATCACCGTCGGAATGCCTTGCAGCAGGAACATCCACTGCCAGCCCGCCAGGTTGCCCTGGCCTGCGGCGAAGTGATTGAGGATCCAGCCGGAAAACGGGCTGCCGAGCAAACCGGAGACCGGAATCGCCGACATGAACAGCGCCATGATCCGCCCACGGCGGAAGGTCGGGAACCACTGCGAGAGGTACAGCACCACGCCCGGGAAGAACCCGGCTTCAGCCGCGCCGGTCAGCAGGCGCAAGCCGTAGAAGTGCGTCGGCGTCGTCACGAACAACAGGCAGGTGGACAGCGTGCCCCAGACGATCATCATCAACGCAATCCAGCGCCGCGGACCGAACCTGGTCAACGCCAGGTTGCTCGGCACGCCGCACAGCACGTAGCCGATAAAGAAGATCCCGGCACCGAGGCCGTACACGGTTTCACTGAATTTCAACGCGTCGAGCATCTGCAGCTTGGCAAAGCCAACGTTTACCCGGTCGAGGTAGTTGAACAGGTAGCAGATGAAAATGAAGGGGATCAGGCGCAGGGTAATGCGCTTGTAGATGGCGTTTTTATCGTCATCGGTGGCCAGTGTGGCAGCGGCGCTCTGTGACATGGCAGTCTCTCTTTATTATGATTTTTCGCGATGCGAGGGTAACGTTGATCGCCCAATGAGTCTCGGCCACCTGGCAGGCTGCTGTCTTTGTGCTCGCGCACAGTGAAGCAGACTTTGCGCTGTGCCTATGAACAACCATGCGTTTCAAGGAAATTAGCCCCATGTTCGAGCTGGATCATGACTTGGCGCAGGATATCGTCAATCGCACCATGGCCATCCTGCCCTATAACGTCAATGTCATGGACAGCCAGGGGTTGATCCTCGGCAGCGGTGAGCCCGAACGCATCAACACCCGCCACGAAGGCGCGCAATTGGTGCTGGCCAATGGTCGCGTGGTGGAAATCGACGGCCAGACCGCCAAACATCTCAAGGGCGTACAACCCGGCATCAACCTGCCGTTGATGCACGATCAGCGCCTGATTGGCGTGCTGGGCATTACCGGCGAGCCCGAGCTGTTGCGCACGTACGCCGAACTGGTACGCATGACCGCCGAAATGCTGGTCAGCCACCGCCACCAGCAGGCCGAGCAGCAATGGCGGCGCCAGCGTTGCGATGACTTGCTGGCCTTGCTATTGGCTGAAAGCGGCGACTCGCCGCGCCTGGTCGATGAAGCCCAGCAACTGGGGCTCAAGCCACAGCTGGCGCGCACGCCGTACCTGTTTGAGCTCGGGGTCGGGCAATCGGCGGAGGCATTGAGCACCTGGCTCACCAGCCGTTACCCGGACAGCTGGTGTGTGAGCTCCGCGCAGTTTTCCTTGCTCTGGTGCCGACCGGCCGCCGTGCAGGTGGACAACCCACGGCTGCTGGAGAAACTCCACGGTTTGGGTTGGAACATCCTGCGTGTGGCGGTGGGCGGGCAAGCCGATGGCTTGGCGGGGCTGCGTCGGTGTTACCGGCGCGTGGGCGATTTGCTCGCCTACGGGCGCGACATTCTTCCGCACTCGCGCCTGCTGACCCTCACCCGTTATCGGCTGCCCGTGATGCTTTGGCGCCACCGCAACGACGATGCGCTTGACGAATTGCTCAACCCGTTGCGCAAAGTCCTGGCCAAGGACGCCAACGGCCAACTCCTGGCGACCTTACGCAGCTGGTGCGAACACGACGGCCAGAGCCAGGCCTGCGCCGACGCCCTGGGCATTCACCGCAACAGCCTGCGTTACCGCATGGAGCGCATCGCCGAACTCAGTGGCGTCGACCCGCTGACCCTGGATGGCATGCTCGCGCTGTACCTCGGCGTACAGCTATTGCCCCAGGCTTTGTCGGAATGAACAACAAACCTCAGCCGTACTTGTGCATCGGACCGGCGTCATTGCCGCGGCCAACTGGCAGCATGGGCGTTATAAAAACCGGAGAAAGCCCATGAAAATCATCATCGCCCCCGACTCATTCAAGGACAGCCTGAGTGCCGAAGGCGTCGCCCGGGCCATTGCCGACGGGTTGGCCCAGGTGTGGCCGGATGCCGAGCTGATCCAATGCCCGATGGCGGACGGCGGTGAAGGGACGGTGGACGCAGTACTGGCGGCCTGCAACGGCGAACTGCGTCGCCAGCAGGTTCAAGGCCCGTTGGGCGGTAAGGTTGAAGCCCGTTGGGGCTGGTTGGCCGACAGCCACACCGCGATCATCGAAATGGCCGAAGCCAGCGGCCTGCAACTTGTGCCGCCGGGCAAGCGCGATGCGTGCGCCAGTACCACGTTCGGCACCGGCGAGCTGATTCGCGCCGCGCTGGATGCCGGCGCCCAGCGGATCATCCTGGCGATCGGCGGCAGCGCAACCAACGACGGTGGCGCGGGGGCGATGCAGGCGCTGGGGGTGCAGTTGTTCGATGCCCAGGATCACGTATTGCCGCTGGGTGGCCTGGCCTTGGCGCGCCTGGCGCGTATCAGCCTTGAACGGCTTGACCCGCGCCTGGCCCAGGTGCGCTTTGAAATTGCCGCCGACGTGAACAATCCCCTGTGTGGTCCGCAGGGAGCTTCGGCCATTTTCGGCCCGCAAAAAGGTGCCAACCCTGAGCATGTCCAACAGCTGGATGCCGCCCTTGGCCACTTTGCCGACCACTGTGCCAAGGTGTTGCCCAAGGATGTGCGCGATGAGCCGGGCAGCGGCGCGGCCGGTGGATTGGGTTTTGCTGCCAAGGCGTTCCTCGGGGCGCAGTTTCGCGCCGGGGTAGAGGTGGTTGCTGAGTTGGTCGGGCTGGATGATGCCGTGCGGGGTGCGGACTTGGTGATTACTGGCGAAGGGCGTTTTGACGCACAGACGTTGCGCGGCAAGACGCCGTTTGGCGTGGCGCGGATTGCGCAGTTGAACAAGGTGCCTGTTGTGGTGATCGCGGGTACGTTGGGTGATGGGTATGAGCAGATGTATGCGCACGGGGTGGCGGCTGCGTTCGCCTTGCCTTCGGGGCCGATGAGTCTGGAGCAGGCGTGCAGTGAGGCACCGCGTTTGTTGCGCGAGCGCGCGGCGGATATTGCTCGGGTTTGGCGGGTGGCGCGTTTGCGGTGATGTTGGGGGGGCGGCGGGGGGGGGCATATCCG
>NZ_JBARTQ010000246.1:0-3358 GCF_049645325.1 Pseudomonas sp. | reverse complement strand
GCAGAAACGCTTCTGGGCAAACGGCAGATCGGAAGAGATGCACAGCACCACAGTGGTGCTCACTTCGTTGACCTGAGCGTTGAACTTGCGCACCGAGGTGGCGCAGGTTGGGGTGTCGACGCTTGGGAAAATGTTCAACACTTTGCGCTTGCCGGCGAAAGTGTCCAGGGTTGCCTCGGAAAGATCGACAGCGATCAGGGTGAACTCTGGGGCGGTGGAACCAGTTTGCGGCAATTGGCCTTCAACCTGGACAGGGTTACCACGAAGGGTGACTTGAGCCATGAACGGAATCCTTATACTGGGTTTGGTTAAAACGAATTCGAGAGGCCGAAGTTAACCACAAAGTAAGGGGGATGACCTATCAGCAAACGGATTCTTTATGCAAAAACGGGCCGCCGACTCAGCGATGCCAGGCGGCCCATGGCGCGTCAGACACTAAAGTCGAACGTTGCCGTTCCGCGGTCGTCTGGCCCTCCCTTGTCAAAGATGAACACGACTTTAACGGTGATCCGCGTCGAGTTACCCAGCGCCAGCGCCCCCAGGGCACCCCAGGTATGCCATTGACCATCCTGGATTCTATTGTCGGGCGAGTTGAGCTTCCAGTCCCCAGCGGAATGCGCGTCGACAACAATATTGATATTTGCTTTGTTGTGATTCGGCACGGAGGTGAACTTATAGCGCAGTGTTTCAATCGTCAGGGTATTACCTGACCGAAGCCAGCGCATTTCAAGATTGCCTGTGCTTGCGCTCGCACTGGCAGTGAACGTGTGGCCTGCCCAGTTCATGGGAGCCTGAGGGCTTGCGGGAATGGGTGTGCCTGGGTTAGCGGCTTTCTTGGTCATTTTGAAGTGTTCTCCATGCGCTAAGGTGGAACCGCTCCCAATCGATTGATTGAAAGATCGCAACCAACTTAGCAACCAGGCAGGCCTTTCATAACTGTCACAAGTGACAGTGTCGTAGTTCATTTTGCTATCAAACACCCCGCTCTGATCGCGACAACTGCCTCGCGTAGGAGGCGCGCCGATCTGTGTTCTAATTGCCCTTGTTTGCCGGCAATGCAGCCGAAGTATTAGCAAGGATCGACTCTGATGAACCACCCCGCCACTAAAGTCCTGGTCATAGGCTACGTCTGGCCGGAACCCCGTTCCTCAGCCGCTGGCGGGCACATGATGCAGATCCTGCAGAGCTTTCTGGATCAGGGTTGGGACATCACCTTCAGCAGCCCCGCGACCATTGGCGAACACAAGGCCGACTTGCCGGCGCTGGGGATTGCCGAATGCGCGATTGAGCTCAATAACAGCAGCTTTGATGATTTTATTCGCCAGTTAGCCCCGGATATCGTGGTGTTCGACCGTTTCATGATGGAAGAACAATTCGGCTGGCGCGTGGAGCGGTGCTGCCCCGACGCCCTGCGTGTGCTGGAAACCTCCGACCTGCAAAGCCTGCGCGACGCGCGTCACCAGCGCTTCAAGGACCACCTCAAGGCCCACCCCGGCAGCGACGACTTCACTGCGCTCTTTACCCCCGCGCTGGAGGAAGAATTCCTGCTAATGGCCGACACTGATCTGGCCAAGCGCGAGATCGCGGCGATTTACCGCTGCGATATCAGCCTGATGATTTCCGACGTGGAGATCCGCCTGTTGACCGAGTACTTCAACGTGCCGGCCACCCTGCTGCATTGGTGCCCATTGATGATGGCACCGCCGACCGCGCCTTTCGCACCGTTTGAAGACCGCGCGCACTTTTTGAGCATCGGCAACTTCCGACATGCGCCCAACTGGGACGCCGTGCTCTGGATGAAAAACAGCCTCTGGCCGCTGATCCGCCAGCAATTGCCGGGGGCCCAGCTGCATATTTATGGTTCCTACACGCCACCCAAGGCCACGGCCCTGCACAACCCCGCGCAAGGTTTTCACGTGATGAACTGGGCTGAAGACGCCCTGCACGTCATGACTGCGGCACGCATCTGCCTGGCGCCCTTGCGTTTTGGCGCCGGGATCAAAGGCAAGCTGGCGGATGCGATGCTCTGCGGTACACCGAACATCACCACGCCGATCGGCGCCGAGGGCATGCACGGCGAGCACGCCTGGCCGGGCGTGATCGAACACAGTGCCCCGGCCCTGGCCGCCGCTGCCGTGGCGTTGTATCAGGACCGAGAGCGCTGGACCCAGGCCCAGGACGATGGCCGCCACGTGCTTGCCCGCCGCTACGACCAAGCCCTTCACGGCCCGGCGCTGATAGGCTGCCTGGAGCGTTGCCGCAGCGACCTCGACGCCCATCGTCGCCGCAACTTCACGGGCGGCATGTTGCGCCACCATGCGCATAAAAGTACCCAATACATGTCCCAGTGGATCGAGGCAAAAAACCGCGTGGTTTAGACACCGGCGCTGGCGAGGTCGCGCGCAAGGGGGCATTATCCTACGCAGCGACCACAATAAAGCGACGGCAGCATGACCCGAGCAACGCGCATCACCGACCCTTCCTACGAGCTGATGGACGACCACAACGGCCTGTCCATCATCTATCGCCAGCACGGTTTCCCCTGCCCGCTGGTGCGCTGGCACTTCCATAAGGAGTACGAGCTGCACCTGATCGTAGCAAGCTCCGGCAAAGTGTTTATTGGCGACTACATCGGCAATTTCTACCCGGAAAGCCTGTTCCTCACCGGCCCCAACCTGCCCCACAACTGGATCAGCCAGGTGGAGGAAGACGAAGTGGTGCCCAAGCGCGACATGCTGGTCAACTTCACGGAGGACCTGTTTGAAGGCGGCAGCCAGATATTTACCGAGCTCAAGACGCTGGCGCCGTTACTCGAACGCGCGCAGTACGGCATCGAGTTTCGCTGCAAGCGTACGATTGCCCAGGCGATGACGTTGATGCAGCGCATCGAGGATGCCCAGGGCATGGCACGGCTGGGGCACTTCTTTATCTTGCTGGAAGTGTTGAGCGCCTGTGAGGACTACCAACTGCTGTCCGGGGTGAACACGCCGCAGTTGGCCGACGAACACAGCGTCGACCGGACCAACCGCGCGGTGGACTACATTTTTGCGCATTACGCGCGGGAGTTGTCGCTGGAGGAAGTGGCGGAATACTTGGGGATGAAGCCGACTTATTTTTCGCGGGTATTCAAACAAGCAACCGGGCGCACCTTTATCGAGTTTGTTAATCGGCTGCGCATCAGTAAATCGTGTGAGCTATTGGCTGACGGGGATAAAGCGGTGACCGATGTTTGTTTTGAGTCGGGGTTTAATAATATTTCGAATTTTAATCGTCGGTTTCAGCAGTTGAAAGGCATGACGCCTTCGCATTATCGACGGTTGGCGGTACAGCGATTGACCGAGCAGAATTTGGCCTAGGT
>NZ_JBARTQ010000245.1:0-72334 GCF_049645325.1 Pseudomonas sp. | reverse complement strand
CGAGCAAGCCCGCTCCCACACAAGCCTGTTCCTACAGTGGTTTCTCGTTGTGCTCTAGGCCTTGCGCACCCGCATCAGCTCCGACAACCCCACCTTGAGCAACCGCGCAGTCTTGCCCTTGGCCAACTCTTCCACCCCTTCACGCTCAGTCAGGCGTGCCATGTGCGCCGCCAGGTTCATCACCAGCGCCTCACGCGAATACACCCCGCCTTCAAGTGAATAAATCCCGGCAATCAACTGCCGCAACTCCAGCGGCAAGCGCCAACGCGCGCGCAACGCCGAACCGTAGGCGGCACCGAAGGTGTAGAGGGATTCACCAATCACCTCGTCATCCAGCGCGCCGCCGCCCTGGCGCCAGTCCTCCAGGCAACGCAGCAGCGCCAGATCACCCAGCCGGTGCAGGATGCCGGCGCTGTAACAACGTTCGTGGTCCAGCTCCAACATGCGCGCCAGGCGGCGGGCGAAGTCAGCAGTGTCCTGAGACAACTGCCAATGGCGCTCGGCGTACGCCACCAGCGCGGGGTCGCCCAATACCACGTTGTGCTTGAGGGCCAGGCCCAGGATCAGGTTCATGCTCTGCCCGGGCACCAGCTTGCGCAGCGCTTGCGGCAGGGTCTGCACCGGTGTGCCGTGATAGCCGGCGCTGTTGGCGGCGGCGATCAACACGGCGGTGATTTGCGGGTCCATGCGCACCCGGTCTTCCAGGCGCTTGAGGTCCAGGCCATCGGCGCCGAGGCTGTAGTGCACGGCGGCTTTCACATCGACGCGCAAGGGTGCGCCGTCGCAGGTGTCACGGCGGCGCTCCAGGAACACCGGCAATGTCATCCCCGGCGCCAGCGGCGGGATCTCGCAATACACGCTTTCGCCTTCGTTGAGCAGCAAGTCTTGCAGGCGCTGGGTCAGGCCTTCCATGTTCAGGGGCTTGGTCAGGTAGGCGGTGGGCGCCAGCGGCAAGGCTTCACGCACGCTGGCGCTGTCATTGCGACTGCTCAGCAGAATGAACGGCAACGCGGGCGAACGGCGCTGCTGGCGTACGCTGCGCAGCAGGCTCAGGCCATCGATGCCCGGCAACTCCCAATCCGCCAGAATCAGGTCGTAGGTTTTTTCTCGCAGCAGCGTGGCCGCTTCCTGCCCATCGGCACACACATCCAGCCGTGCATCACAGCGCACGTTCAATAACACTTGCTTGAGCAGATCCCGCGACCAAGGGTCCGCCTCGGCAATCAACACTCGGGGTACAGCCGGTAAATCAACAGCAGTCATCCAGCACGCTCCATCGGCAATACCTGCACCTTAGACAAAGGAGCCGCCTGCGTACATGAACAAGCGCTGAATACCGTTCATCGGGCACAAAAAACCCGCCGAAGCGGGTTTTTTCTGTCGATCAGCTCAGCATCCGCTTACAGCTCGGAGAAGCACTCTTCAATGATCGCCAACCCTTTGTCCAACTGCTCGTCCGGCGAAGTCAGCGGAACCAGTACGCGCAACACGTTGCCGTAGGTGCCACAAGACAGCAGGATCAGGCCCTTGTCACGCGCCTTGGCCACCACGGAAGCTACGGCCGCGGCGTTTGGCTTGTGCTTGTCGCCATCTTCGAACAGCTCGACCGCGATCATCGCGCCCAGGGCACGCACTTCGCCGATTACCGGGTACTTGGCTTGAATCGCTTTCAGGCCAGTCACCAGGCGCTCGCCGACAGCCTTGCAGCGGTCCAGCAGGTGCTCTTCTTCGAACACTTCCATCACGGCCAGGGCCGCGGCGCAAGCGATCGGGCTACCGGCGTAAGTGCCGCCCAGGCCGCCTGGCGCGATGGCGTCCATGTATTCCGCCTTGCCGCACACACCGGCCAGCGGGAAGCCGCCAGCAATGGATTTGGCGAAGGTGGTCAGGTCGGCGGCAACGCCCATCTGTTCCATGGCGAAGAAGGTACCGGTACGGCCGGCACCGGTTTGCACTTCGTCGGCGATCAGCAGGATGCCGTGCTTGTCGCACAGTTCGCGCAGGCGCTTCATGAAGGATTTAGGCGCGACGTAGAAACCGCCCTCGCCCTGCACCGGCTCGATGATGATGGCCGCGATATCACGCGGCTCGGCATCGTTTTTGAAGATGCGTTCGATGCTCGCGATGGAATCGTCATCGCTGACACCGTGCAGTTCGTTAGGGAACAGCGCGCGGAACACGCCGCCTGGCATCAGGCCCATGCCGGCCGAGTACGGCACGACTTTACCGGTCAGGCCCAGGGTCATCATGGTGCGGCCGTGGTAAGCGCCGGTGAACGCGATCACGCCAGCACGGCCAGTGGCGGCGCGGGCGATTTTCACGGCGTTTTCGACGGCTTCGGAACCGGTGGTGACCAGCAAGGTTTTCTTGGCGAAGTCGCCCGGTACCTTGGCGTTGATTTTTTCACACAGCTCCACGTAAGGCTCGTAGGCCAGCACCTGGAAGCAGGTGTGCGTCAGCTTGTTCAACTGCGCGGTCACGGCGGCGATGATTTTCGGGTGCACGTGGCCGGTGTTCAGCACGGCGATACCGCCGGCGAAGTCGATGAACTCGCGACCTTCAACGTCGGTCACGGTGGCGTTTTTCGCGGATTCAGCGAAGATCGGGTGAATCTGGCCAACACCGCGCGGTACAGCGGCTTCGCGGCGTTTCATCAGGGATGCGTTGGTCTTGCTCATAAAGTCCTCATTCGCCACTCATCGGGTGGCGTGGTCCAAGGAATACGTGGCGGGGAGGCAACTACGGCAGCATGCGATGATCGACTGCCACAGCTTTCCCGGCCACTACGAATAACGTTTTGAAACACACAGAGGGTCAGCGCTCTCGTGCCCTCTGCGTTTGCTGCAATCTCGTACCGGGCGCTTAGATGCCCAGGCAGAGGTATTTGATTTCCAGGTAATCCTCGATCCCGTACTTGGAGCCTTCACGGCCAAGGCCCGAGGCCTTGATGCCGCCGAACGGCGCGACTTCGTTGGAGATCAACCCGGTGTTGACGCCGACCATGCCGTATTCCAGGGCTTCGGCCACACGGAACACACGGCCCAGGTCGCGGGCATAGAAGTAGGACGCCAGGCCGAACTCGGTGTCGTTGGACATCGCGATCACTTCGGCTTCGTCTTTGAAGCGGAACAGCGGCGCCAGTGGGCCGAAGGTTTCTTCTTTGGCGACCGCCGCGTTTTTCGGCACGTCGACCAAAATGGTCGGTTCGAAGAAGTTGCCTTCCATCACCTTGCCACCGGCCAACAGCTTGGCGCCTTTGCTCAGGGCATCCGCAATGTGCTCCTGAACCTTGGCCACGGCTTTTTCGTCGATCAGCGGGCCCGTGGTGGTGCCGTCTTCCAGACCGTTGCCGATCTTGAGCTTGGCCACGGCCACCTTGAGTTTCTCGGCGAACGCGTCGTACACCGAATCCTGGATGTACAGGCGGTTGGCGCAGACGCAGGTCTGGCCGTTGTTGCGGTACTTGGAGATGATCGCGCCTTCGACGGCCTTATCCAGGTCCGCGTCGTCGAACACGATGAACGGCGCGTTGCCGCCCAGTTCCAGGGAGACTTTCTTGATGTCCTTGGCGCATTCGGCCATCAGCTGGCGACCGATTTCGGTGGAGCCGGTGAAGGACAATTTGCGCACGATCGGGTTGCTGGTCAGCTCGCTGCCGATGTCGCCAGCACTGCCGGAGACCACGCTGAACACGCCGTTTGGAATACCGGCACGCTGGGCCAGTTCAGCCAGGGCGAACGCCGAGAACGGGGTTTGCGACGCAGGCTTGAGCACCATGGTGCAGCCGGCAGCCAGGGCTGGGCCGGCTTTACGGGTGATCATTGCGGCCGGGAAGTTCCACGGCGTGATAGCGGCGGTGACGCCAATCGGCTGCTTGATCACGATCAGGCGCTTGTCCGGCTGGTGGCCAGGAATCACGTCACCGTAGACGCGCTTGGCTTCTTCGGCGAACCACTCGATAAAGGAGGCGGCGTAGACGATTTCGCCCTTGGCTTCAGCCAGTGGCTTGCCTTGCTCCAGGGTCATCAGGCGGGCCAGGTCGTCCTGGTTCTCGATGATCAGTTCGAACCAGCGGCGCAGTTTGTTGGCGCGGTCCTTGGCGGTCAGTGCACGCCAGGCCGGCAGGGCCTTGTCGGCGGCTTCGATGGCGCGGCGAGTTTCAGCTGCGCCCATCTTCGGCACGGTGCCGAGAATTTCGCCCGTGGCCGGGTTGTTGACCTTGATGGTTTGACCGTTGTCCGCATCGACCCAAGCGCCATCGATAAAGGCTTGCTGGCGGAACAACTGGGTATCTTTGAGCTGCATGTCGGCTTTCCTTAACAGCACCGCGCGCACGCGGAGCGAATTAGAGTTGTTGAAAGGCGCCTTGTGGGCTGCCGTCAGGGAAATCAGCCCCAGCGCGCGGGGAAGAAAAAAGCACGCGGGAGACAGAGCGTTTGAAATCTCAAACGAATCCTAGGATCAATGGGGGTACAGGGCAATAGTCTGTTCGAAAAAAAGAACGAAAACGGCGCATTTGCCGAAACTTTCTGATCAGCGTGTTTCGGCCGGGTTCAAGCGCATCGATCACCGGTACACGGCGCAGGGCCTCTGCGGGGCAAATTCCTACCCATAAACGGCCAAAACCCAGCATGGACGCCCAAGGTCGACATGGGTATGATGTCGCCCGCACAAGCATCCGTAGCTCAGCTGGATAGAGTACTGCCCTCCGAAGGCAGGGGTCGTGGGTTCGAATCCCGCCGGGTGCACCAGATACAGATGAAAAAGCCCCAGGTCGCAAGACCTGGGGCTTTTTTGTGCCCGGCGTTTAACGCTTCTGCAGCGCCTCCAGCCGCGCCGGCAAATCTTCCTGGGGAAAGCGTTTGTACAGCGCCAGCAGCTTTTCATCTGCCAACCGGCCCTCTCCTGCCTGACGCAGGTTCGCAATTTCCTGCAACCCTTGCTCCAGCGACGGCAATGCCACCGCCGCGCGTTTGCTGAGTTTCGCCGCGGGCGCATCCGCCAGCGAGCCGGCGATTTCAGCTTGAACCGGCGCGCTTTCCGCCTTGGGCGCGGCGGCCATCCGGGCCATGGGCGCGGGGGCCGAGAAGGCTTGCGGCGCCGGGCGGGCGGCTTCCTGGTGGAGCGCGGTGAAGGTCGCGGTGGAGATGTCCGGCTGCGACACGGGTGAGCGCATGACCACGCCGATCAGCAGCGCTACACCGGCGACGGTGGCAAATGCCATCTGCCAGCGTGGTCGCTGGCACGCGTGCAGCCAGCGTTGCCACAGGCTTGGCGGCGGCGCCGGGGCTTCGCGGCGGGCGGCGTTGAGGATGAAGGCGTCGAGGGACGCCGGCGGTTCATCGGTGCTGTGTTGACGAAAGTGTTGCAACAACACGTCGTCGGAGTCCTGGGGGTGTCGGGAGTCGGTCATACGGATATCTCCTCGGCCAGCAGGCGGCGCAGTTTCTGCTGGGCGTAACGCAGGCGGCTTTTCACGGTTTCCAGCGGGGTTTGGGTGAGGGCCGCGATTTGCGGCACTTCGAGGTCGCCGTGCAGGCGCAGCAGGAAGACTTCGCGCTGGTCTTCGGGCAAGTCTTGCAGGGCAGCGTCAAGCCGCGCCTGGTCGCGGCTCAGGCTTAATTGCTGTTCGGGCCCGGCGCTGTCGTCGACTTGCGCGTGCAACTGTTCGTCGTAGCTGTCGTGCAGCGGGGTGTGGATGCCGTGCTTGCGCCAGTGATCGATCAGGCGGTTGCGGGCAATCTGAAACAACCATGTACGAAAACTCGCCCGGCCCTGTGGCTGGGTGGTGCTGCGGATCAGGCTGAGCCAGGTCTCCTGGTAGATTTCCTCAGCCAGCTCGGCCTTGTTGCTCAGGGACACAAGAAACCGGTACAGGCCTTGGCGATGCCGCGCATACAAGGCTTCGAACGCGGCAGCGTCGCCGGTTCGGTAGCGGGCCAGCAGCGCTTCGTCGCTGGGTAAATCATCTGGAACGGCCATGTCGGTGGCGAACTCCTTTCTGACAGTCGAAACCGATCTAACGGTGGGCGCTGGCTTGCCTGCGATTCCGGCAACTCGCTCTACAGGCAACTCGGTAGAGAAGTTGACCGAGGTGATGCCATCGCAGGCAAGCCAGCTCCCTGTCTGTTTGAGATCAGCGCTTGAGGCCTTGAGCCAATTCCACCAGTTGCACGAATTCATTGCGCAGCCCGAACGGGTCGTCGCCCCGGGCCGAGCGCGCCAACGCGGCGGTGTCCTGCAAACGCATGCTGCCAGTGTAGCGGCCATCGCCCTTGAGCTGTTGGGCGAAGGCGGCGACGGCTGCCGAGAAGCGCAGGTCGTCGCTGGCCGGGGTCGCTTGGGCGCTGATGGGCCGTTCAATCAGCAGGCTCTCGCCACCGGCCGCGGGTTTATAGCGCACACGCAACATCGCCAGCTCAGCGGAGGTGTTTACAGCGGCCGGCGCGGCGGCGTAGCGCAACGGCTCCAACCAGCCCTTCTGGCCTTTAGGCACAATTTCGTACAGCGCGGTCACCGTGTGGCCTGCGCCAATTTCACCGGCGTCGACCTTGTCGTTGTTGAAGTCCTCACGTTTCAAGGCACGATTTTCATAGCCCAGCAGGCGGTATTCGCTGACCTGGGCCGGGTTGAATTCGACCTGCAGTTTTACGTCGCGCGCCACCACCGCCAGGGTCGAACTGAGCTGGTCCACCAGCACTTTTCGCGCCTCGCGCAGGGTGTCGATGTAGGCGTAGTTGCCGTCGCCCGCGTCGGCCAATTGTTCCATCAGGTGTTCGTTGTAGTTATCCACACCAAAACCCAGGGTGGTGAGGGAAACCCCGCTTTTGCGCTGCTCGACGGCCATTTGCTTGAGGCTGTCGAAATCGCTGACGCCCACATTGAAATCACCGTCGGTGGCCAGCAGGATGCGGTTGATGCCTTTGTCGATAAACCCGGCGCGGGCCATCTGGTAAGCCAGTTCGATGCCGGATGCGCCCGCGGTGGAGCCCCCGGCCGTCAGTTGGTCGATGGCATCGCGGATTTTGCTTTTGTCCCGGCCGGACGTGGGTTTGAGCACCACACGGGACTCACCGGCATAGACCACCAACGAGACGCGGTCCTGGTCGCGCAGTTGGTCGACCAGCAACTTCAGGGTGCTTTTCACCAGCGGCAAGCCTTCGCGGCGGTCCATGGAGCCGGACACGTCCACCAGGAACACCAGGTTGGCCGGCGCCAGGTTTGCCACGGTGCGGTCGGAGGCTTTGATGCCGATGCGCAGCAGTTGGGTATGCGGGTTCCACGGCGTGGCGGCGAGTTCGGTGGTCACGCCGAAGGGTGAGCCGTCGGTGGGCAGCGCGTAGTTGTAGGGAAAGTAATTGACCATTTCCTCCAGTCGCACAGCGCCTTCGGGCGGCAGGCTGCCTTGATTGAGGAAACGTCTTACGTTGGCGTAACTGCCGGTGTCGACGTCGACGCTGAAGGTCGAGACAGGGGTTTCGGCGACGCGACGCACCGGGTTTTCCGGCAGGTTGGCGTACTGCTCACGCGGCTCACTGCGGTAGGGCATCGCTGCCGAATCCTGCATCACCAGGCGCGTGGTCATTGGGGCAGGCATGGCCATGCGTTTGCTCAGAGCGCCTTGGGCGGGCTCGCTGTGCAGCGCTGAAACCTCGGCGGCTTCAACCGGTTTTGGTACATCACGGGAAGAAGAAAGCCCACACCCCGCCAGCGTTGCCAGCAAGGTAACGGCGACGCCTTGGGCAGCAGGACGCAGTTGCAGAAGAGGACGGGACATTGGCTTAACCTCGTGTATGAATAAACCGCTCACAAGGTCAGACGCAAAGCGTCAGGGGTTCGGGTTAACGGCCAACAATGCAGGAAAAATCCGAGCGGGCGCCTCGGGCAAATCCCTGGGCTG
This sequence comes from Pseudomonas sp., assembly GCF_049645325.1. Lineage (GTDB taxonomy): Bacteria > Pseudomonadota > Gammaproteobacteria > Pseudomonadales > Pseudomonadaceae > Aquipseudomonas. The sequence continues at coordinate 64,434 of NZ_JBARTQ010000245.1, read as the reverse complement.
TCGCGCGTCCCACAGCGCCGGGGCCAGCGTTGAAGTTAAACATTGCGTGAGCCAACACACGCCTGCCTGAACGTCTTATAAACCCAGCGAAAAAGATTTACGCAGACACATATCGACCTTTGGATATTTAACGTCGCACTGGCAGTTTTACACTTGGCAAAAGGGAGCCCGCACACGTGATCACGTAAGGAAAAGCGTAAATACCCACCAGGAATCGGCATCTTGAGAATCGATTTAAGAACGTTCTTCTACCCCTCCCCTGCACAGGCCAATCATCAGGCCCACCGTGCTTCCCGGCCCTCCGTGTTCCGGGCCATCTTCCGACCGTTCATACACCCCCACGGCCAGCACCGGTTTGTGCGCCCGGCTCAACACTTACCCCTTCAATACAACCGCCGTTCGGATACCTCGGCGATGGGCACTCACACTCCAACCCCGGCTAATGCTGACCCCACGCTGCGCGCGGACGACCCGCATATCACCCGGATCAACAAACAGTCCTTTGATAAACAACGCGCCGTTGAGCAACTCACGCAGAGCACGGGCCCCTGGCAGGACTGGAACCGAAACGGCAAGACCGAGATTTCTTATCACTTCAAAAACGACGCGGCCGGCAGCTTCAGCGACGCGCAGAAACACGAGGCCCGGCGTTCCATTCAGTCCTGGAGCGATGTGGCCAACCTGAGCTTCACTGAAAACGGCAGCCGGGCAGAGGGGCGATTGTCCTTTCGGATTTCCAACAGCGAGGTTGCCGCCCAAGGCTTCTATCCCAGCCCCCATGTGCAAGGCGGCGATACCGTCTACAACCCCAATTTTGTGGCGCGCACGGTCATAACCCATGAAATCGGTCACACCCTTGGCCTGACCCACCCGGGCCACTACAACGGCCAGGCGACGGAAGATCAGCGGGTCTACGCACAAGACTCAAAAGCCCATACCGTCATGAGCTATTTCGACGCTCAAGGCAGCGGCAAACAGCTAGGCGAGCGGCCAAAGGCGCCGATGATGGATGACATCAGCGCCATCCAACACACGTACGGCGCCAATCATCAGACCCGCCGGGAGAACAACACCTACGGCTTCAATGCCAACAACGACAGGGATTACTACACCCTGAAAAACCACCGGGATACCGCTGCGTTTTGCATATGGGACGGCGCCGGCAACGACACGCTGGACGTCTCGGGGTACGGCAACAACCAGGTCATCAACCTCAAGGCGGGTTCGTTTTCCGATGTGGGCGGCTTGCAAGGCAATGTCTCTATCGCGCGCGGTTGCACCGTCGAAAATGCGATTGGCGGTTCAGGCCACGATGCACTGATCGGTAACGACGCCGACAACCGGCTGACGGGCGGCGGCGGCGCCGATCGCTTGCGCGGTGGCCGGGGCGCCGACACGTTCGTCTACCACCACGCCAGCGACTCCACGCCTGAAGCGCCGGATGAGCTCATGGACTTCACCAGCGGCACAGACAACATTGACCTGCGCGGCGTCGAGAAAAAAGCGAATACACGCCTGACCCTCGTGAACGCATTCAGCGGGCGCGCGGGGGAGACAATCGTGAGCTTCAACCCACAGACCTATCGCTACTTCATTGCCGTAGACCTGACCGGCGACCGAAACCCGGACTTCCTGGTGAAGAGCACGCAGGTGATCAAACCCAAAGACATTCTGGTGAATTGATCACCCGGTGCCTTTACTGACCGGGGGGCCAGTAAAGGCTGCATTTCGACAGATCAGTCGGTGCCGTATTTCGGGTTACGCGGGCCGTACAGAATGCCGGTGCGTTGCCCCGCCGACAGCAGGCGCGCGCTGGTGATACCGGCGATCGGGTGCGCGGCATCGGTGGAGCTGTTGATCACCTGCTTGACCGCCGCCGTGATCAGCATGCCCACCAGGCCGCCGCCATTGTTGTTGCCTTCTTCGCTGGACGCGCGCGCCGAGCCGGTCCACAGGGTGGTGCCGGTGCGCAGGTCGACCAGTTTGGCCGAGGCCGTCACAGAGGTGTCGCTGGAGATCAGCATGTATTTGGTGCCGTACTCGCTGACGGTGATGTACAGCGCCGCATCCGCGCCAAAGATGTCATGCAGCTTGCCCGGCGCCACGGCCTGGATATCGTTGGCGGTGGTCAGGCCGTTCTGGCGGAACGTTTCGTCCACCAGGGCAATCGGCAACACGTAGTAGCCGGCTTCGGCCAGCGGGTAGGTGACTTGCGACACCATGCTGTACGACGCCTGCACTTCGGGCGACTCGTTGACCGGCGGCAGTACCAGGATCGACTTGGGCCGTGCCTGTTTGTACGCCGTGTAATCAATGGTCTTGGGGGCTGCGCAACCGCCGAGCAAGGCCAGGGCCAGCAAGGCGCCAGTGAGTTTTAACAGGCTCATTTAGTGGCGACTCCGGTCTTGGCGTTTTTCAGCAAAAAGTCCATGTAGGAAGCAGACTCGGGGAACAGCGCCTTCTCGGTGCGAAACTCCTGCACCATCTGGTCATCCTTGCCCATGGTCATGTACAGCATGCCCAGGTGCGCGTGGTAACCCGGCGGCGCCTTGCGGCCACTGGCGTTGATCTTTTGCAGATCGCGCTCCAGTGCTTCCACCTGCGCTTCCTTGGGCTCGCCCTTGAAGTATTCGTAAACCTGCGGCTGGTAGCTTTCCCACTGATACAGGGGTTGGGGCGCCGTTTGGCACCCGGCGACCGTCGCGATTGCTGTCAGCATCAGCGCCAACTTCACTGCCTTGCTCATCCGTGTACTGCTCCTTGGCGTTTTTATTATTGGTTGCGCGGGTTCCAGGCGCCGGCGTTGATGCCGTCGACCAGGCGGTTGATCGCTTCGCGCATGGCCAGGTCGAGGACCTTGCCATTGAGGGTGGAGTCATAGCTGGCGGTGCCGCCAAAGCCGATCACTTCACGGTTGGACAGTGCGTACTCACCCGCGCCCTGGGTGGAATACACCACTTCAGAGGTGCTGATGTTGACGATATTCAACGCGACTTTGGCGTAAGCCACCTGGGTTTTGCCACGGCCGAGAATGCCGAACAACTGGCGGTCGCCGGTCTCTTTGCGGCCGAACTCGGTCACGTCGCCGGTCACTACGTAGTCAGCACCCTTGAGCTTCTGCACGGTGCCTTTGATCGCAGCTTCCTGGGAGATTTCGCCCATGTTGTCGCGGTCCAGCACGCTGAAGCGGTTGGTTTGTTGGAGGTGGGTAATCAGGATGGTCTTGGCCTGGCCGCCGAGACGGTCGACGCCGTCGGAGAAGATGCCGCGCATGTAGCTGGAGCGGTTGTCGAACTTGCCCACGGCAATCGGCACGCGCACGCCGGAATAGGCGACGTTGGCGCTGGCGACTTGCTCCACCGGCAGCGCGCGGTTGCTTTCAGTGGCGCAACCGGCCACGGTCAGCAGCGCTGCGGCGGTGAGGCCCGACAGCAGGATTTTGGACAGTGTTTTCACGTGGTGCTCCTAGAGTGAGAGATCAGCCGTTGCAGCAGTAAAACTAACGGGAAGGAATGTTGCGCAGGTCGTCGACGATAAACCGGCTCAACAACCCGGTGTAGTAGGACTCAACGCTCGAATTGCCGGAGTTGGTCAGCACGCCGGCCATGGTTTTCATGTTCTGCCAGTCGCCCCTGTAACCCGCGGGCATCAGCCCCTGGCGAGCTTGAGAAAAGTGCAGTATCTCGGCATCGGCCTGCTTGATCTTGACCGAATAGTGGAAGTCGACACTGGCGAGAATGGTGTTGTCATCGACGATGGCCGTCATGAAGCCACCTTGGGTGTCCTGGATGCGCCGCGTATAGATAACGCTCACATCCAGCAGGTAATCGGCCTTGTCTTTGCTGGTGGCGTAGCGCTTGGCCTGGAGCAGACGGTTGACCAGGTCGACGCCCAGTTGCTGGCGGACCTTGGCATCCGGCAAAAAGCGCTCGTTCTTGCCCACCACGTCCACGTCGAAGGTGTCGAGCCAGTAAGTCGCCGTCTTGGGAAGGGTGACCGGCGCCGGTGAGAGGTAGTAGTCCGGCTTGGAAGCGCAGCCGGCCATCAGGCAGATGGCCAGGAGAAAGGCAAAAACACGCATTGCTTTATTCGTCCCTGAAAGGTGGCATGTTGCCAGTGCGGCGGCATTTTACGGGGTTGCCCACCGGACTCAAGTGCTTTCGCTCCCGCGCCGGGGTATAGCCGCCCAACGGCAGGTTGCCCGCCAGACGCAAACCGGCGCCCAGTTCGCCCACTTCATAGCGTTGCGATTGGGTGCTCAACGCAGCCGAAGAACCCTTCTCGTCGAAACCGGCCATGCGCACGAACCTCACGCATCAAGGGAAAGTGGTACCGATGCGCCCCAGCTCACCCGAGAACCAGATGCCGGTCACTTTGCCGACCACGTCCTCATCGGCCACCTGGCCCATGAAGCGGCTGTCATTGCTCACATCACGGTTGTCGCCCAACAAGTACACATGGCCCGGCTCGACGCGCAGTGGCGCCAGTGCCAGGGAGTAGTCCTTTTCGACGCGCGCGGCCGGCGCGTGGAACAGCCCCAGGTTCTCGCCGTTGCGGATCAACTCGCCATTGACGATGGCCAGCGTGTCGCCGCCAACGCCCGCCACGCGCTTGACCGCCTCGGTGCCGTTCCAGCGGTACACCACGATATCGCCCACCTTGGGCGCACCTGGCCGCAAGTCCGAAATGATGTAGTCACCGACCGACAGCGTCGGTGCCATCGAGCCCGACGGTATGAAGTAGTTTTTGAAGCCCAGCAGCGGCGCGCGGAACACCTCGAATATGAGCAAGGTGATCACGATCAACACACCCACGTAGAGCACATGGAAACGCTTGCGTGGTACGCCCGGCGGGCCGTCGTAATGGCGGGCAATCACGGCGGAGGCAATCGCGGAGGCCAGCTTGAGCGTGATGATAAAAGCGATGAATACATACAGCCCGACAGGTGTGGCGGCCAGCCCGCTCACCCCCATCAGCACAACACCGATATACATCAGCGCCGCCACCCGGATGGCCCATTGAATGCGCCCGACGTACACCAACCCCCAGCCTGCGACCAGGCAGGACATCAAAAAAGCGAGGAGCGAGAACTTGCTGGATTTCATTGATCATCCTTGATGATGGGTTGATGCCTTGCGGCTCATGACGCAGCCGGCGTATTCACGCGCAGGGCTACTTGAGTTCCTTCACCAGATACCCGCTGGAGATCTGCGTAATCCCCGTGAGCGCACGGCGCAGGGCCACAGGGTCGGTGCGATAGGTGTCTGGCGTGTAGCCGTAGACGTTCTGACCATTGAACGGGGTGACCGTCTCGACTGTTTGCCAGAGCATCTCGCTGCCACGGTCCATGCGCGCCACCACAGTGAGCGTGGGGTACACCACGCTGCTGAAGCCCTGGGTCAGGCGAAAGCCCCACTCCGTGACGGTGAGCTGAATCTGCGCATCGGCGGGTTCATCGTCGCCTACCACCTTGAGTGACGAAGTCTTGCCCAAGGCGTCGATAAAATTCTGTTTGAGCAACACACCCACATCAATCTGCTCGGCGTTGACCAGCGCGACAATCGCCGTAGGCGTCGGCAACGCGGCCAACTCGCCGGCCTTCATGCCCGCCGCAAACCCCGCGCCCGACAATGCTGCCGTGCCAACCTTGGATGCCCCGGCCGCCATGCCGATGCCCGCGCCGAGCCCGGCACCGACCGCCGCGCCCCAGGCCTGTTCGCGGCCCATGTAGACCATCTGTTGCGACTCCCACTTCACGGGCAGCACTTTGACGGTCTTGACCTGGGCGCGGTGCTCGGGGGTGAGAGGCTGGCTGACGCAGCCGCCGAGGATGAGCGTAGAGAGGAGGATCAAAAGGAGGTTTTTCACATCAGTCCTTTAATGTTTGGGGAGTTAACAGCGACAACGGCCGAGCACAGGGCCCGGCCGCTTAACGCCTGTTCAGATTACTTGCTTTCTTTTGCCACGGTGCCCAGGGACGCATCCTTGACCAGGTAACGGCCTTCCACATCGCTCAGCACTTTGAGGCTGTTGCGCGCCACGGCGAAGCCCATTTCGACTTCCTGCTTGAGGTAAACCACCTCACCGGCCTTGACGTTGATCGGCATGTCGGCCCAGTTTTCAGCTTTGGAGCTGATCACGTGCTGACCCGGAGTCACGAAGAAATAAATGTACTGGTTACCACGGTTGTAACCCATCTCCGAGTCGGCTTCCTTGTCATCCAGGAACACGTTGAAGCGCACCATCATCCCGACGTTGCTTGGGCGTACCACATAGACCAGGCCTTTATCGGCGACGGCGGCCTTGGGCAACGAGTAGTTGGCCACGTCGGCCTGCATCTTCTCGACCGACGGCGTCGAGGAGCAGCCAAACAGGGTGGCAAGGGACAATACAACAGCAGCTTTGCAGAACAGCTTGATCATGGACTTCTTCCTTGTGGTTAACGGTGAAACGGGTTGGGTGCGCCGGCGAGAGGCCGGTGCGGGTGCTTTGATGCGCTGAGTCATCGCCAATGTGTCAGCAAGAATGGCGGAGACGTGAGGCGATGTTATTGTGCCATCAGTTTGACGCCTTGCGTGGGTTTGGGTTGGGGGCTTATAGTCCCGGCCGTCGCCCAAACAGGGCGATCGGGTTTGGCGACCCGATAACGAGTGCAAAAACGTTCTGCGTTTTTTTTGCAGGCTTTTTTGCACCTGCAGAGTCGCTGTTATGGCGGCTGTGCGCGGGAGACCTTCGGGTCTGCCGGTTACTCGTTTCCGGTTCGCCAACCTGCGTACAGCTGCCACCTATTCGTTTGGCGACGATCAGGTGATGGCTCAAACCATCAAAACGAGGTTTCAAATGAATCAATACATGCCCCTCACGGGCCACGACTGCACCGTCCCCGCTCTCCTCATCGACACCCAAGCTCCCCTCGACGTCCTCCACGACGCCGCCGTGTTCCGCATTCGCGCCGTCACCCAACTGCTGGAAAACCTCGCCTTCCGCGAACAGCTCAGCAGCGATGCCGTAGTGCTCCAAGACTTCGCCCATTTGCTGGCCATTCCGCTGCGCGATGGGTGTGATTTGCTGGACGTCATCAGTCGCAGGCTCAATGCCGATCCATCCTGAGTAAAAGCCGGGCGGCCCTGGCGCCGCCCAACTGATGCGCGCAACACCAGTGGGCCTCGCTATTTGTCACACATATAACTGACTAAAATACGTATCAACCAAATCGCTGGGCCAAAAAGACAGTTCAGAAAATTCAAACGATTCACACACCGCAATGCAACCTCTGAGCGGCGCAGGTATATCATTGATTCCCGCCGTAACAGGGTCTGACCCTATTTTCTACTTTTCTCTGCTTAAGACAGCAGTTAAAAGACATAACATCCTTTTATGTTAGACGTTTCATATCTCCATGACTTTATTAGTCGATCCGCAGCGACAAAAACCGAATATCGACAATCTCTAATCCAAGTCATGTAATACCGCCTGCCTCCGTTTTCATCAACAACCTTATCAAACGTCTTATTCTTATTTACAGGCGACCAATATGAGTCGCCACATCCGCGCGTGCAGCCTTTGTAAAGGTGGGAATCGAACTGAGTACCTATCCAGAGATTCATTCCATTTTCCCAATTGGAATGGGAAGGTGCGCAACCAACCAAGGCCGACAACAATACTATTAAAAACCATTTATTAATTTTCACGCTTTTTCTCCGACTCAATTGCTGGGCGGTATTTATCGTACAGGAAGGAAATAGGGGGCAGACCACCATTAATATAAACCGTGGTCTGACCCCTATTTTCCTCAACTTCCCCCTTAGCTTACGCAACACACTCGATCCCCAGCCAGATAATAAAGCCCCTCAAGCCTTCCACGAACCGAAGGAAGGTTAAGGAGCGGCTCTGAAACATAAGAAATTGGCAAATCGGATCTAAGTAAATCGGAGAAATCAGAACTATCCCACGTGGGTTGTACTATACCGTTCCAAAAGCTGATGGTTTCCCCCGCTTGCGACAAGATAACTGGCTTTAGGTATTCAACCAAACAATCAGAACCCCAATATAAATAACCAGAATATACAGAGCCACTTACTCCAAAAAAATTAGCTCTTACAATAATCTGAAAATCTGAGCAAGTTTCTTGTTCGGCCAGAGGACGCACTGTCAACTCATCCTCTACGGTATCGTCCATCGGAAAAAACCAAACACCAAAATCAGCAAGATCATCAATGGTCAGTTCGTAGACTTGTTTATCCGACATAACAAACACCCCTATTTTATTAAATGTTGTACCGATTTAAAAAGCTCAGGGCGGCCAATATCTCCGTAGGCTTTTTGCAACCCTGTACTGATCTGATCTGGAGTATAGCTAGCCGCTTTACCTCCCGTCATTGGAGGCAAAAAAAGGGGACAGATCTGTGTAAATTAAACAAAGATAATTAAATAAATCTGCCCGCTTTTCCGCAGTTCTTTGCACCTAGAACTTCTCAACCATTTTTAAACGAATAATCATTATTCAACCGAAAGAAATTATTCTTTTTTCTAAAAAATCGATAAAGTTTTTCGCATACAAACTAGAAGCTTGATCAGAAAGGTCAAGCCTATAAACAGTATACTCCCCATCATTAAGACCATCGTCCGTGGCAAAATAAAATGATTCACCTGCACCCGGCGGTTCACAGATAAAGAGCCTTTCCTTCCCACACAACCCATTTCGATCGTTAACGATTGATATATAAACGATATCACCACCCCTTACACTATCAAAATCCATTTCGTAGATACTATAAATCTCCTCCCCAGATATTTCCCCGCCAGAATAACACTTCAGCCACCATTTATAGCTATCAGGCAACTTCAACCCAAGACGAGTTTCAGCTTTATAAATCCACTCACCAGCAATCCTGTCACCATAATCAGCAAACTCAACGAAATCCGACTCTTTAATAAGATTAATTATTCTCGAATAGTCCACGTCTAATTACTCCCCGCTCCGAGCCCGCAACCTCCAATAATCCGACTGATAAGGAAATAGGGGTCAGACCGCCATTAATATAAACCGTGGTCTGCCCCCTAATTCGACTCTATTTCTCCTGATTTATCAGCCCCATCCAATAATCATAGGTTTCTCGAAGTCGAGCGCTCGTTCTTGAACCGTCAGCAAGGCCGCATGCGAATGCGTTAACCACGCGCATCGGATTGGTGGGGAGCTTCCCGGAGGCGGAGATAACAGGCTGACCATAATCCGCTTGCTTTTTATTGCCTTTCAACTGAGACCACGTAAGTAACGGGTTATTTCTGACAGCGACCTCACCATAATACATACCCACTAACACAGCCAAAGACCTTTCTTCATCGGACATATCAGATACCTCAACGCCCGCCGCACTGGCGACTGAGTCCTCAGCGAGTGTGTCGCCTTTTGACGACAGGTTGACTTTGGTCATTTGAAAAGCCAACCACTCTGCTAATAGATCCAGAGACTCCGGGGAGAAATCTGCACGCCAATCCTCATACCCAGGCGTCTGCCACACTGCTTGAATTAATTCATCTAAGCAGTAGGGTTTATTGAGCATGAAACCCTCATAAAAACCATTGAGTTCCTTCGTGCTCATAGACGCAAAGGCTGTTGTAACTGGCGTATAGGCTGTTGTGAACTTCATTGTTAATGCACCTTTATCTTAATGCCCGCCTCGGTCAGTGCCTTTTCTAGTGCTGCCGCAGGGCCAACGCGTCCCGTAACAGGGCTCTTGAAAAAATTCCATGTTACGCCATTGACTAAACCGCGTCTTAGCAACTCTGCATCTTTCGCGACTTGAAGGGCGGTATTGGCGTCCAGCGACGTGTAACCCACCTTGGACTCATGAGCCATGTTGCCGGGGGCTAACTGGTCGACAACTCGGGCTCCCTGTGTCGTTTGAAAGGTCACTTGAGACTGGCCACCCAGCGGCCTGAGCAGGTCTTCTCCTATCTTGCCTGTTGCTCCGATTTCTGACGACGGATTAGGTGAAACAATTCGCGTTGATCGCTCGCCCGTCAAGGTGTAGTAGTTGCCATTACTGCCCAGGTAAATCTGATTGCCATTGCCATCCAGTGTTCCGGTAGCCTTGTAAAGCCCACCGCCTGGCCCTGTCACAGTCCCATCGTTGCCCTGCGTATATCCTTTGGGAACACTGTAGCTCGCGTCGTTTGCGGCCGGTTTGCCGGTACCGACAACTTTTGTCTCTCCGGAAATCAAGCCAGACGGGCCTTTATTATCCCTTAAATACTTGATCGCCTTTTCAAGCTGAACCAAACCCGCTGGATCGACCTCCCCCGGCAAACGTGTCCTCGATTCGACTTTACCGCCACCGGTTGCAGCACCATTTAATAACGACAGCCTATCCATGGACGGGCCCCAGTCTGCAATCTGTTTCGCCAAATGGCCGGCCACGAGCACAGAGCGACTTATGAGTTCGGTTTTGTATCCCTCACACACATCTGTCTGGCACTCGATAGACATCAGCTCATCCAGCGCGACAATTACGCCAGGGAGCTTATCTTTGGCGAACATCGAGCTGCTAATACCAAGGGCATGCTCCGTGTTATAAATACTTTCTTCATTATAACGTTCTTTATTCCATTTATTTTGCTGACACTGAGTGTCCTTGCCACAGCCTTTCATGTCTGCCGCGAAAGACTTTACATCCGAATGTTCAAGGTAGTTATAAACCGTACCTTGTTGCGCGACCCACCCAGCCACTTCCTGATCTTTCGCAGTACCCCCTAATCCTGCCGCAGCCGTCATTCCGATTAATTGTGAGGTCATCGCAAGAACGCGACCATGCGCCTCGCCTGGAAACATCTCAGCGCCGAATGTTTGTATGAGCGCCTTGTTCGCACCGGCCGCAATCGCGCCCGCTGCAAAGTCGCCACCTGCGGCCTCCGCGATCAATCCGCCCACAATGGCATGCACCGCCACTTTGGTGCTTAGTCCTGTTCCGCTTAATTCGGTACCAACACGTTCATAAATCATTCCAGAAAGAACGCTGGCGGTTAAATCAATGGCTGCCTGACCCACATTTTTAGTAAAGCTGCCGCCGCTCGTTACTGTTCTCAACGCAGAATTGACGGCCAGTTGTCGACCTAAGTCTGAAGCCGTCAGGCTTTCTGTAACGCCCGCAAACTTAGCGATTGCACCGCTCAACCCCGCAATCGCGTAGCCTTTAAGGCTCTCGCCGGAAGTGACGTCCTTAGCGATATCACCGAGATTCCCTCTGTTATTAATCGTGCTGGTTGCACCTTTTACTGCCACGGCAGTAACAACAGAGTTAGCGGCAAGTCCGGTTGTGGTTGAGGAGGCCGCACCAACGAGGCCTGCGCCCGCTCCCCAGGTGAAATAAGTGACGATGATGGCAATCACCAACGCCGCGCCTCCCCCCAGGCTGGAGTTGTCATACTTGAAGCTATCGTGGACCTCTTGAACCCTTCTCCAATCGACATCCCCACGCTTTTCGGCTTCTTTCAACCAGGCCAACTGTGGATCTGCCTTTACCATCGCATCGATGGCCTGACTGACTGTTTGTTGATCTACATGCGTGACGTCAATCTTCAGGCCGTCCACCGCATTGATAACAACTTTCCCTTGCGCAACCAACTCACTCTGGCGCAGCGTCTCGTCGGTAGTGCCTTTACCCTTGGCACTGGTCCAAACCAAGCTGTTTTTGCTCTTCTCGTGACTCTCCTGATGCAGGTCCTTAACAGCTTCAAAGGTGATAGCCCCTCCACTGTCCAGGGTTAGGTCCTTGCCACTCTGAAGCTTAGCGAGTTGATAGGTCTGATCACCGCCACTTTTGAGAATCAGGTCGCCACCTGTCTTGATCTCAGTCCCCACGTTTGTGACGCGAGAAACTTCATCACGCTTGGTCTTCTTCGCACCCCAACCGCCGTTCTCCTTCATGTCGTAGAGCGTGTAGGTGCTGTTCTGCGCCGCCAACAGGTTCAACTTATCCCCGCTATACAGATAAGCCTCATTCCCCGCGCTGATCTTGCTCGCCACTATCGTGGTGTCACGTCCAGCCTGGCTCACAAAATCCCCGCCTGCCGTCAGCACGCTGGCCACTTGGGTAGTCTGGTCATCCGAGGTCTTGATGCGTTTTTTGCCGTGCTTTTCCTTGCCCTCGACGTTGTGCATGTCGCTGACGGATGCGACGTTGACGTCGCGGCCGGCGGCGATGGTGAGGTCTTTACCGGCCGTGGCCGTGCTGCCGATGATGTTGACGTCCTGCCCGGCTTTCATGTTGAGGTTGCCGCCCGCCGTGACGCTGGCGGCGAGGTTTTTAACGTCGGTGGTGATGCTGGATTTTTCGCCGCCGTCGCGGGACTCGTGTTTGATGCTGGTGTCGCTGGCGGCGATGAGGTTGAGGTCGCGGCCGGCGGTCAGGTTGGCGTCTTGGCCGGCGGTGAGTGCGCCTCGGTTGGTGAGGTCGCGGCCAGCGTCCATGGCAAGGTTTTCGCGAGCGACGATGGTGCCGGCGCTGGCGTCGGTGAGGGTGCGCATGCCGGCGCCGTCACGCACTTGAATTGCGGTGTTGTCGTTGGTGATGTCGCCTTTGAGGGCGGCCAGGCTGACTTGTTTGCCGCGAATTTCGCCGGCCATGGCGTTGCGGATGCTCTCTTGGGCCAGCAGGCTCAGGTTGTTGCCGGCTTCCACCAGGCCGCCGGTGTAAATGCTACCGCTGCTGACGGCGGAGAGGTTGTTGCTGGCGCGCAGGGTGCCGACGTTGATCAGGTCGCCGCCGGTGACCAGGTTGAGGTCGCGGCCCTGGATCAGGCTGTTGCCGCGCACGTTGCGCGATTCGGCCTGGGCCAGGTAGAGCACCGGCACGAGGACGGTTTGGCCATCGACCACGCGGTTTTCCATCCACACGATGTCGTGGGTCAGGGCGCCGACCTGCTGGCTGGTGAGCGTCACGCCAAGGCTCAGGCGCAGCGCGTCTTTGCTGGCGAGGGCGTTGTCCATCAGGTAGCGGAACTGGTCGGCGTCGCTGTAGAGGCCGCCGGCGAGGAAGCGTTGGCCGGTTTGCGCGAGCACGGCGTCGCGGATCAGGCGGCTCTCGTATTGGCCATCGCCCAGGCGGCGCCAGGCGTTGTCATCGGTGAAGCCGAGTTTGCCGAGCATGTAGTCGGAACTGAAGAAGCCCGAGGTGGTGGCAAATTCCGGGTTGGTCTCGATCAGGTAATGGCTGGTCGGGTCTGGGTTTTTGACGAACAGGCCATACTCGCCCTTGGGCAGCTGGAAGTTCGGGGCGGTGGTGGGGTCGACCGGGGCGAACGGCGTGCCGGTGTAGTCCACGGGCACGAAGCCGCCGCCGGGGGCAACGGCGGCAACCGGCAACACAGTGCCGGGGCCCTGCGCGCTCGGGTCGTTGGCGTGTGTGCTCAGGTTGATGTTGATGCCGCCCACAGGGATGCCGGTCTGGTCATCGCCAAGGGTGCCAGTCAACTGCGCCAGGGTGTTGTTATGCAGCGTGCCGTTTTGCAGGGTACGCGCGACGTTGAGGTTGACGGTGCCGCCGGCTTGCATCGTGGCGGCGTAGCCTGGGCCGCCGTTGTCGGTCCAGGTGGTGACGTCGCTTGAGTGGGCGAAAGGCCAACTATTGGGTGAGCGGTTTTTCAGTTCTTCGAAGCGCGCCTTATCGAAATGCCCAGCCGCCGTGGCCGCATTGAACGCTGGAACGTCGATATATTGCATGCTTTCAAACAAATCGTCGGAAACGTGACCTGGCGTGCTGACAACAAGCTTGCGCTGCCCCGTGCGCGTTGCGGCGCCCTGGTTCAGCAGGTCACCGGCGGTGATACTCAGGTCGCCATTGGCGGCCATCAGGCTGTAGCGGTTCTGCACATTGTCGCCTTGCACCAGCATGTTTTTGCCAGCCACCAGGCGCGCCGCTACCGAATCCTTGGTCGCCGCCTCAAGGTACGTCTCGTAGATGGTGATATCGCCACGCTCCCAGTTGTCGCTCTCGCCGCAGTGCTGGTGACAGATCCAACTCAGGCTGCCGGTGGTCAGCGTCTGTCCGAGTTCAAATTCGTCTTTGGCGTTTTCGATAAAGCCCGCATGGATGCCGATGGAGCCTTCGCTTTCCACGGTGCCGGAGCGGTTGCTGAACAGCACCGCCTTGCCGCCATCCACCGCTGCAAAGCTCAGGTTGCCCTTGCTGTAGACGTCGCCATACAGGTTGCTGAAACCGTTACCGCGCAGGGTCATGTCGCCGCCGCTGAACAGCAGCGAGTCGGCCGCGTTGGTGATGCCGTTGATGGCGGTGAGGTTCACTGCACCCTGGGCGCCGAGGGTGCCACGGTTGTTGATTTGCGCTGCGGCGATATCCAGCTGCTGACGCGCGGTGAGAAAGCCGAGGTTATCCAGGGTGCCGCCCAGTTTGAGCTGGGTGTTCAGGCCCGCGAGGCGCCCGCCGTTCTGGCTGAGGTTATTGGCCGCCACGGTCAGGGTTTGCAGGGCGGACACGCGGCCGCTGTTGGTCATGTCGCCGGTGGTGATGTTCAGGTCACCGTCACTGAGCAGTTCGCCGCCGTTGTTCAGGCTGGCGACGTCAAGGATCAGGCCCTTGCCGCTGGCCATGCGGTCGCCCGCCTTGAGGGTCAGGCCCTGAGCGCTTTTGTAGGTCAGGACTTCATTGAGTTGCACGCGCCCCAGGCCATCGACATTGCCGAACGCCCAATCGGCGCTGCCCATGCCGTTGATTGTGCCCTGGCTGCCGCTGAGGCTGGCGGTGTTGAGGCGGAACAGGCCCAGCCCTGCATGTTGCAACTGGCCGGACTGATTGTTCAGGCTGGCGGCGTTGAGGCTGAAGGCGGTGCTGCCAACTTCGAGGGTGCCGTTCTGGTTATTCACCTGGCCGCTGAGGGTGAGGCTGCTGCTGGCGCCAGCCAGGGCGCGCAGTTGCCCACCGGCGCTGTTGTCGAGGTTGCCGCCGCTGAGGGTCAGGCCGTTGTTGGCCTCGATCAGGCCGCCTTGGTTGGTGAGCGTGCCGCGTGAGGTCAGGTTGATCAGGTTGCCGCTGACCTGGCCGCCCGCGCTGTTGTCGAGGGTCGCACCGCTGACGGTGACCTGTTCTTTGCCGAACAGTTTGCCGCCTCGGTTAGCCAGGGCCTGGACGGTCAGTTGCAGGTCGCCCACCAGGCTCGCCAGCAAGCCGTCGCTGCCGTTATCCACGTTGTCGGCGGTGACGGTCAGGGTGTCGCCTTGCACGGTGCCGCCCTGGTTATTCAGGCTCCCCGCGTCCAGCTGGGTGTGCGCGCCACCGCTGAGGATCAGGCCATTGCGGTTGGACACGTCCTGACCGCTGAAGCGCATACCCTGGTTGCCGGCCAGCAGTTGGCCCGCGTCGTTGTTCAGGTGCTGCGCGGTGATGTCCAGGCGCTTGCCGCGCAGGGTGCCGCCGCTGTTGTCGAGGGTGGTGAGGGCCTTGACCAGCAGGCTGCGCTCGCCGGCATCAAGCGTGCCGCCAGCGTTGGTCAGCAGGTCGCTGACGTTGAAGGTGATGTCGCCGCCATCGCTGACCAGCGCACCCTTGTTGCTGTTGGTGAAAGTTTGCGCGGTGACGTCAACCGAGGTGCCGAGCAGGATGCCCGCGCTGTTGTCCAGACGCTCGCCTTGCAGTTGCAGGAGGCCTTCGCTTTGAATGCGGCCCTGGGCATTGAGCAATTGGCCCGGCCCTTTGAGCAGCAAGCTGACGCCCTGCGCGCCACCGGCCAGCAGGCCCGCGTTGCGGTTGTCGAGGCCTGAGGCGCGCACGTCGAGTTGGTCGCCCACTACGCGCCCGGCGCGGTTGTCGATATCACCGCCGCTGGCGTCGAGCAGCAGTTGCTTGCCGACGATCACGCCGTTCTGGTTGTCCAGGCTTGCCGCGTGCAGCGCAATATCGCCCTGACCGGCCTGTAAGCGGCCCTGGGCGTTGTTGAGCTGTTGCGCGGTAACGAGGGTCAATTTGCCGGTGTTGGCGCTCAGCACGCCATTGGCGTTGCTGCTGAGGCTGCCAGCGTTGAGGTTGAGGTCGGTGCTGGCCTGGGCGAACCCCTGGCTGTTGTTGAAGGCATTGGCGACGGTGAGGTTCAGCGCGCCGCTGTCAGCCTGGATCAGGCCCTTGAGGCTGTTGTCGAGGTCACGGGCATTGACCGTCAGGGCACCGGCAACCACTACGCCATTCTGGTTATTCAGGTTGCCCGCGTTGACGGTCAGGACGTTGGCGATGACTTGCCCGCCGCTGTTGTTGAATGCGCCACTGGTCAGCACCAGGCTGCCGCCGGCCATTTCGATGCGGCCCTGACGGTTGTCCAGGGAGGTGCTGTCGAGCGTGGCGGCCTGGCCTTCACCGAAGCGGATCAAGCCGCCGAGGTTGGCGATGGCCGGTGCGCTGATCGCCAGGTTTTGCTCGCCGAAAATGCGTGCAGTGGCGCCTTGGTTGGTCAGGCTGGCCGTGCTGACGCTGACGGTTTTGCCCTGGAGGATGCTGCCCTGGTTGGTCAGCGCCTGCGCGGCGGTGATCGCCAATGCGCGGCTGGCCAACAGGTTGCCAGTGGTGTTGACGGTTTGCGCGCTCACCACCAGGTCGCCGCTGGCGTTACGGCTGTTGTCTGGCGCTACACCGGCTTCGATGATGCCGGCGTTGCTCACGCTGGCCGCGTTGAGTTCGATGCGTTGGCCGGCGGCCACGCTCTTTTGGTTGACCAGTGCTTGTGCGCTGGTCACTTGAACGTTGCCGGTAGCGTAGACCTTGTCGGTGAGGTTGACGCTTTGCGCCGTCACCTTGACGTTACCGGTGGCAGCGGTTTGCGCCATGCTCAGGTGGCCGTTGGCATCCAGTTGGATGTCACCGCCGCTGGCCGCCAGCGTGCCGTCGAGCTTCACGCCCACACCGGCTTCGGTGCCCACCAACTTGATCGCGCCAGCGTACATGCCGCCCAAGGCTGAGGAGTCAATCGCCAGTTCCGGCTTGGCGCTGCCGTCGTCGGCGCGCGGGGTGGCGGTCAGGGTTTTGGCATCGACGTCGTTGCGCCCGGCGATCACGGTCAGTTCGCGCGCATTGATCTGTGCGTTGATCTTGGCCGAGCGGGTGATGATTTCGAAACGATCGACGTTGCTGGCGTTCAAGCCTTCGCCGTCGATGGTCACGGCGCCGCCATCGACCTGGTAGCGCTGCAACTGGCCGCTGGCGTCAAGTACCGGTTTGCCGGTGGTCAGGGTCACGTTGGGGGTGTTGATGAAGCCGCAACCGCTGCAGGTAATCCCGTAGGGGTTGGCGACGATGACCTTGGCCGACTGGCCTGCCACTTCGGTGTAGCCGCGCAACTGGCTGGGGTTGCCGCCGTTGACTTCGTTGAGGATGACGCTGGCGGCGCCGCCCTTGAGGTTGGGGTTGCCGACGATGTAGCCGCCCAGCTGCGTGTTCACCACGGCGCCGGTGGCGTTGTTGAGGATCACGCCGTTGGGGCCGACGTTGTAGTCCTTGAACTGGTTGTGCGACAAGCCGCTGCCATTGGGCGTGGCGATGTTCACCACGGGCACGCCATTGCCTGCCGCGCCGACGGTGGTGGCGGGGTTGCTCACCACAATGCCTTCCGCCTGGGCCAACAGCGGCTGCCAGAACAGCGCGTTGGCGAGGATCAGCACCAGGCCGCGCTTGGGCAGGCCGAAGAACGTGTCTCGCGGCTTCAGCGCAGCAGAAGGTTGGCGGGCCAGAAAGGCAAAGTGGCGAACATCCATTTTCAGGTTCTCGTTGCAGCGGGGCGTTGAATTACAGGAAGAAATCCATGCGGAAGTAGATCGGCGCTTCGCGCTCGTTCATCACTGCCGGACGTTCCAAAGAGTGCGCAAAGGTCACGCTGGTGCTGACGTATTTGCCACGGGCGAACAGTTCCAGGGAATTGCTCGACACCCGGCCGTGCACGTCGCCGTTGTAGCGGCCATTGCTGATCACGCCTTGGTCGTAGCCGACGCTGGCGCCGTATTCGGCGAATGCCGGGCGCATCCAGTCCCAGGTCACCGGGCGGGCCCAGCGCACGTCGTTGCGCCAGTAGCCGCCGCTGTCGCCGGTGAGCTGCTGGTCTTTATAACCGCGCACCGAAGCCGAGCCGCCGAGGCTCATGCGTTGCGGGCTGAAGAGGATGTCTTCACTGCGTTGGCCGGTGGCCAGGCTGGAGAAACTGAACGACTCGCCCCACAGGCTGAACGGCTGCAAGTAGCTGACGGTGGCGGTGTATTTGCGGTAGCGCGCACTGGGCTGGCGATTGCCGTTCTTGTCGCGCTCGTTTTCAGCCTGGGCGTCAAACGCGCCGATGCCGTTTTGCATGCCCACGTCGAGGTTGACGAAGGCCGTGCCGATGCGGCGGCCGTGGTTGATGCCCCATTGCAACTCGCTGAGGCGGTTGCTGCTGGTTTCAAGGTGGGCGTCGTCGATGTAGTTGTTGGTGCGCAGGTGGGCCAGGCCGACGTTGACCGAGGTCTTGCTGACGTCGTCGCGATGGATCACGCGCTCGGCGCGCAACTGGTGGTTTTCGTTGTCGCCCGACTGCTTGAACTTGAAGGCGTCGGTGTAACCCAGCGCGCGGTAATCACTCTCGCTGTAGGTGTAACTGAAGTTCCACCAACCCCACGGCACGTTGTAGTAGAGCAGGGTGTTTTTCGAGGTTTTCTGGTGGTCGCTGATCGCGTCATGGCCGCCGCGCAGCACCAGTTGGTCGGCGAGGCCAAGCGGGCTGTCCCACTCAAGGCCTGCGCCCCATTGTTGTTCGCCGGTGCTTTTCTGCCCGTCGTTATTGCGCGACAGGCTGGCGCGCCAGGGCTTTTGCGGGGTGTTCTTGACCACCACGTCGCTGCCGCCGATCTGGCTGCCGGGGGTCAGTTCCATTTGCGCCTGCTTGGAGGTCAAGCGGTTCAACTGGTCCACCAGTTGCTCGACCTCACGCAGGTTGAGCGCATCGCCGACGTTGCCGGGAAAGGCCATCGCCAGCTCGCGGTCGGTGACGCTGCTGCCTTCGGCGCTTTTCAAGGCTTCAAGTTTGCCTTCCACCACCAGCACTTGGAGGTGGCCACTGGAGAGGTCTTGCTGCGGCAGGTAGGCGCGGCTAGTCACGCGGCCTTTGGCGATGTAGTAGTCGGTGATGTTTTTGAGCAGTTCATTGAGCTGCGAGACGCCCAGGCATTGGCCGACGTAGGGTTTGAGCAGACGTTCGCGGTCCGGGGCCGACAGGCTGTCGGCGCCTTGCAGCTGGATGTCTTTGATCGGGAAGCAGCGCGTGTCGGCGGGCGTGGCCGGTGCCTGGGGCTTGGCCTCTTTGCCGGGCAGGTCCTGGAGTTCCTGCAGGCGCCGGCTTTGCTCTTCGAGCAGGCGGTTTTGCCGGTCGCGGATCAGGTCTTGATCCCCTGGCGTGGGGGCGGCTGTGGCGCTGTTCAGGCTCAAGTAAGCGAGCAGGAAAGTGCACAGCAAATACCGAGTCCGTGGCAATAACAAAGGCATGTTCGATCCATCGAAAATCAAGGGGCGGCAAACTAACATCGAACTTCCACAGGTCCAAGGCGTTGGACAAGTGGCTCATTCGCTTGAATAAAGTTTGCAAGCCGTTGATAAATAACAGTTATAAATTATCAAAAAAGAGTGACAGCCTGTTACTGAAGCTTTTAATCCGACAGGCGGCGACAGTTTTGATAGCGATCGGGCAAATAGCAGTTGAGTAGCCATCAATTAGCCACTAACTAAGCGCCGAGATAGGTTAGTACCGGGGAATACAGAAAAGTTCGCGGGTGTTTTGTGAATTGGATCCCATTTATCGGAATACCAGGCACAGCAGGTCGAATGTAAGCGCTGGCAAGTGTGGGAGCTGGCTTGCCTGCGATGCGGGCGCTTCGGTGTTTCAGTCAGACCGAGGTGATGCCATCGCAGGCAAGCCAGCTCCCACATTTGATCCTGGATGTGCTCCAGACCCAGTTTCAGCCGGCGCCTTTGTCTTTTTCCTGGCCGGGTACCAGGGTCAGGGCTGGGCGCTCGACGTCACGGGAAACGTGGGATTTAACATCTTCCACGCCGCCGTCCTCGTCGTTGTGGATCACCAGCACGCCCGGTTTGCGAAACTGCTCCAGGTGGCCGTCGCCCAGGTTGAAGCTTTCGCTCAGGCTCTTGTCGCTGAGCGCGTTGGCCTCGGCACGGCGCTGCGCGAATTTGCGCCCTTTACGTTGCTGATAACGCGCCCAGCTGATCAGGATCACCGCGTTGAACAGGGCGATCCACAGGTAGATCTGCAAGGTATTGAGCGCCGCAAAAATCGGCGCTTCCAGGCGCGGGCCGCCGTGGGTTTCGAGCATGGCGCTCATGCCGCGAACCAGCAGCCAGACCAACCCGGCCCACGCGAGTAACGTCAGCAGCACATCGACGATCCACATCACAGTGTTCTGGCGAGTTCTGACCAGTTTCATGATCACGCCTCCTCTTCGGCAGGTTTGATGCCGCGATCCGGGCTGACCCAGCGCGCGCGTTTCTGGTGCTGGTTGAACAGCACTTTGGGAAAGCTGACCAGCGTGGTGAACAGGCTGACCAGCCAGAACACCATCGGGTACCACACGGTCCAGAACAGGGTTTTCCACAGGTCTTTTTCGTAGCGCCGGTCGATCAGGATGCTCACCGCAAATTGCAGCAGGCACACCATCGCCAGCACCAGCCCGGTAAACGCCGGTGGCACCAGCGAGTCCACGGCAATCGCCTGTGGCAGCACCATGAATTTACCCAGGCCCCAGAAGATCACCGAGAGCAGGAAGGTGAAGGCCCAACCGGTGGACAGGCAGTATTCGAACAGCAGTGGCCACAGGTAGCGGTGGCGCCATTGCCAGATGCCACGGATGTTCTTGAACAGCACCTCGGCGCCGCCCTGGGCCCAGCGCAGGCGCTGTTTCCACAGGCCGCCGACGGTTTCAGGCATGAGGATCCAGCACAGCGCGCGTGGCTCGTAGAAGATGCTCCAGTGGTCCAGCTGCAGTTTCCAGCTGACATCGATGTCTTCGGTGATCATGTCGGTGGACCAATAGTCGATACGGTCCAACGCCTTCTTGCGAAACGCCACCACCACACCCGAGACCGTGAAGATCCGGCCGAACACGCGCTGGGTGCGCTTGATCAAGCCGATGATCGAGGAGAACTCGCCCACCTGCACGCGGCCGATCAAGGTGGAGCGCGTGCGAATGCGCGGGTTGCCGGTCACGGCGCCCAGGCGTGGGTTGTCGAGCATCGGCGCAACCATATAGGCCGCGGCGTTTTTATCGAGCAACGCATCGCCGTCGATGCACACCAGGTACTCGCTGCGCGCCGCCACGGCGCCCATGCGCAAGGCCACAGCCTTGCCCTGGTTCTGCGCCAGGTGCAGCACGCGCAGGCGTGGGTGCAGCAACGCCAGGGCGTCGAGCACGGCGGCGGTGTTGTCTTTGGAGCCGTCGTTGACCGCGATCACTTCGATGTTCGGGTAAAGCTGGTCGAGCGCCGCATGAAGGGTGTCGGCAACGTTATCGCCCTCGTTGTAGCAAGGGATGATGATCGAGATCAGCGGGTTGCCGGCCAGGGTTGGCGCCGGGGTGTCTTCCTTCCACGGCCAGTGGCGCTCCCAGTGCAGCCAGAAGTACAGGCCGCCGGCGATCCACAGCGCCGACATGAACAGCGGGTAGAAGAACACGAAGTCCATCAGGAACTGCCCGGTGACCAGGAAGATCAGGCCCAGGGGCACACCCAATACCAGCGCCAACACGAATAAAGCCAGGATTCTGTCGAACATGGTCAAGGGTTCCATTGGTTGGAAAGGGCCGGACGTACTGTCTTCAAGTCCGGGGAATTTTCCAGGAAGTTGTCCGGGTAGTAGCCAAAACTCCTGACTCCCTGGCGCTTGAGCACACCCATCCATTCAGCCATTTGTGCGCCATCGATATTCGGCGCGTCCGCGGTGCGCCAGTCTTTGGCTTGCAGTTCAAACACGGTGCGCTGCAGGGCGCCGGGGCGTGCCTTGACGGTCGCAACGAGTTTTTCCAGCCAGGCATTCGAGTTCTTCAGCGTCTCGCCTTCCATCAACGGCATGGCCATCGGCGCAGTCCAGTCGTAGGTCTGGAGGAAGTCATCCAGGTTCTGTGCGAACCAGGTTTCGCTCGCCGGGTTGAGCATCGGCTCGGCGAAGATATTGCGCGCGGTCTGCACCTGCGGCCCACGGATCGCGCGGACCTTGCCGGCCAGTT
The DNA here is from genome assembly GCF_049645325.1 of Pseudomonas sp. Lineage (GTDB taxonomy): Bacteria > Pseudomonadota > Gammaproteobacteria > Pseudomonadales > Pseudomonadaceae > Aquipseudomonas. The sequence goes on along the minus strand of NZ_JBARTQ010000245.1, from coordinate 42,182 downwards.
CCTGGGTGAAGTCGATCAGGTAGCGGCTCTTGAAACGGGTCCAGCGTTGCATCACTGCCGGGTCGTCGCGCAGTGCGGCGAGGGTGTTCGGCAGGCCGTTGGCGGCATAGGCCTTGAGCGCTGCGGGGCTGGCGTCTTCGAAGTCGGAGAACAGCGCATCATCGTGGAACAGCACGCCGTCGATAGAGGTGTTACGCGCCAGGTCTTCGTAGATCTCGCCGATCTGCTGGCGCACCTTCGGATCAAACGGCGACAGGCGTTTGTATTGGTCCGGGTCGATGCCGACCTGGCCGGTTTTCGGGTCCCAACGGGTGACGCGCGGCAACGCCGGGTCCAAGGCAAAACTGAGCACCGGCATCCACGCATAGATCGCCACATGGCCACGGGTGCGCAATTGCCAAGTCACGCGGTTGAACAGGTCCTGGCGCACCGGCAGGTGGCGGTTGGGGAAGTACACCGAATGCACCAGGCCGTCACCCTTGGGGTCGGCGAAGGCTTGCAGGAACACGGTGCTGGCGCCCATGTCCACCACGCGCTGGATCAACAGGTCGAGGTTGCGCGCTTCCTGGGCGGGGTCGGGGTCGTAGACGTTATCGAGGTCCACGTGCAGCACGCGCATTGAGGTCCGCGACTGGGTGCCGACGATGGCGTTGGCGTAGTGCTCGCCATCCGGGTCGGAGGCCACCAAAAAGCGCGGGCTGCTCTTGAGGTTGGCGAGGTCGTCAAGGCCGTCGTCCAGGGTCAGGGCCATCTGGTAGCCCTGCTCACCCACCACTGCCAATGAGGTGCCGTCGGCGGCGCCGTAAGGCCACACCCACACACGCGGCGCCTTGCCGGTGATGGCGCGCAGCTTGTTGGAAATGGCCGTTACGTCGGCACGCATGCGCGCCTGGAACTGGGCTTCGGTTTCGTATTTGCCAGTGGCGGCATCATAACGACGCGTGGCGGCCGCAGGCTCCAGGTTACCCTGGGGGTTGGCCAGGATGCCGGTGTGGCTGGCGTCTGTGTGGGCGGCGATTTCCACTAGGGGCGACTTGGAAATTTCGCGCACCTGCTCCCACGTCAGGAAGTCGGAACGGGCGCGCGGTGTGCCGGCGAAGTCCACCGGTTTGTTCAGCGGCGTGTCGATCCAATACCCCACCGGGGCCAGGATCGCCGGCCAGTTGTAGGCGCGCAAAATCGGCAGCACGCGGGTGTAGAAGCTTGAATAACCGTCGTCGAAGCTGAGCATCACGGCCTTGGGCGGCAACTCGCGCCCACCGTTGCGCGCGGCCAGGATCTGGTCGACGCTCACCGGCTGGTAGCCGTTTTCGCGCAGCCAGGCCAACTGTTCGATCAACCGTTCGGTGCGCACCGCCACCACTGCCTGGTCGGGGTCACGGTCTTCGATGTCGTGGTAGGCAATGCCCAGGAAATGGTTTTTCGGCCACGGCGCTTCACGCGCAGGCACGGGCCGCTCGGCGGGGGGCGTGTAGGGCGCGGGCTGCTGGGCGCAAGCGCCGGCGAGCACTACGCCCAGAACCAATAAGCAACGGCTGAGAACAGTCATGGTCAGGCTCTTTTAGAAACGGTAAGTGAGGTCGACGAGCAGGCGCAGATCGCGTTCGCGATCGCCGTCATAAGGGCGGCTGATCAGGCTCAGGTTGGCGCCGGCTTCGAGCACGTCGTTCCAGCGAACGCGTTGGCCATAGCCGATCAACCCGACGCCACCGGTGGAGTAATCCCGCTGGCTATACGTACCTGCACCGACCTGGAACTGCTGGCTCCACTGGGTCTCGTAGCGGTGATAGAGCACATGGTTGACCGTGACGGTGGGCAACACACTGAGGTCAGACTTGGGGTTGAAGTAGATCGTGTCTTCCTTGGTGTTGCGGCTGGCGCCGACTTCCAGGCCCAGGTCCACTTGCACATTGGGCGAGCTGTAGATGCCTTGGCGCCCGGTGAGCAAGGCTTCGAGCCGGTTGTTGCCGTCACTGAAATGCGACGGGCTCAACGACAGTTTCCACTCGCGGCTTTCGTTCTCGCGCCAGCGGATAAAACCACTGCCGCCGTTGGCCGTGATGTCGGCATTCAACGCGCGCAACGGCGTGCTGGCCAGGAGGTAGCCGAGGCTGGCGCCGTACTGCCAGTTGTCATTGATGTCACGGGCGATCGACACCGCCGCGCCCTGCTTGGAGCCAAAGCCGTAGGAGTGGTTGGACACCTCGGCTTCCAGGGTCATGTCGCGGGTGCGCTGCTCCACGCCGACGCGCTGCCAGCGATGCTGGCCGGTGCCTTCGGTGAAGTCGGCGGTGGCGTAACCGGCACCGGCGAATACGCGCCAGTCCTCGTTGATCGGCGGGCTGTAGAGCACGCTTTCGATGCCCCAGTCGCGGCTGCCCGCCACTGCGCCGGCGTCGCCGCTGTTGCCGCCGCCAAAGCTTTTACCGGTGTAGGCCTCGACGCGCAGTTCAGCCATGTCGTGTACATCACGCAGGCGACTGAGCCGCTGCACCTGGCGGTTGTCCGGGTTGCGAGCGAGCACGTCGTCGGTGAGGGCGTCCATCTGGCGCCACTCCTGCAGGTCCATGGCGGTGTAGGCCTGGGACACTTCCAGGCCGATATCACGCGGGGCCTGGGCTTCGGTTTCCTTGAGGGTGCCTTCGGCGCGCCGTGGCAGGTCGCGGGCGCGGTACATGTCGGCCTGGGCCAACCGCAGGCCAACGTTGCCCGGGGCCTTGGACACCAGGTCTTCCAGGCCGGCTTCACTGCCCGGCAAGTCGCCGCCGTAGGTACCGGCCTGGGCCGACAGTTGCTGGGCGTCCATCCAATTGTCGTTGGGGTTGCCGATCGGCAAGCCCTTGAGCTCGACACGCGGCTGCTGGCTGCTGGCGAGGTCGTTGGCGACCACACGTGCCTCGTTCACCTTGTCGCTTTCCAGCAAGGCATAAAACAGTGCCGTGCTGTCGTCGACGCGGTAGCTGGCGTCGGCATCCGGGGCGCTCAACACTTGGCGATACAGCGGCTCGGCTTGTTCCGGCTGGCGCTGGTCGAGGTAAGACGCGGCCACCCAGCGCAGGGCATAAGTGGGCAACTGCACGCCTTCGCCGTTGAGGGTCTGGTACTCGCGGATCACGTCGGCGGTGCGCGCCCGCGCCTTGAGCGCGCCGAGGCGGTCGATGCGCCAGCGCACCACGTCGTCATGCGCACTCGCGTCCGGGGTCCAGCGGGCGAGCAGTTGGTCGTAATCGCTGAGGGCGCGATCGGCGATCACGTAGCGTTCTTTCTCGGTGCGCGTGGCGAACTCGGCCATGCGCACGCGCTCGGCGGCGAGGTCGCCTTCCAAGCGGCGCTGGGTGACGGCGTCGAGCACGCCCGGGTGCTTGGCTGACAGGCGCAGCGCCGGTTCCGGCAAGCGGGCCTTTTGCAGCGCAACAATATATTCACGCACCACCTCGGGCTTGTCGCCGGCGCGGATGAAAGCCTGGTCAAATTCGAACAAGGCGTCGTAATTCAGGCCCGCGCGAGTCAGCGCATAGCCCAGGGCCATGCGCCGGTTCGGGTCATTGGGGTTGGCCGCCACCAGCGCGCGCGTGCGTCGCACCGCTTCATCAGTTTGGCCGCCGTCGGCCTGGGTCAGGGCCTGGCCCAGTTGCAGGTCGACATTATTCGGCTCGCGCAGCAGCGCCTGCTGGTAAACCGCCAAGGCTTGCGGCCACTGCTTTTGATTACGATAGGTACGGGCCACCGTGGCGAGCGCCTGGGTGGTCAGGTTGCGATTTTTGCCCTGCGCCTCGTACACCTTGAGCACTTCGGCGTCTTGCCCGGCCCAACCGGCAATCACCAGGTGATCACTGATCTGCCCCGGCGTCTGGCGTTCAGCCGGCAGTTGGCGCAGTTGAGTGAGGGCGGGTGTGAAGTTGCCGTTACGCGCCTGGATGATCAGGGCATCGTAGGCCGGGTCGGCCAGGGCGAATGCAGGCATCAGCAATTGGCTGCACAAGGCCGCCCCGATGAGCAGTCGCAACCGGCCTGAAGCACTGAGTGGTAGGTTTCGCAGCATATCGTGAGCTTCCTTACACACGGAAAGCTGTAACGATAGGTGGTCCTGAGCAAACTGCATCAGGGTGCCGGCGTCTAATGACCCGGCCTAGCTTTCCTGTAGGAACTATCCCTTAGGAAAGTAGGGGAAAGGCAAATTCAGAACAATTGTTCAGAATTGCGCTGTGAGCAGAATAATCAATGGGGGCGCCGAGTTGCCTGATCTGAGCAGTGACAGATGGCCTGTACGCCAGCTGTTTGACCGCTGTCTCAGGGCAACCCGACGCCCCCACTATTTATTTCTCAATGCAGTGAGAAATCTTACTGCGCGCCGCTGACCGCACCGACTTTGGCCATGACGAAGCCAATGAATTGCTCAACGGTCATCTTCTGGCCGTTGAAGGTCACTTCATTGTTGGCGTAATGCAGCTTGGAAACCACGTCGGTGCCGACCAGGGTCGCCAGTTGAGTACCGACTGCCATCCCGCTGACCATTTCGGCCGCCATCTGCGATTGCTGTTCGATGGCTTTAGGGTCAGTTACACCGCCCACCTGTGCTTGCAGGGCGGCGACGTCGCCGATCATCGGCTTGGACAGGGTCAGGTTGGCATCCAGCAGCGCGATGACTTGCTTGCCCAACTCAACCGGCGGCAGCTCCATGGAGGCGGGCTTGGTCAGGTCGACGACGAGGTTGAACTTGCTTTCGCCATGGGTGGTTTTCAGCGACAGGTTTTCCACTGCCACTTGCGGCTTGGCAGCCAGCACCTGGTTGACGTTGGCTTCGGCCAGGGCTTGCTCGGCTTCGGTCAGTTGCAGCTCAGGCACCGGTTGGCCGGCAGCGGCAGCAGCTTGAATCGGCTGCATCTTGTCCTGGTAGAGCTTGGTCAGCACCAGCATGGCCGGGATGTCGATGTTCTTCATACTCAGGGCCATGGCGGCCGAGCCGACCGGCTTGCCCTGGTAACCAATCTCGTCGATTTTGTAGTCGACGCGGCCGGCCAGGTTGTTGTCTTTGGTCTCGCTAGTGTCTTTCTGCTCGAAGCCCTTGAGGGTCAGCACGGCTTTCTGCGGGCCGAAGGTAACCTTGGTGTCGGTCAGCTCAACGGTGTTCTGGCCGGTGTAGAAACCAAAGGTGGATTTTTCCAGGTTGCTGGCCACGGTCAAGCCAGCCAGTTCGGCTTCGAACGGCGCGCCGTTGGCATCGATTGCCGAGACCTTCAGGCTGTTCATGAAGCCCTCTGCCTTGACCTTCTGGCCTTCGGCGGTGCCGTCGAAGTCCAGGTTGGCGCCGGAGAAGCTCACCGAGGACTTGTCGTCCTTGATCTCCAGGGGCAGCAGCTCGACGTTGCCGTTGACCGAACGGTTGTAGCCGATGTTGGCTACGCCCTTGAGCGGCGACACGTCTTTGCTGGCGGCAAACCATTTTTCAGTGGTGGCGTTCTTTTCCAGTTCGTAGTGACTGGTGGCCATGACCGGCAGCCACTTGAGCGACACCAGGCGCGAGAACGGCAGCGGGCCGTGTTCGATATGGTCGACAAACAGCAGTTCAGGGTTCGGGTTGTCTTCACCGAACACCGTGCCTTGACCTTTCAGGCGGTAGTGGGCGGTGCTGCTGAACAGGCCACGGTCCAGCGAGACCAGCTCCAGGCTCACGGTGCCGTCGACTCCGGCCATGGAGGTCTGCAGTTCCTTGTTGGCGTTCTGGATCGCGGTTTGCAGCACCGGCTCCAGTTGCTTACCGGTGTACCAGGCGCCGCCTGCACTGACGACGCCAACGGCGACAACGAAACTCAAGAAAACAACTGCTGGCTTATTCATGAAGTGACCTGATCAAATCCTGTGAGAAGTGGGCTGTCTTCCTTGAACCCCGAAGGGGTTGGCTCAAGCCCGCCGAAAACGGGGGAAGATTAGCACTGGCAGCCGCGTACGGCCCAGTTTTCTCAGAGGGGTCAGGCCAGCAGTTGGTTCACGAGTACTCCAATTCAACCTCATCAAGCTGATGATCAAAACTCTTCAGGCGTGCCGTCCAGGTGTACACCAACACCTCAAACTCGCGGTGTATCACGGCGTTGCCCGGGGTGTCGGACTTGGGGTCGCAGAAGTCCAGCTGGTAGCGTTCGCGGGCCATGGCGTTGGCCACGTCGGATAATTCCCGCGCGTTATTCAGCCAATGCCTGCCGTCGGCCACCTGTTTGTCGAGCAGCACGCATTGTTTTTTCAGGGCTTCGAGGCTTTTTTCAAGCGGTGTGCCGGTCAGCTCGCCCATGACTTCCTGAAACGTCCGCCCAGGCTGCCAATAGCTGCCCCAGAAATAGCGGTCGAACACGGTTTCAACGCGGCGCAACGCCACTTTGGTGTCCCAGATCGCCACGCGCGTCTTGCCCTGTTCCAGCAGCTTTTTCTTCACACGTTGATTTTGATAGGACGCCCAGGCGACCACGCCAATGGACAAGGTGCCGATCACCAGACAGGCACTGTCGAGAAACACCATGGCCTTGTCGATTTGGTGGGCAAGCATGACGCCGTAGAAATAGGCAGCCGATAACAACACCAGTGCGAAGCAAACGCACCAGAAAGCGGGAGCATAAGGGTTTTTCATTATTGGAATCCCCATGAGCAAACGCGAGCAGTGGCAGGCGGATGCCGTGGGTTAAAAAACCCCGGGGGTCCGCCTGTCAAAGCATAGCGTTTCGCTCAGGGTTTGCCGGGCTGTGATGCTTGCGTTCGTCCGCTTTCCCAACCGCCGCCCAGGGCCAGGAACAGATCGATCTGGCTCATGGCAACTTGGGTGTTGGCCGCCGCCAGTTGCGCACGTACATCGGTGTAGGTGCGCGTGGCCTGCAGGTCGGCCAAAAACGACGCGCGACCTGCCTGGAAGAAGCGATGCGTCTGCCCTGCCGCTTCCTTGGCCGATGCACCGGCATCCGCCAACGCGTCACGGCGCTGCAACTGCGCGGTGTACTGCGCAAGGCCGGTCTGGGTCTCGCGGATGGCGTTGAGCACCACCCCGTCGAAGTGCGCCAGGGCGCCCTGGGTGGCGGCCTCGGCTTCGTGAATGCGTGCGCGGGCGCCGTTGGTCGGCACTGTCCAGCTGATCAGCGGGCCAAAACCCCAGCGGTTGGTGGCGGGTGTGCCCAAGTCATCCAGAATACCGACGGTGCCCACGGTGGCACCGATGCTGATATCCGGGTACAGCGCGCCGGTGGCCACGCCGATACGCGCGGTAGCCGCAGCCAGTTGGCGTTCGGCCTGGCGCACGTCGGGGCGGCGCTTGAGCAGCGCGGCGCCGTCGCCCACGGGCAGCAATTGGGCGATGCGGGGCAGTTCGGCACAGGTGCCGGTGCCCGCTGGCAATTGGTCGAGCGGCTTGGCCAGCAGCATCGACAGGCGGAACAACCCGGCCTGGCGCGCGGCCTCGTAACGCGGCATGTCGGCGCGCAAGGATTTGTATTGGGTTTGCGAGCGGGTTACCTGGGTTTCGTCACCACGCCCGGCGTCACGCAGGCGCTGGGTCAGCTTGGTGCTCTGGGCTTGCAGGTCGAGGGACTCGTTGGCAATCGCCAGTTCTTCGTTGGCCGCACACACTTGGGTGTAGGAACGCACCACGTCCGCCACCAGCGTAATGCGCGCAATGTCGGCAGCCGCCTGGGCCGCATCGGCGCTGGCGTGAGCGCTTTCGATGCCACGCTGCAAGGTGCCGAACAGGTCGAACTGGTAGGACGTGCTGATGCTGGCGCTGCCGATGTTGGCCACCGGGACTTTTTCCGTCAGCAGATAGGCTTCGCCCGATTCCTGCAGGCGCTGGGCCTCAGCCTTGGCGCCGACGCTCCAGCCACCGGCAGACTCCGCCTGTTCGGTCTGATAACGCGCGCGCTGCAAGTTGGCCGCAGCCACGCGCAGGTCGGTGTTCGAGGCCATGGCCTGGCGCACCAGCGCATCCAGGCGCGGGTCGTTGTAGAGCTTCCACCAGTCGGCCGGCACGGGCGCCGACACCACGTTGTTGCCTTCGCCCGCGAGCTGCCCTTGCAGGTCGCCGCGGTTGACGGCGGACGTTTCCGGCAGCTTGTAATCCGGGCCCACCACTTGGCAGGCCGACAGCAACAACCCCAGCGCAGCGGTTGCCAGAAGCTGCTTCATTGTTTGTCTCCGTCTTTAACCTTTTCGCCGATGATCGACACCGTCGCCGTGCGCCCGGCGATCATGCGGAAATCCGCCGGCACATCATCAAAGGCAATCCGCACCGGAATCCGCTGGGCCAGGCGCACCCAGCTGAATGCCGGGTTGACGTTGGGCAGCAGGTTGGAGCCGCTGCTGCGGTCACGGTCTTCGATGCCGGCGACGATGCTTTGTACATGGCCACGCAGGCGCGCGTTGTCGCCTATCACACGAATGTCCACAGCCATGCCGACGTGGATACCGTCGAGCTTGGTTTCTTCGAAATAACCGTCGATGTGGAAGGAATTGCTGTCCACCACCGACAGCACCGGGCGCCCGGCGGTCACGAATTCCTGCGCACGCGGTGCGCGGTCGTTGACGTAACCGTCCACGGGGCTGCGGATCACCGAACGGTCGAGGTTGAGCTGGGCCGAATCCACCGTCACCTGCGCTTCGGCCAGGGCCGATTGGGCGCGGGCCACGCGGGACTGGCTTTCTTCCAGTTGCTCGCTCGGCACCAGGTTGCCCAGACCGCGGTTACGTTTGTACTCGCGGTTGGCCTGGGCCAGGGTTTCCTGGCGGTCGGCCACGGCAGCCTGGGCTTGGCGCAGGGCCAGCTTGAAGCGGTCCTGGTCAACGGCAAAGAGCACCTGGCCCTTGGTCACCAACTGGTTGTCGCGCACGTCGACTTGCTGGATCAGCCCGGACACGTCCGGGGCGATCTGCACGATGTCGGCACGGATATGCCCGTCACGGGTCCAGGGCGCAAACATGTAGTACATGACCATGCGCCACACAACGACGACCGCGAAGGTCACGATCAACAACGTCAGGACTACACGGCCGATGGTCAAAAAAGGTTTTTTCATGTCATCAGGTATCGACTGAGTGAGTCCACCGCGCCCAGCAACAGCGCGTAGAGCCCCACATTGAACAATGCCCGGTGCCAGACCAGGCGATAGAAGTGGACGCGGGTCAACAGCCCGTGCACCACCAGAAACAACACGTACGTAATGCCCATCAGCACCAGCAGCGTGGGCAGGAACACCCCGCTGATATCCAGATCACCGATCATAAAGGCGCTCCATCAGGCAGCGGCGCTTCCATCTCGGTGCCGCCAATAAATTCCACGCCCGGCAGCAACGACAGGCGCAAGCCGGCCAGTGCGTGCAGCAAATGCAGGCGGGTATCGTCTTCGTCTTGCAGGCCCTGGCCGTTGAGGGCGCGGCGCGTGCGGTCCAGGGTCATCAGCAGACCGCTCGGCGCGGGCAAGCGTTCACCCGCCTTGAGGCACGCCTTGAAGTAACCGCCCACGCCTTCCACCACCTGGTTGAGCAACACACGCGGCACGCCGTAGATGCGCGGCGAGTAGGCCAGCAGGTCGAGCAGGTTCAGCGCCACGCGCAAATCGCGCAGCGCGCTGCCGGTGTCGTGGCCGATCAGGGCAAGGCGCGGCAGGTGCTGCATCAGGCGGTCGAGCATTTGCGCGGCCATGTGCCGGTGTTCGGCCAGGGTCGCAGGCTCGGTGAGGCTGACAATGTCGCGCCAGCTGAAACGGGTCAGGCGTTTGGCCGCCAGCTCGGCGCCGAAAGGCCGTGCGATCAGGGTCCACACAAACGCAAACAGCAAGCCCACGGGCCCGGCCAGGTTGACGTTGGCGAAGTTCAGAAAGTCAGCGTCGTAGGCGCCCTGGATGCTGATGAATGACGAGGTGTTCACCAGCGTCAGCAACATGCCGAGGTAGAAGCGCGGCTGCACGGTGAGCGTGCCGATGCAGATAAACGGCACGGCAAACGCCAGCACCAGCATCGGGAAGTCATGCAGGTTGGGCAGTACCAGAAACAGATAAAGGCTGGCGAACAGCACCGACATCGCGGTCCAGAAAAAGAACCGGTAAATCTGCGGCGCCGGGTCGTCCATCGTGGCGAAAAAGCTGCATGCCACCGCCGCCAGGATCACCGCGCTGCCGCCGTCGGTCCAGCCCAGCAGAATCCACAGCACCGAGGCGACGATGATCGCGCTCACGGTGGAAAACGCCGAGTAGAACATCAGGCCACGGTCGAGGAACGGCGTAAGCCGGCCCAGGCGCCAGTGGCGATACACGGCGCGCCAGGTGTCCTGGCTTTCGCACTGGATCGCGGCTTGCAGGCTGCGGCAGTCTTGCCACAGGTCGATCCACTCGCCGAGGCGGTACAGGGCGTTGGAGAACAGCAGCGTGTGGCGGTCATCGAGTGCTTCGCCCTGAGGCTGCAGCGCGTCGAGTTGATCACGCAGGGCACGCCAGCGTTCCAGCGGAGCACTGTCCTGTGTGCTTTCCAGCCATTCATCGGCGGCTTCCAGCATCGGCGCGAGGCGGTCGAGAAACTCCGGCGCGCGGTGCTCGATGGCATACAGCGCATCGTCGAGGGCATCCACCACGGGCAGCAGGTGAATCATGCGCCCGCGCAGTTCCTTGGTGTTGCGCACCGTCTGCGGCCGCGCGCCTTCGTGGGGTAACTGGCCGATCATCAATTCCAGGGTGTTGAAGGTAGCGACCATGCCGCCCCGCAGCGTGCTGATTTCTTCAATGTCCACATTGCGGGTCAAAAAGCGTCGACTGTAGACCTGCGCGTCGGCAAACCACTTGGCTACCGAGTCGTCGAACACCGGCATCAGCCGGCGCGGCCAGAACATCGCGCCCACCACGGCGGCGACGGCAATGCCGAGGAAGATTTCTTCGGTCCGCGCCTCTGCCACGTCCCACACCGCCAACGGGTTATCCACCACCGGCAGCGCAATCAGCGGCAAGGTGTAGCCGGCGAGCATCAGCGCGTAGTTATTGGCCGTGCGCAGGTGCATGGACAGGAACAGCAAGATGCCCGTCCACAGCGCAATCACCACCACCAGCACATAAGGCGCCTGCACAAACATCGGCACAAAAATCACCGCGGCGGCCGCCCCCATGAAGGTGCCGACAGCACGGTACAGCGCCTTCGAACTGGTAGGGCCGACAAACGGGCTGGAGACGATATACACGGTGGCCATCGCCCAATACGGACGCGGCATTTGCATGAGCATGGCGATGTACAAGGCGATCATTGATGCTGCGAAGGTTCGAACGCCGTAGAACCAGTCTTTCGCAGGGGGCATGCCGGTAAAAAAGCCGTTCAAGGGGTCATCACCTCGGCCGCTTCGAAGGCTCGCAGTACGCGCAGCGCGGCTTCAAGGTCATCGTGGGCGATGTCGGCCAGTACTTCCTGGCGCAGGCGCACCAGTTGCACTTCCACCGCGTGCACCAGCTCACGGCCACGCTCGGTGAGGCTCAAGGCCTTGGCGCGGCGGTCGTGTACGTCTTCGGTGCGGCACACATAGCCGCCCGCGCACAGCTGGTCGAGCAGGCGCACCAGCGACGGGCTTTCCATCCCGGACGCCTGGGCGACTTTTACCTGATGCACCCCGTCGCCCAAGCGCCCGATCATCAGCAACGGCACGGCGCAGGCTTCGGAAATTCCATAGCTCACCAGCGTGGTCTGGCAGATTTTGCGCCAGTTACGGGCGCCCACCACCATGCTGCTGCTGAGGTTCATCTGGAGTTGTTCGAGGGTTTGAGACACTGGATTGTTCGCATACAGTTAGTTTGCTAACTATCAATATGGTGGATGGATCCAATGCCGTCAAGTTTTGATACAAATTTAAGGATGGGTGGTGCGCGGGTGTGGGTAAGTAAAGCGGGTTTGAGCGTGGGTGTTGGATTTTCAGCGATACAAAATGCCTGTGGGAGCCGGCTTGCCTGCGACGGCGGTGAATCAGTCGAGGTAGATGTCGACTGACAGTGCGCTATCGCAGGCAAGCCAGCTCCCACATTTTATCGTTCCCCTGTGCTTACAAGTTTCGCCCAGAGCGCAATAGCACATTCAACTCATCCACCACCTCAGCCCAATCCGCGTCCTCCAAAATCTCCTCGCGCAAAAACGCCTTCTGGCTATCCGTCCAGAAAAACGCATCCGCCAGGTGCAGCTCCGGTTTAAGTGGTGAATGGACGGCCACAAATTTCTCAATGCTCACCGGGTCATCCGGCAGCCCGAGCTGTTTGAACAGTGACGGCAAGCTGTGCACAGGCGATTCCATGGTGGACTCCTAAGAAAACGATTCCCCAGAGTCTAGTTCAGGTGCCAGCCAGGCCAATAGCCGCTCGACGCACTGCTGCGCCGATAACGCGCCAGTGTCGAGCACCAGCGACGCGTGCGGCGGCGCTTCGTACGGCGAACCGATACCGGTAAACCCCGGCAGCTCGCCCCTGCGCGCCCGTGCGTAATGCCCTTTGGGGTCGCGCCCTTCGCACACCGCCAATGAGGCGCTGCACCACACTTCGCGATAATCCGCGCCAAGGCGCTCGGCGAATACCGCGCGCAGTTCGACCAGCGGCGCGATCATCGCGAGAATCACGATGTGCCCGTTGTCCACCAGCAACGCCGCGAGTTCGCTGGCGCGGCGGATGTTTTCCAGGCGGTCGCTGTCGGCGAACCCCAGGTCTTTATTGAGGCCGCCGCGCAAGGCATCGCCGTCGAGTACGAGACTTTGCCGGCCCTGTTCGAACAGCGCCGCCTGCAGGCCCTGGGCCAGGGTGGACTTGCCGGAGGCCGGCAGCCCGGTGAGCAGGATCGCCACGCCGAGATGCCCGTTGCGCGCCTCGCGTTGACGGCGAGTGACGCTCGCCGTCGGCGCCACCAGGTTACTGGGCGACGGCACGCGGCACCGGCGGGGTGATATTGCCGGCGGCCCAGGCTGATTCGCGACTGGCCAGCGCGGTGGCGATGGCCTGTACGCGGTCGGAATCCAGCTGTTCGGGCAGTGGGTCGAGCCCGGCGCTGGCGAAGATCTGGCCGTAAGCGTTGCGCAGGTCGGCGTAGGCCAGGTCACGGCGCAGGTCAGCTTGCAGGGTGTTGAGTTCGCCCTGGATCAGGTCGAGTTCGCCAAGGCCCGCCGCCTCGTGGCGGTTGCGCAGTTGCGTGAGGATTTGCCCGTCGATGTTGGCCAACTGGTCGTTGGTCTTGAACTGGCGCACGGCGTCCTGGTAGTTGGCGTTGGCCACGTAGACCTGCGCCAGCACGGCGATGGACATCGCCTGGCGCCGCGCGGTGGCGACTTCTTCACCGGCCTTGGCGACATCGATGGCGGCGGGTGCGGAGATCACGTTGAACAGGTTCCAGGTGATCTTGGCGCCGTAGTCGGCCCAGCGGTTGTCGGTCAGGAACGAGTTGCTGTCGTAATGCCCGCCCGCCGAGAACTCCAGGCCCGGCAGCAGGCGCAGCATGGCTTTGCGGGTTTCGGCGGCGCTGATGCGGGTCTGGTAGTCCTGCTCGCGCAGTTCCGGGCGGTTGGCCAGGGCTTCCTGCTCCAGGCTGGCCAGGTTGACCTTGAGCTCTGGCACGCTGTAGTTATCGGGCGTTGCCAGCTTGAGGTCGGTGCCCATTGGCAGGTTGATCAAAGTCGCGAGTTCGGTCTTGGCCAACGACAAGGCGCGGCGCTGTTCCTGCAATTGGCGCGTGGCTTCGATCAGCGAGCGCTGGTAACCCAATGCCTGCACCGGGTCGCCGATGCGCTGCTCGCTCATGCTCTGGCTGTTGGTCTGGGCTTGGTCAACCCGCGCCATCAGGCTGTCGATCTGGGTCAGCAAACGTTCAGCCGCTACTGCGCGCCAATAGGCCGAGCGCACGTCCTGCACGATGGTGTTGATCACCTTGCGCCGGCGTTCCTGAATGATCAGGCGCTGGTCGCCTTGCTGCTTGGCGCTGATGTAGCTGACGCCGAAGTCGAGCACGTTCCAGACCATGGTCAGGTCGGCCACGCGTCGGTCGCGGTCCTGGGACGTCGACGGTTCCAGGGACTGGGTGCCGGTGAGCACGCTCTGGCTGCTGGAGGCGTTGGTGTTGTTGCGCCCGGCGTAGCCTGCGGACAGCGCCATGCGCGGCAGCATGTCGAAGCTTGAGAGGTCCGATTGGCGCTTGGCCAGGGCTTCCTCCATGACTTTCAGGCGGCCTTCGAGGTTGTACTTGACGGCGCGGGCCATGGCCTGGTGCAGCGTCAGCGGGCCGCTCAGCGGTTCCTGGTCCTTGTACATGCCTTGCAGATCGCTGCGGGCTCGCTGCTCACTGACACTGCGTTCAATCGGCTCGCTGGTGACCGCACAACCGCTGATCGCCAGCGCCAGCAGGCTGGCGCCGAACAATTTATGACCTGTTTTCATCCTTGGACCGCCCCTGTTCCTGCGCCTTGAGTTAAGTATGTTCAGGCCTGCATTTCGCTGATGCCGACCTGTTGCAGTGCCTTCGCCAGGTCAATCACCTGGCGTTGTTCGGTGTCTTTGAGCTGTTGCAATTGCTGGCCGAGGGTCGGCGCGCCGAATACGCCGCGCAGCCCTTGGGCCGGGTCGCCCTGGCCTTTGATAGGTTTGTTGTCGAACGCGTTGAGTGAGCTGTTTTCGCCGCCGGTTTCACGGTTGAACAGACTCGACAAGGTGCTTGAACCAAACACGCCGCCATCGCCGCCGCCAAAGCCGAGGAAGCCTTTGCCGCTGCCGTCTCCACTGCCGTTGGTGCTGAACACCTGGGCGATAAAGCTGGGCGCCGTAGCACCGTTGTGGATAAAGATACTGCCGATCGGCGGCAACCCTGCGCCGACTTCACGCTGCTCGAACAGCGGCGGGAAACCGAGCGGTGAGCCGAGACTGCCCGCCGGCGGGCTAAAAATGATCGGCTGCAATGGCACGTTCGGTGCGCCCTGGGGCGGTGCCGGGTCAGTGACGCGGAACAGGGGGTCGCCGGTCAGCGTGACGGTGTTGATCGCGTAGTTATTGGAGTTGGCATAGCCGTTGCCCGCATTGCCCGACAGGTCCGTCACCAGGCGGGTATCGAGGGTGATGAAGTTGCTCGGGTCGTTGAGGTTGGCTGTCGGCGTGAGGGTGGCGGTCCAGGTCTTGCCGCCGTCGCTGCTCGCCAGGTTAGAGAGCGTGCCACTGGCTACGCTCAAGTCATCCAGGTTGAAGCCGGAGACTTTCTCGCTGAAGGCGAAGGTTACGGTGGTGGTCTGGCCGACAGTCAGGTTCGGGTTGGCAATGCTGATGGTCGCAGTGGGGCGTTCGCCGTCGATTGCGTAGTTATTGGAGATCGCAATGCCGCTGCCGGCGTTTCCGGCGGCGTCGCTGACCTGGCTGCTGTCGAGCACAACCAGGTTGGTCGCGTCGGTAATGGCGGCGGTTGGCGTCAGGGTGGCCGTCCAGGTTTTGCCGCCGTCCAGGCTTGCCAGGCCGGACAGCACGCCATTGGCCACGCTCAGTTGCGAGAGGTTGAAGCCGGTGACAGCCTCACTGAAGGCGATCGTAACCGTGGTGGTTTGCCCGATGCCAAGGGTGCCGTTGGCCACAGAAATCGTTGCCGTCGGGCGCTGGGTGTCGATGGCGTAGTTGTTGGAGTCGGTGGTGCCGCTGCCCGCATTGCCCGAGGCGTTCTGCACGCCGCTGTTGTCCAGCGTGATCATGTTGCTGGTGTCGGTGATGTTGGCCGTCGGCGTCAGCGTCGCGGTCCAGGTCACGCCGCCGTCGCTGGAAGCGAGATTGCTCAGGCTGCCATTGGCCACACTCAGGTCAGCGGTCGTGAAACCGTTGACCGCCTCGCTGAAGGTGATGGTCACTTGGGCGGTCTCGCCGACTTTGAGGGCGCTGTGATCGACCACGACGGTCGCGGTCGGCTGCACGGTGTCGATGCTGAAATTGCCCGAACCGGTCATGCCCGTGCCCGCGTTGCCGGCCAGGTCTGCAACCCCGGTGTTGTTCAGGGTGATCAGGTTGGTGGTGTCGTGAATGTTGCGGGTCGGGGTAAAGGTCGCCGTCCAGGTCACACCGCCATCCGCGCTGCTCACCGCCGACAGGCTGCCGTTAGGCACGCTGAGGTCGTTGTTGTCGAACCCGCTGACGGCCTCACTGAAGGTGATGGTCACCACGGACGTTTGGCCAAGGGCCAGGGTCGGGTTGGCGATCACGACCGTGGCGGTCGGCGCCTGGGTATCGACGTTGTAGTCATTCGACTGGGTGGAGCCCGCGCCGCTGTTGCCGGCCAGGTCGTTAACACCGGCATTGTTCAGCGTGATGACGTCGCCGGTATGGGTTACGCCGCCGGTTGGCGTCAGGGTAGCGGTCCAGGTGATCCCGCCGTCACTGCTGCTCACGTTGCTCAAGGTGCCATCGGCGACGGTCAGGTCGGCGTTGGTAAAGCCGCTCACGGCCTCGCTGAAGGTGATGGTCACCCGCGAGGTTGCGCCAATGTTCAGGCCAGTGTTGGCGACGACGATGCTTGCCGTCGGCCGCTGGGTGTCGATGGCGTAATTGTTGGAATCGGTGGTGCCGCTGCCGGCATTGCCGGATGCATTCTGCACACCGCTGTTGTCCAGGGTGATCACGTTGCTGGTGTCGGTGATCGCGTTGGTGGGCGTGAAGGTTGCCGTCCACGTGATGCCGCCGTCACTGCTGCTCACCGCACTCAAGGTGCCGTTGGCGGTGATCAGGTCGGCGTTGGTGAAGCCGGTGACCGCTTCGCTGAAGGTGATCGTGACGGATGAGGTCTCGCCCACGCTTAACGCACTGTCGGCGACCACGATGGTTGCCGTTGGCCGCACGGTATCGATGCTGAAATTACCCGAGTTGGTCACGCCCGCACCCGCGTTGCCGGCCAGGTCGGCGACCCCGGAATTGTTCAGGCTGACCACATTGGTGGTGTCGTGAATGTTGCTGGTCGGGGTAAAGGTCGCTGTCCAGGTGATGCCGCCATCGCTGCTGCTCACCGCGCTCAACGTACCGTTGGGCACACTCAGGTCGCTGTTGTCGAACCCCGTAACCGCTTCACTGAAGGTGATGGTCACCAACGAGGTTTGGCCGATGGCCAAGGTGGAGCTGGCGACCACGATTGAGGCCGTTGGTGGCTGGGTGTCGACGCTGTAGGTGTTGGACGTCGTGGTGCCCGCGCCTGTGTTGCCGGCCAGATCGTTGATACCGGCATTGTTCAGCGTGATCACATCACTGGTGTGGGTCACGCCATTGGCGGGTGTCAAGGTGGCAGTCCAGGTGATCCCGCCGTCACTGCTGCTGACGTTGCTCAGGGTGCCATCGGCGACCGTCAGGTCGGCGTTGGTGAAGCCGCTCACGGCCTCGCTGAAGGTGATGGTCACCAACGAGGTTGCGCCGATGTTCAAGCCGTTGTTGGCGACCACGATGGTTGCCGTCGGCCGTTGCGTGTCGATGCTGTAATTGTTCGAATCGGTGGTGCCACTGCCGACGTTGCCGGAGGCGTTCGTCACGCCGGTGTTATCCAGCGTGATCAGGTTGGTCGTGTCGGTGATGTTGCTGGTCGGCGTGAAGGTAGCCGTCCAGGTGATGCCGCCGTCGCTGCTGCTCAAACCCGTCAACGTACCGTTGGCAACGGTCAGGTCGGCATTGCTGAACCCGCTCACTGCTTCGCTGAAGGTGACGGTGACCAATGAGGTGTCACCGGCTTTCAAAGCGCTGTCCGCCACCACGATAGTCGCGGTCGGTTGTACGGTGTCAATGGTGAAGTTGCCGGAGTTGGTGACGCCCGTGCCCGTATTACCGGCCAGATCGCTGACGCCCGGGTTATTCAGGGTGATCAGGTTGGTGGTGTCGTGAACCCCATTGGTCGGGGTAAACGTGGCCGTCCAGGTTATGCCGCCGTCCGCGCTGCTCACCGCCGAGAGGGTGCCGTTGGGCACACTCAGGTCGCTGTTGTCGAACCCCGTAACCGCTTCACTGAAGGTGATGGTCACCAATGAGGTCTGCCCGGCAGCCAGGGTCGGGCTTGCTACCACGATGGTTGCCGTCGGCCTTACGCTGTCGACAGCGTAAACGTTAGAGCTGGTAGTGCCGGCGCCGCTGTTGCCGGCGACATCAGCCACGCCTGAATTGTCGAGAACCACATGGTTGTTGGCTTGGGTGATGTTGCCCGTGGGCGTCAGGGTCGCGGTGTAGGTGATGTTGTCGCTGGTGGTCAAGCCACTGACGATACCGTTATCGACGGTCAGGTCGGCGTTGGTGAGCCCGCTTACCGCCTCACTGAAGGTAATGGTGACCGTGGAGGTACCGCCAATCCCCAAGTGATCGTTGCCGACCACGATTGTCGCCGTTGGGCGCTGGGTGTCGATGGCGTAATTGTTGGAGTTCGTGGTGCCGCTGCCGATATTGCCCGAGCCGTTCTGCACGCCGCTGTTGTCGAGCACGATCAGGTTGGACGCGTCGGTGATGGCGGTGGTTGGCGTCAGGGTAGCCGTCCAGGTGACACCGCCGTCACTGCTGCTCACGGCCGTCAAGGTGCCGTTGGCAACGGTCAAGTCGGCATTGCTGAAACCGGTCACCGCCTCGCTGAACGTGATGGTCACCCGCGAGGTTTCGCCAATGTTCAGCGCGTTGTCCGCGACCACGATGGTCGCCGTCGGCAGTACGGTGTCGATCGTGTAGTTCGCCGAGTTTGAGGTGCCCGACCCGACATTGCCGGCCAGGTCGGCGATGCCGGTGTTGGCCAGGGTGATGATGTTGGTGGCGTCGTTGACGCCTGTCGTTGGGGTGAAGGTGGCGGTCCAGGTAACACCGCCATCGCTGCTGCTGACCGCCGTCAAGGTGCCATTGGGAACCGTCAGGTCGGCATTCGTGAAACCGCTCACCGCCTCGCTGAACGTGATGGTCACCCGCGAGGTTTCGCCGGCGGTCAATACCGGGTCTGCAAGCACGATGGTCGCGGTGGGCCGCTGGGTGTCGATGCTGTAGTTATTGGAATAGGTGGTGCCCGTTCCGGCATTGCCCGCCGTGTCGCTGACACCGGTGTTATCCAGCGTAATGATATTGGTGGTATCAGTGATGTTTGCCGACGGCGTGAAGGTTGCCGTCCACGTGATGCCGCCGTCACTGCTGCTCACGGCGGACAACGAACCGTTGGCGATGGTCAGGTCGGCATTGGTGAACCCGGTCACCGCTTCACTGAAGGTGATCGTCACCACGGAGGTCTGACCGAGGGCCAAAGCGGCATTGGCCACCACGACGGTCGCGGTTGGCCGAGTGGTATCGACCGCATAGTTATTAGAGGCGGTAGTGCCTGCACCGGCATTGCCTGCCTGATCGCTGACACCGCTGTTGGTCAGCGTGATCAGGTTGGTACTGTCCGTCACGGCAGCGCTGGGCGTCAGGGTCGCCGTCCACGTGATGCCGCCATCGCTGCTGCTGACGGCGCTCAATGAACCGTTAGCGACGGTCAGGTCGGCATTGGTGAACCCGCTCACCGCCTCCGAGAAGGTAATAGTCACTTGCGACGATTGACCAATCGCCAGGCTGGAGTTGGCGACCAGGACCGTTGCGGTAGGACGCTGTGTATCGACCGCGTAGTTATTGGAGTTGGTACTCCCGGAGCCGGCGTTACCGGCTTGGTTGCTGACACCGGTATTGTCCAGCGTCACCACGTTGGTGGTGTCAGTGATGCTGTTGGTCGGCGTTAACGTGCCGGTCCAGGTGACACCGCCGTCGCTGCTGCTCAAACCCGAGACGCTGCCGTTTGCGACAGTCAGGTCGGCGGTGGTGAAGCCGGTCACGGCCTCGCTGAACGTAATGGTCACCAGCGATGTTTCGCCAATCGCCAGGACGGTGTCGGCGACCACCACCGTTGCCGTAGGGCGCACAGTATTGACTGCGTAATTGTTTGAATCCGTATTGCCCGAGCCGGCATTGCCCGCGATGTCGTTGACCCCGCTGTTATTCAGGGTGATGAGGTTGGTGGCGTCGTTGACGCTGGAGGTGGGCGTGAGGGTCGCGGTCCAGGTAGTGCCGCCGTCAGAGGACGAGACATTACTCAGGGTGCCGTTGGCAATGGTCAGGTCGGCATTGGTGAAGCCGGTCACCGCTTCGCTGAAGGTAATGGTGACCAACGAGGTTTCACCGATTACCAATGAGGTGTCCGCCACCACGATGGATGCCGTGGGCCTTATGGTGTCAACGATATAGTTGTTGGATTCGCTGGTACCAACGCCCACCACGCTGCCGGTGACGCTTTGCACCCCGGTGTTATCCAGGGTGATGAGGTTGGTGTTGTCGCTGATGGCCGAGTTGGGCGTGAAGGTCGCGGTCCAGGTGATCCCGCCGTCGCCGCTGCTGACCGCCGACAGGCTGCCGTTGGCGACAGTCAGGTCAGCGTTGGTGAAACCGGTCACCGCCGTGCTGAAGGTGATGGTCACCAACGAGGTCTCGCCGATGGACAACGTCGTGTCCGCCACCACGATGGTTGCGGTCGGCGGTTCGATAAAGTTTTGATTGAGGGTGCCGTCGTTACGCAAGTTGGTAACCGCCGTCGGGCTGCTGCCATTGGTACCGCCACCCGAGGCGCCGCCACCCGAGCCGCTGCCACCGACGTTACCGCTCAAGGCCGAAAAGTTGGCAGCCGTGATCAGCAACGTGCCTTTGTTCCAGATGCCGCCGATACCCTGGCCTGCGGCACCGCCGTTGTCGACGCTCCCGCCATAGCTCGCCAACCCGCCGCCACCGCCGCCACCGCCCCCAGCCGCAATGTTGCCGGTGATGTGCGAAGTGCCAACCACGGTGAGTGTGCCGGAGTTGTAGATGCCGCCAGCGGCAGAGCCACCGATGCCACCGACTTTGTTCCAACCCGAGCCGCCACCGCCGCCGCCCACGGTGATACCGCCGATGCCCGCGGTGCCGCCGTTGCCGCCAACGCTGTAGCCCGACGCACCCGACGTGCCGCCTGTACCGCCGGCACCGCTGACTGCGCCGCCTCGGCCACCGAGGTGGACCGAGTCATAGCTGCCGCCGATGCCACCGGCGCCTGAGCCGCCAGCCGTACCAAAATACGTCGGCCGCCCTTGGGCTGTCGTGTTACCGCCGCTGCCGCCGCCAGCGCCACCCACCCCGCCACCGCCGCCGCCGGAGCCGCCGGCGTAAATTGGGGTCACGCCACCGCCGCCACCGCCGCCCGACGCCGCATTGGCGGTCACGGTGACGTTTCTCAGGGTCAGGTTGCCGGCGTTCAAAATACCGCCGCCCAACGCGTTACCGGCGGTGAAACCACTGTTGGCACCGTCGCCGGCTGCCAAGCCCTTGGTGATCACCAAGCCATCCAGCACTACGGTGCTGCCGGACGCCACTTCAATCACCCGGGTTTTGTACTGGCCGCTCAACGTGACGTCGGCAACGCCGTCGTTGTTAAGGTCGCCATCGATCGTGATGTTTTTGTTGACCAGCAACTCACTGTTCAAATTAACCGTCATTGATGCACTGAACGTGACGATGTCACCGTTCTGCGCCAGGGCCAGTTCCGCACGCAGGGAATTGGCCCCGCTGTCGAGGTTGTTGGTGGCGGTCCAGGTGGCCAGTCCCCACTGATACTCGCTCATGGCTTTGGTCGAGAGCACATTGGCGCTTTCAATGCTGCCGGTGGCGATTTCGAGGTTCCAGTCGCCACCCACGCCGGTGCGGTTAGTGGACGCTGCGACATCGCGGCCGGTCAACGCGGCGAGCGAGTCGACAAAGTCCACGCCACGCTGGCCTTCTGCGGTGTAGCAGGCGTAGATCAGGATGTCGCCGCCGACGTTCATGTCTTTGCCGATCTGCCCCAGCACCGCGCTGCGCGCCGCGACGTTGTCGGCCGACAGGTAGGTGGTGCCGAGCCAGAGATCGCCCGCGTTGCCATGGGCAATGACCTGCACCGAGCTGACGCCCTGATGGGTGTCGAGGTAGTCGGCAATTTGCTGCAGGCCGTCTTTGCTCGCGTCCAGCTGGACCACCTGGGTACCCGGCGCCACGCCTTGCAACAAGCTGGCGGAGTCTTTGACTCGGGCGTCCACAAACAACACGGTTTGCCCGGGCACGGCCACAGGTGAAACGGCAGGCGCATCGGCCTGGCCGTGGGTGTCTTTGCTCACGGTCGGGTGATCGGCTGTGGGCGGCTTGGCGGCGTCGGCGGTGGGATGGCTGTCAGGTTGCGCCGCTTCGGCCACGGTGGCGGCGACTGCGCCGTCGAACAGCATGCGCGGTTCCAGGTGCATGATCATTGGCGAGACCCGCGCCTGTAAGGCTTGCGTACCCCGCGACTTGCGATTGCTCCACCACATGCGGCTCACCCGGGGTCGAACGTTCTTTGAGGGAAAAGAAACGCCGCGATCAACTGATCGCGGCGTCGGCCTTCATACGGATTACATTGGCGGCGCTGGCTGACCCGTCCAGCCAAAACGACAGTTCGGCATACTGCTGGAACAGGTCAGGTGGCAAGATGGTGCGGCGCGTTTGCAAGCGGACCTTGGGCTGGACCTTATGCAAGCCCGAGACACCCAACGCCTGGTCAAACGCCGGCGCGTCGTAGGCAAGGTTGTCGAAATCGTGTTCAAACCACGGTTCGTCGATGAAGTCATACACCAAGCGCATGACCCGCTCCGGTGCTTGGCTCAACAAGTCGTAATCGATGATCAACAGGGAGTCGGCGTGCTCGCCGTAATAGGCTTCCTTGAGCGCTGCCCACGCAAACCCGACCAGGCGGTTGCGCTGGGCGAGGGTTTCGCAACGGCTGTAGACCGTGTTGCGTTCGGCGGCATCAACGAACAGTTTGGTGTTTTCGAAGGGGTTGGCGCGGTACAGACGCTCCAGGCTGTCCATGACCCACGCAACATTGCGCACGCAGGCGATGACCTTGGCCTGAGGGAACAGATCATTGATGGCCGGAAGACGCGAGCTCCACAGGCGGTTGGTGTCGAACACCACCGGTTTATCGGCCTTGTCAGCGTAATAGGAGTCGAACAGGCCGCGCAGAAGGCGACGGCGCATGTGGGTATCGATCACCGCGCCGAACTCACTGCCCGCGCTGCACTGGTCCAGTACGCTGCAGAACAGTGACCCCACCGGGCTGGTCATGCCCGCGTGAAAACGCGGGTTCTGCAACAAAATGGCAGAGAGCAGGGTCGATCCGGAACGCGGCAAACCCGAGATGAAGTGATACTGCAATCCGTTCACCACTTTGTAGGCCAAAAATCCATTTGTGGCCGAAGCGTAGCTGAGGATTGCAGTGTCGACTAGTGGGCATTTGCCACTATTTTGGCATTCGTCTAATGCCGATTTGTAATTAGTGGCAGCCCTCAGGCTGCGAGGGCTCTGGCCCGCGGCACAGTACAAATAACCGTGCCCGCGCACCGCCACCGTCCTGCTGCAACAATTGTCGCCAGCCTTCGGGAATCGGCGCGAAATCGTCCGGCATTTCGTTGCTGCTGATCAGCCAGACGCGACGTGTATCCGCCGGCAATGCCGAAAGGCGGTCAAGGTAAATGCGGCCGCCGTCCTGGTCCACCAGGGTGCCAAAGCCATAGGCGTTTGGCCGCGTTGATGTGCCGTCGGGTTTGGGCGGCGTGTATAGCTGCAATTGCGCGTCGGTCTGGTCGTAATACACGTAGGGGAGGTACCACAGCATGTCGCTGAGGACGATACGGTCGTCCTCCTGATAATTGCGGTTAACGAACTCTACCGGCACATTGAATTGATTATGCACGTCCACGGTGGCGTTGTTCTTCAACCCCAGCAGCTCCACACCGACAAATAGCACAAACAACACTGCGCCCAGCCACGAAAGGCGTTTGGGCAGACGATCGATGGCCAGCGCCAGCAGGAGCGGCAAACCCAGCGCGTATACGGTGAGATAGCGCTCGATAAAGACCGGGGAAATAAACGAAACCCCGTATACCAGCAGCAGTGGCAGCAGGAGGAACAACGCCATCAGGCAAGCCGGACGATAGCGATCGTGATCACGCCACGCAGTAATAACCACGACAGCGATCAAGAGCAGTGGGAACAGCCAGAACAACGGCGGCCAGAAACCAATGCCTTCATCCTGAAGCGTGAACTGCCAGATCATCGACGGTACGGAAATAAGCGAAACCGGGTCTTCCCACCCTATGTCACCGCCGACCTTGAGCTGATCAATGTGCTGGGTCAAGTCAAGCAGGTTCGGCAGCCAGGGCAGGTATAACGCCACAATCGCGGTATTTGCGCACCACCACGACGGGCGGATAATCAAGCGTTGGCCCGGTGCCTGGCAGGTGCATAACAGCCCCAGATAGAGCCAATGCACCAGCACGCACAACGCTGTGAAGTAATGGGTGTAGAACCCGGCAGCCATCAGCAGCACGTAAACCGCCAGGTACCGCGTGCGCGCAGGCTGGCGCACCCAGTACACCAGCGCGAGCGTGGCGCCCAGCAACCACACGGCCAGCAGCGAGTACATCCGCACTTCCTGGCTGTAACGCACCGCGGTGGGAAACAGCGCCAGCAGCACGCCTGCCAGCAGGGCGGCGCGCCGGGTCGACAGCGTGCGCGTCAGCCAGATGCCCAGGCCCACCGCGACCACACCGGGAATGGCGCTCATGCCCCGAATCGACCAGATGCTGTCGCCAAATACCTCGATCCAGCCACGCAGCATGAAGAAATACAGCGGCGGGTGCACATCATGGGCGGCGTGAAACCACAGGTCGTCCATGGCGTATTCGCTGAGCAGCAGGCTCGAGCCTTCGTCACCCCAGATCGCCGCCGCCGTCAGGCCATAGAAGCGCGCGGCCATGGCCAGCGCCAGGATCGGCACCCACCATAACCGGCTGAGCCAGCCGGCGCCTTCCCAAGCCCCCGAAAGGCGATTGACTGCGGGAAATGCCGCCACTTTGTCGTCTTGTTCTACCACAGACCGTCGCACCTCAATTCCCCTGACACTGCCCGTTTTTCGGGCAAACCCTGCACATCCGCAAACAAGCGCCACTCTAGGACAAAAGCCCCGGTTTCGCTTGCTGTTTTGCAACCGTCGGGCGGCGCGTAAAACCTGCGACTACGCTCTGCGATGACACCAGATCGATTGGCGTCACACCCTGTTAAACCCATTACAAGGATGAACGATCCATGGAAGTTTTCATTGGCACCATCCAACCCTTTGCGTTTGATTTCGCCCCCAGAGACTGGGCCCTGTGCGCCGGTCAAACCTTGCCGCTCAGCCAGTACCAGGCGCTTTATTCGCTGCTCGGCATCATTTACGGCGGCAATGGCACAACGACCTTCATGCTGCCGAACCTGCAAGGTCGCATGCCCATCGGCCAGGGCGCCGGCGCGGGCCTGTCGACGCGGGTCATCGGCGAGGTCTCGGGCACGGAGTCGGTGACCGCTACGCTGCTTAATCTTCCCAACCACACGCATGCCATGACGCCGATCACTGTCGCCACCGCCGTGCAACTGGCGGTGCCCGCCAGCAACCCAGTGACCTTACCCACCGCCACCAACTCATTTATCGGCGCGTCAGGCGCCGGGCCGGGCAGTGCTGCGATCTATTCCGACCAACAGGGCGCCACGCCGGTGGCCCTGCAGGGCGTCAGCACCGCCGTCAGCGGAGGCGCGATCAGCCCCGCCGGCCAAGGTCAGCCCATGGCGACCATGAACCCCTACCTGGCGATCAACTTCAGCATTGCCTTGAACGGGATCTTTCCATCGCGCAACTAACCCCCGGCCGGGGCCCTCAAGCCCCGGCACTTCTGACGTGGAGCCCTGCATGTTGAACCTGGTCACCCTCGAACATTTTCGCCCGTTGCTGGAGCGAACCAGCGTGCTGTATCTGCCCGATGGTTCAGCGTTGCCGATACAGGTCCAACGCCTGACCGATGCCCCTAAAGCCAGCTTGCCGGGCAGCCCGCGCGGCGCCTTCAGCGTGTTGCTCGAAAGCCTGGTGCCCACGGATTTCATCGACGGTTTATGCCGCTTGCCACTGGCGGACACCTGCCTGGAGCACGTTTTTGTGTCCCGCGAGCCCGCCATGGGCCGCGACGCCGGGCGCGGCTACTTCTGCATCGTGTTCAACTGAGACGGGTACCACACCAAGCGCTGCGCGGCGGGCGTCTCTTGCTCCACACGAAACCCCAGCGCCAGGTAATGCTGGCGCGCGTGGGGGTTACTCGCCCACACCACCGTGGTCACCGGGCACACCACCTGCACAGCGGCCTGCTGCACGCCTTGCAGTACCGCACGACCAAAACCCTGGCCTCGCGCGGCGGGGATAAACGCCAGGTACAGCACGCGGATTTCATTGGGCCCGAAGTCAGCGCTCAACGCGCCAATGGGCGTGCCCAGTTTCTCGATCACGTAGTGCAGGGCGCCAGGAAAATGCTCATCCATGCCCTTTTCCTGCACCTGGAATTGCTGGGCGATCACCTCCTCGACCAGCGCCTGCTCGCCGTCGATCCACTGCAGATCCGCGCGCGCCGAGCGGTACAGGCCCTGCAAAAAGGGCCCGTCTGCGCTGTGTGACGGGCGCACCACCAGGCCTTGCGCCAAGGCGCCCTCCTTTTTCAACATTGTGTTCAACTCCTGTCAGAACCCGCTTTCCCGCACGCCCAACGCCGCCGCACGTCGCCAGGCCACGCCCAGCACCGATTCACTGCGCCCTTGCAACACCGTCACGCCACGCAGCGGCTGACGGGGCGTCTCGATCGCTTGCAGGCTTTTCAACCGTGCGCCGTACTGGGCCTGCACCGGCTCCGGGCGCTGATTTTCATCCCGGCGCACGGCAATCGGCCCGTGGTGGTCAGAGGTCAGCGCCTCCTGGTCCAGGTAGGCCACGCCGTTGGCGTCGATATCCGTCAACTCCACCGAGATAGCCGCGTGCATCGGGTCATCGGCAATAAACCGCCCGGTCGCCCCCGGCGCCACGCGCCATAATTCGGCCTCCGCCACGTAACCACGCAGGCGTGCGCCCTCTTCCACCACTTGCGCCAGCGGGTCCTTGGGCGACAGCCAACGGCCCACGCTCAATTGCGGCAGCACATCGCGCACGGTGCCGGCATGAGGTGCGCGCAGCAGCAGGCGTTCGCGCTGGGCAGCCAGGCCACGGTATTCCGCCAGGGCCTGGGACAGGCGCTGATCATTGATGCCGGCATCCGCCGCCGTTTCACTGCGCCCGGCCTGACGGCGCATCTGCAACTGCAGAATGTCGACTTCGCGGCGCACGATGCTTTGCCGCGCGTCCAGGTCCGGCGACTCCAGCTCGATCAGCACCTGCCCCTGGGTCACCACCTGCCCGTCCACCACGTGTAACGCCTTGACCCGCGCCGCCACCGGCGCATGCAGCGCACTGGCGCGCCCGGCTTCGAGCATGGTCGGCAACTCCACTGCGCTGCGCCATGGCACCACCAGCGCCAGCACGATCAGCACCAAACCCAGGCTGCTGAGTAATACCCGAGGTGCATGGGCCTGGCTGCGGCGGCTCCACCATTCGCGCCATTCCTTGAAGATCGGCAGGAAGATGAACCACACCAATTCCACCAGCATCAGGAAGATCCCGAGCAACTTGAAGAACAGGTGATACACCGCCAATGCGATGCCCAAAAACAGCGCCGCGCGCCACAGCCACGCCAGGTAGCCCCACGCCAACAACCGCCGCTGCATCACCGGCGACCACGGCTCCGGCGCCGGCTCGCCATAGCCGAACAGCAGCTCACGCAAACGCCAGCGGCACAACGCAAAGGCGCGAGCTTGCAGGTTATCCACACCCCACAGATCACTGATCAGGAAGTAACCATCAAAGCGCATGAACGGGTTGAGGTTGATCGCCAGCGTCGTCAGCCAGGTGGCGCTCGCCAGCATGAACGCCGCCGTGCGCGCCGGGCCGTCCGGCAACAGCGACCAGGCCAGCAGGGCGATGCACGCCAGCAACAACTCGGCCATCACCCCGCCGGCACCGATCATCAGCCGCGCGCGACGGTCATTGACGCGCCAAGCGTCACTCACGTCGGTGTAGAACATCGGCAGCAGCACCATGAACGCAACGCCCATGCTCTGCACCCGGCACCCGGCGCGCTTGGCCATGAAGGCATGGCCGAATTCATGGCACAGCTTGGCAAAGAACAGCGCCACACCGAACGCCAGGGCACCGCCCAGGCTGAACAAATGCGGAAAGGTCGCCAGAAAGCGCTGCCAATCTCGCGCGACCAGAAACACGCCGAGCACCAACACTGTCGGCAGCCCGTACCGCAGCAAACCCGGCCCGAAGCGCGCCAACCACGGCCACGCCCGGTTCAGAAAAGCATCCGGGCGCCACAGCGGAATGCGGAAAAACAAGTATTGATGCAGCAGCACCTGCCACAAGCTGTGTTTTTGCGCGGCGGCTTTATAGACATAGCTGGCGCGCTGTTCCGGGTCGAGGGCAGCGATCAGGTCGTGGGCGCGCAGAAAGCTCAACAGCTCATCCACTTCGCTGCCACCCAAGGGCAAGCCCGGCTCGCGGTTGGCGGCTTGCAGGACTTTTTCCGGGTCGCCCAGGGACCAATGCCGCAGCAAGCGAATAGCACTTGCGCCGAGCTTGAAATAGCGCCCGCGCACCGGGTCGGCCAAGGTCCAGCGCGGCGAGCCGTCCAGGGCCGCGCCGGCGCTGGACAGCTGCAAGTCTTCACGCAGTTTGGGCAGGTTCATCAGAGACCAACGCTCTGGCGCAGGCCGGCCAGCGGTCGGCGCAGCAGGTACAGCGCCAGCGGCGCGCGGTCACCGAAAATCTTCGCCGTGCCACGCAGGCCGATACGCGGCGGCGCTTCGTCGAACTGCGCGTCCAGGCGATAGGCCAACTGGCCGCCCGGTGTGGGCTGCGCTTCATACGCTGCGCGTTGCAGGGTTGCCAGGTGACGTTGCAGCGGATCGCTGTCGAGGAACAGCGCCACTTGGGCATTGGGCTCAAGGGCAATCGCATCGCCCACGGCCAATTCGATGCGCAATTCGGCTTGGCCAGGGTCGGCAATCTGCAGCAGGCGCTCGCCGGTTTGCACAGGCTTGCCGGTCCAGCGTTCGGCGTCGGCGAACACGGCGATGCCGTCGCGCTCGGCGCGCACTTCGCTGCGTTTGAGCAGTTCGCGGGCGTAGTCGCGCTCGGCGCGCTTTTGCTCGACCCGCGCGGCGAGCAGGTCGATGCGCGAACTCGATTCGGCATCGGCGAACGCCCGCTGGGCGTTGGCCTTCAGCTCTGCTTCGGCCACGCCCAAGGCCCGCGCCGCTACGTCAGCCTGGGCGGTAAGCGTGGTGCTTTCGAAGCGCAGCAGCAGGTCGCCGGTTTTCACCGACTGGTTGGGTTTGACCAGAAATTCGGCAATCACTCCATCCAACGGCGCCGCCACCACTTGCCCGGCCAGCGGCACCACTTCAGCGGGTGCCAGCACCGATTGGCGCACCGGAATCAGCAACATCAATAGCAGCGCGACCACCACGGCCACCTGGCGCTTGCGCGTCAGGCGCAACCGCCACGGCTGGCGCGGCTGCAGCGCAAGCCAGGCGTGGCTGTAAGTGTCGCCCAACTGCGCCAGCAGTACGTGCTCGGCCGGGTTCCAGGGCGTGTCCCGTGCAATCCACAGGCCGCCGAAAACACGGCCTTGCGGGTCTATCAATGGCAACCAGAACACCTGGCCAGCGGACAAACTCTGCCAGTCGGCTTGCAGCGCGTCGCTCAATAGTTCAGCCGGCACCACGCGGGCGGTCTGGCTCAACGCCTGTTTGTGCAACTGCGCGACGGCCTGCTCGACAAAGGCTACAAACGGCGCGTTCGGATCAACGCTGCTCACCGCCGTCACCGCCTGCACTTTGCCAGCGATCAACAGCGCGGCATGGCGATAGCCGAACAACGGCTGGCCGTCATTCACCAGGCTGTAGGCCAGTTGCTCGGTGGTGCGCGCGGCGCGGGTCTGGCGCTCAAGGTCGAGGAACTGCGCAAACACGCGTTCAGTGTTGCCCGGCATCGGTGCATTCATTGCAGTTGCGCAAAGTGGGCGGTGCCGCTCATGCCGGCCATCAGGCCTGCAGCGTTGGGCAAGCTAGCGACCAGCAACAAGGTCTGGCTGCCCTCATCAATACGGGCGCCGAGGCGTTTGACCGTAGCGCTGAACGCCTGGCCGGTTTCATCGGGGGTGAAGTTGAACGTCTGCCCCGGCTTGAGCTTGCTCATCCAGCGCGACGGCACCAGCAGGTGGATTTCCAGGCTGCGGTTGTCGACGATTTCCAACAGCGGCGCCCCGGCCGACACGCTTTCATAACGTTGGACCTTGCGCTGCACGACCTGGCCGTCATACGGCGCCAGCACGCTGCAACGCTTGACCTGCACCTGGTAAACCTGCGACTGGGCCTGGGTTTCGGTGAGCTTGGCTTCGGCGCGGGCCACTTCAAAACGCCCCACGGAATTGAGCGCGGCCAGTTGCTTGTTGTGGGCCAGCTCTTCACCGGCGCCACGGCTGGCGGCCTGGGCGGCATTCAGCTGGGCCTGGTAGGCCGAACAATCGAAACGCGCCAGGGTGTCGCCCTTTTTGAACGACTCGCCTTCGCTGAAGGGCAATTCGACGATGCGCCCCGACAACTCGCTGGCCAGCATCGCTTGGTCACGGGCGCGCAGTACGCCTCGCGCGTCACTGTCATTGCCGGCAGCAGGCACTGGCGGATGATCCAGCAGCGGGTCGTCCGCCCTGGCCACAAAGGCCAAGCCCATCAGGCAGGCAAGACTCAACATCCCTATTCGCAATTGCTTCATACGATCCTCCCTGACGATGACCGCAGTCTAGGGCAGCGAGGTTAAATTGCCACTACCGAAAATCGAACAAATCAGCAATTTGTGCAGGCCTTCACCGAAGCCGCCGCCGGATCACGCTATGATTGGCGCCTTCCAAGGACTCAGGATCAAGGACACGTCATGCGCATCGGTTTTCTGTCACCTCTGGCACTGGCCCTGCTTGCCGGAATCCCCCTACAGGCCCAGGCCAGTTCGGACGACTCGTGCTACCCCGACTGGCGCGTGTCGCGTGACACGCTGGACGCATGCAGCAACCTGCCCTTCCTGAGCCCGGGCAATGACAGCCGGGTCAACTTGCGCCTGCTGCTGGCCGACAAAAAGAACACGCCGCTGACACCCAACGTCCTGAGCGAAGATGACCTGTCCCAGGGTTTTGGCCCGGTGCCGTTTCCGGTGTACCGCCTCGCCCCGCGTGGTGAAGTGGAGCCGGTCAATACCGCAGACGCGCCAAAGGCTTCCCCGCTCGACGCACTGATCGAGCCGCTGGGCATTCAGCGCGCCGATAAAACAGCCGCCGGCGATGCCTTCCTCAACGGCGAGGGCAGCCGCTGCCGCAGCAACGACGAGGCCAGCGCCAGCGCGTTTATCAACCAGGTCATCAACGCCGACATCCCAACCGCCGAACGCGACCTGCTGGTGAAAGCGCGCCTGCAATTGCTCACCACGTGTGAATGGGTGGGCCCGGTCGTGGAGCCGCCGCAAGACATCAGTTCGCCCGAAGGCCAGCTGTTGCGTACCTACCTGCAAGCCGCTGCCGACTTCTACACCGGGCGTTTTACCTACGCCGGGCCTGGCTTCGTCGCCACCCAGAGTGCCGCTTCGCCTTGGCTGAAAGAGACCGCGCTGTACATGACCGCGCGTAATGCGCTGAACCTGGCCCAGGACAATGTCTACGGCGAAGACGGCGTGCCGCAGCTCGACCGTGTGGATAAGCCGGCGTTGGCTGACGCCGAGCAAGGCTTCGACGCCTACCTGAAAACTTATCCACAGGGCGAATACGCGGCCTCGGCACGCGGCCTGTTGCGCCGGGTGTACTGGTTGGCCAACGACAACAGCAAACTCGCCGAGGCGTATGCCTGGCAGCTGACCCAGGCGACGGACGAACAGCGCAACGTGAGCGTGGATGAGTTGGTGGAGGAAGCTGACCTCAAGCTGCTGATGGTCAACAGTGAAACGGTCAAGACGCCGATGATCCAGCTCGTCAGCGACCTGATGGTGATGCGCGGCGGCGGCCAGCCGGCCCTCAGCCGCGCCGACCTGGAAAAGCAGAAAGCCGCGTTCTCCGGCGAGCCGCAACTCTACGACTACTTGCTGGCCGTAAACGCGCTGTACATCGAGCATCAGCCAGACGCCGCCCTGAAGCAATTGCCCCAGAATGTGCCGTCGAGCCTCAATTACTTCGCCTTCAGCCAGCAGACCCTGCGCGCCCTCGCCCTCGAAGCCAAGCAAGACGTCAAAGGTGCGCAGGACCTGTGGCTGCAACTGCTGCCGCTGGCCAAATGGGCGCTGCAACGCGACCAACTGGAACTGGCCCTGGCGATGAACTACGAGCGCAGCGGCGAACTGGCCAAGGTGTTCGCCGCCGACTCGCCGATCAGTGCCAGGCAGGTGCGTTACATCCTGCTGCGCAACGTTGCCGGTCCTGATTTGCTGCGCCAGCAGATCGCCAAAGCCAGCGACCCTGTGGAACGCCAGACCGCGCAATTCGTGCTGCTGTACAAAGATTTGCTGCGCGGCCAGTTCGCCACCTTCGCCGACGACCTCAAGCAATTGCCGGCGGCAGCGCCGGACGACAAACTCGGCACCAGCCTGGGCTACGTCTACAGCGGCGGCCAAAGCCTGAAGCTGTTCCAGTGGAACGGTGACAAAGCCGAGTCCGGCTACGCCTGCCCGAGCATCGCGCAAACCGCCGCCACCTTGCAGAACGATCCCAAAAACCCGCAGGGGCTCAACTGCTTTGGCGAGTTCATCCTGCGCAATGGCCTGGACGGCATGCCACTGGAACAGGCCCGCGCCGCTGGCAGCCTGGGCAGCACCGCCTCGCAGTTCCCAGGGGAAACCTTCTCGCGGCTGGACGGCTACAAACAGGTGATCGCCAACGCCAAGGCGCCGAAGACTGACAAGGCCTACGCCCTGTTTCGCGCCATCAACTGCTATTCACCGTCCGGCTATAACAGCTGTGGTGGCGTTGACGTCGAACCGGCCGTGCGCAAAGCCTGGTTCCGCCAGCTCAAAAGCGGCTTTGCCGACACCCAGTGGGGCAAATCGCTGCAGTATTACTGGTGAAGCCCCTGTGGCTTGGCTTGCTGTTGCTGGCAAGCCCGGCCTTCGGCGCCGTCGACGCCCGCGACTACGACGCCTTCTGGCTGTGGAGTGGCGTCACGCCCCAGCCAGTGCTCAAACAGGCGAAAACCCTGTACATCCTCCAGGGCCAGATCAACGCCACCCGCCGCGCACCCGAGCGCGGCGTGCAATTGATCGCCCAGGGCATGAGCGTGCCGCGCCTGACACAGGGCGAAATCTGGGTGGTCTACCGCGCCCACACTCTGCATTGGCCCGAGCGGGTCTACAGCCAACTGCTCGGCCAAGTGCAACGCTGGCGTGACGCGGGCAACCCGGTGGTCGGCATTCAGATCGACTTCGACGCCCGCACCCAATACCTGCATGAATACGCCGACTTCCTGCGCGACCTGCGCCAACGCCTGCCCGCTGAACTGCGCCTGAGCATCACCGGCCTGATGGACTGGAGCAGCAACGCCGATCCGGCCGCCATTGCCCAACTCAAAGGCGTGGTGGATGAAGTGGTGGTGCAAACGTATCAAGGGCGCCACAGCATCCCGGATTACGCGGCGTATTTGCCACGCATGAACCGGCTGGGCGTGCCGTTCAAGGTCGGATTGATTCAGGGCGGGGAGTGGGAGGCGCCGGGGTATTTGCAAGGGAATGAGTGGTTTCGCGGGTATGTGGTGTTTTTGCAGAATCGTTGACAGGGGGGTCAACGCTATGAAAGCAACTGTCCTCTGTCCGCGGACAGAGGACAGAGGACACTCAGGTTTTCTTAAGAATAAAAAGTCAAGACATCGTTGTTCTCTTCAAATTGATCAGCCTGGATCTTCAGGCCAGAGGCGCAACGACAAAGAACGTGGTGTGTTTAGTGCTCGGCGGGGCCAACTCAGCGAGCGGCGGCGCGTAGGGATTTTCAAAAGGCATACGTAGAACTCTGGAGGTTGAGCCTTGAAAGGCTACTGCCCCCAACCCGCAAAACGGTCAACGTCGCTAAAATAAGGAAAGCCCCTACAACAACTTATTTCCGGCAGTTTGCAGCGGATACACCGACTCCCACCCGCCACCCAGCGCCTTGTACAACCCCACCATGGCCAGCGACACGCCGGTGGAGCTTTCTACCCATTGTTCTTGCGTCGCCAGCAGTGCGCTTTGCACCGTGAGCACGTTGACGAAATCCACCACGCCTTCCACGTATTGATGTTGCGCAGTGGTCAGCGCGATCTGGTTCTGACGCACGGCTTCGGCGAGGCTGTCGCGGCGCAGTTGGCTGGCGTTGTAGCGGGTCAGTTGGTCGTCGATTTCATGCCAGGCGCGCAGCACGGTTTGCTGGTAGGCCAGCGCCGCTTCCTGTTGCTGGGCTTCGCGCAGGTTGAGCATGCCTTGCAGGCGCCCGCCATTGAACAACGGCAGGCTGAATTGCGGGCCGAAGGCGAATGCGCGCGAGCCCCACGAACCGAAATCCGAGAGTTGCAGGGCTTGCGAGCCGAGGCTGCCGGACAGGGTAATGCGCGGGTAGAAATCGCCCTTGGCCACACCGATGTTGGCGGTGGCCGCATGCAAACGCGCCTCGGCCTGGCGGATATCCGGGCGGCGTTCAGCGAGCTCCGACGGCAGGCCGATCGCGACCTGGCGCTGGGTTTGCGGGACGGCGGCGTCCTTGGACAATTGCGCATGCAGCGCTTGCGGTGGCGCGCCCATCAACAGGCTCAGGGCATTGATCAACTGGTCCTGGCGCTGCTGCAAGTCCGGCAGGCGCGCTTCGATGGCGGCCACCTGGGCGGCGGCTTCGGCGACGTCCAGATCCGTTGCCACGCCGTCAGCCAGGCGCAGTTGCGAGAGCTTGAGGCTGTGGCGCGCAACGTCGAGGTTTTGCTCGGTGACGGCGCGGGTGTTCTGCACGCCACGCAGCTGGATGTAGTCCTGGGCCGTCTCGGCGAGTACCGATAACAACACCGCGCGGCGGTCGTTTTCGGCGACTTGCAGGGTGGCGTCGGCGGCTTCGGTTTCGCGTTTGACCCGGCCCCAGAAGTCCAGCTCCCAGGCGGCGGAGAAACCCATGTCCCACTGGTTATAGGCGGACTGGCCATTGTTGTTGGACGGGTCGCTCAAGCCCTTCGCACTGTTGCGCTGGCGCAGGTAGTCACCGGTGGCGTTCACGTTCGGGTAGCGTTCGGCGGTGGTCACCTGGCGCACGGCGCGGCTTTGTTGCAGGCGGCTGCTGGCGAGTTTCAGGTCTAGGTTGTCGGTGAGCGCGCGGCGCGTCAGGGCCGAGAGTTGCTCATCGTGGAACACGTCCCACCAGCGCTCCTGCAAGGGGTCGGTGACCGCGCGGCTGGCCGCCTGGCGGCCTTGGGGTTCGTTCCACTGGGTGACTGGCGAGCCCTGAGGCTTCTGGAAGTCCGGCCCGACGGTGCAGGCGCTGAGGCTGATCAGGCTCAAGGTGAGCCAGGCAAAGTGTCTCATTGCTGCGCCACCTCACGTTGTTGCGCGACCGGCTGGGTGTCGACACTGGCTTCCACCGACATGCCGACGCGCAGGCGCTCGGTCAGCGGCTGGTTGGGCTCCAGCACGATTTTCACCGGAATGCGCTGCACCACCTTGGTGAAGTTGCCGGTGGCGTTGTCGGGTTTGACCGAAGCAAAGGTCACGCCGGTAGCCGGCGCGAGGCTTTCCAGATGGCCGTTGAGCAGTTCACCGTCAAGGCTGTCGACGCGCACTTGCACGGCTTGGCCGGCGTGCATATGCGACAGCTGCGTTTCCTGGAAATTGGCCACCACAAAAGCCTCGGCCAACGGCACTACCGCGAGGATCTTGCTGCCCGGGGTCACGTAAGCGCCGACCCGCACCGCTCGCTCACCGACCATGCCGTCCACCGGGGCCACGATGCGCGTGTATGACAGCTGATAACTGGCCATCTCCAGCGCCGCCTGGGCTCGTTTGAGGCCGCCCTCGGCGGCATCGCGCTGAGCCGTGAGGATTTCCACCTGCTTGCGTTCGGCGGCCAGCACCGCCGTGGCATTGGCCAGGCGCGCGGTGGCCTGGTCGATGCGGGTCTTGGCTTGCTGCGCGTTCTGCACCGTGCCCGCGCCGACACCGGCAAGGTGGTTGTAGCGGTTCAACTCGTGTTCAGCGAACGCCACTTCGGCGCGGTCTGCCGCCACGGTGGCCTGGGCCTGGGCGATCACCGAGCTTTGGCGCTCAAGGGTGGCGATGGCGTTTTTCAGTTGGGCCTGGGCCACCAGCGTGTCAGCGTCGGCAGCTTGGGCGGCGGCGCGAAAATCGCGGTCGTCGATCAGCGCCAACAACTGGCCGGCTTTGACGCGCTGGTTGTCTTCCACCAGCACTTCCTTGATGAACCCGGCCACCCGTGGCGCCACCAGGGTGAAGTCGGCGGCGATGAAGGCGTCGTTGGTGGTCTGGCGTTTATTGCCGAGCAGGCCCGGCGCAACCAGGTACACCAGCACGCCGACGGCAAACACGGTGATAACGGCGACGGCGATTTTGTCTTTGCGTTTCATGAGAATTCCTTGTGGCTAGGTCGGAGCGCGGGGCGGAAAAATCCGCGTGGGCATCCAGAAAATCAGCAGAATCAACGCCACCGCGACAGCGGCCATGACGTAATAAAGGTCCGAAGAGGTCAGTACCACGGCCTGCTCGTGCAGCCTGTGGGCCAGGCCCGGCGCATCGCCGTCGGCCAGGGGCGAGTTGCCCAGGTTGTCCACCAGCACCGTCGAGTGAAAGTGCAGGCGCTGGGTGGTCAGCGTGTCGAGCACGGCGGTGGCGATCACGGCGGCGAGGCCTTTGATGGTGTTGAACCACGCCGAGGCGAACGGCCCGTCCATCGGCTGGATACTGCCGGTGGACAGCATCAGCAGCGGCAGCACGGCCATGGGCTGACCGAAGATTTGCAGCAGGTACAGGCCATAGAAATCGTCGCGAATCCACGCCGAGGTCAGTTGCGAACTGCCCACACAACACAACACCAACATGCCCAGGCCGATCCCCAATACCCAGCGGCAATCGACCCGGCGCAGGTTGCACAGCGCCGCCACCAGCGGCAGCGCGATCAACTGTGGCAACGCCATCAGCAGCATGATTGGCGCGGTTTGCAGCGGCCGATAACCTTGCACCTGGGCGAGAAAACTCGACGGGATGATGATCACCGAGGTCAGCACCATCAGCACGCCGGCCAGCACGATCAAGGCAAATGACAGGTTGCGCAGGCCGAGCATCTGCAGCTTGAAGAAGGGCACCGGGCACGACCATTCGTTGAACATGAACAGCACCAGCAACAGCGTGCCACCACTCAGCAGGAAGGTGATCAGGCCCGACTCGAACCAGTCCAGGCGGTTGCCCTGCAACAGGCCGATCACCAGCATGCAGATCGCCGGAAAGCCCAGCAGCAAGCCACGCCAGTTGAACTGCTTGAAGCGCTCCAGGCGTAATGGGTCCTGCGGCAGGCCGTAGGCCACGGCGGCCATGGCCAGCAGGCACGGCGCGACGATCTGCCAGAACGCCCATTGCCAACCGACATACTCGGTCCACAGCGCCGCCAGCGGCGTGCCCAGGCTTGGGCCGAAGGTGGCGGTGAGCGCGTAGCCGGCCAGGCCGTACAGCTTGACGTTGGCCGGCAGGAAACGCAGCGCCACAGTCATCAGCATCGGCGGCAACGCACCACCGGCCAGGCCTTGCACGGTGCGCAGCGCCAACAGGCTTTCGTAGTTCGGTGCAAACGGGCACAGAATCCCCAGCACCGTAAACAGACCAATGGCGCACAGCGTGAAGCGGCGCAGGGAAAACGTCACCGAACACCAGGGCGCGAAAGCCATGGCCGCCACGGAGGTGGCGGTGTAGGCCGCCACCAGCCAGGTGCCTTCGTCAAAGCCGATGTACAGCGCACCACGAATGTCGGCGAGAGCAACTTTGGTGACCATCTCGTTGAGACCGGAGACCAGCACCGCCAGCAATACACCGACCAAGCCGATGATGATGCGCGGGCCGAACACGGGCGGGCTCAAGGCAGCAGGTTTGGCTGCAGCCTGGAGGGCGGGGGCAGCGAGGGAAGTCATGAAGGGGTAGCTCGGAATGATAAATACCCGAGCAGTTTAATCAGGCAAACCCATGACAAAAAGTTACTTGTCGGCAGCTTATAAGTGCGTCAGACGCAACTATCAGCAACCACCGGAATCTGTGGGAGCTGGCTTGCCTGCGATAGCGTTGGGCCAGACATCACTGGGCTGACTGACAGACCGCTATCGCAGGCAAGCCAGCTCCCACATTGACCGAGTTCACTTTTAAGTGGGCTGGGCTTCCAGCCATGTGGCCTGGCAACTCTCGCGCATGGTTTCGCGCAGCCATTTATGGGCTGGGTCTTTGTCAAAGCGCGGGTGCCAGGATTGAGCCAGGACCAGCGTCGGCAAGGAGATCGGCAACTGGAACGCACGCAATGGCAGCCTCAGGCGAGTGGCACTCAGCAGTGCTTCTTTTGGAACAGGAAGGAGCAAGTCGGAGTCGGGCAGCATGAACATCGCACCGTGAAAGCCGGGGGCAATCATTGCCACGCGGCGCTCCAGGCCCTGGGCATTCAACGCGGTGTCGATCGGCCCGCGGGCTTTGCCGCGCCGCGAGATGCTGATGTGGGAATAGCTGGCGAAGCGCGCAGCGGTGATTTCTTCGTCGAACAGCGGGTGGTCTTCGCGCGCAAGGCCCACGAAGGTGGTGGAGAACAGGGTTTGCACTTTCACTTCCGGGCTCGGCGGCAGGGTATTGCTGACCCGCAGATCCAGCCGGCCCTCGCGCAATGCTTCATCGTCGGTGTCGGCCTCGGGCACGAAACACAGCTCGCACAACGGTGCCATGCGCTCCATGGTGTCGAACAGGCGGCCGCCATACACGCCGATAAAGAAGTCATTGGCGCGCACGCTGAAGCGACGGCGCAGCGTGCTCAAGTCCACTTGATCCGCCGAGCGAAACAACAACGCGGCCTGCTCCACCACGTTGCGCACCTGGCCTTGCAG
The DNA here is from genome assembly GCF_049645325.1 of Pseudomonas sp. GTDB lineage: Bacteria > Pseudomonadota > Gammaproteobacteria > Pseudomonadales > Pseudomonadaceae > Aquipseudomonas. The sequence continues at coordinate 3,061 of NZ_JBARTQ010000245.1, read as the reverse complement.
CTGCAGGGCCTTGGGCGTCGGCACCAGGCCCCGGCCGGCGCGCACCAGGATCGGGTCGCCCACGGCCTCGCGAATACGCGTGAGGGTTCGGCTCATGGCGGCCGGGCTGAGGTTCATCCGCCGCGCGGCACCGACCACGCTGCCCTCGTCGAGCAAGGCGTCGAGGGCGACCAACAGGTTCATGTCGGGTAATTGCATGCCAAGCACTCGTGAGCAGTGGGGAGTGAACTGGGCGCAATCGTAGCAGGGATACGGCGTCAGGCCGCAAGATGAATCAGCGCTGCATGCCCCAGCGCTTTACGGTCAGCCGCTCGAAGGTGTCGAACACCAGGTTTTCCACAAGCAAGCCGATCAGGATGACCACGGCCAAGCCGGCAAACACTTTGTCGGTGTACAGCTCGTTACGGTTCTGGAAGATGTACCAGCCCAGCCCGCCCTTGCCGCTGGTGGCGCCGAACACCAGTTCGGCGGCGATCAGCGTGCGCCAGGCAAAGGCCCAGCCGATTTTCAGCCCGGCCAGAATGGATGGCAGCGCTGCCGGAATGAGGATGAACAGCACAAAACGCATGCCTTTGAGGCCGTAGTTGCGACCGGCCATGCGCAGGGTTTCGGAGACGCCGAGGAAGCCCGAATAGGTGTTCAGCGCCAAGGCCCACAACACCGAATGCACCAGCACGAAAATCAGGCTGTTCTGCCCCAGGCCAAACCACAGCAGCGCCAGCGGCAACAGGGCGATGGCCGGCAGCGGGTTGAACATCGAGGTCAGGGTGCTTAGCAGGTCGCGGCCCAACTGAGTCGACACGGCCAGGGTGGTCAGGGCGAACGCCAGCACGATGCCGATCAGGTAACCCTTGATCAACACCGCCAGCGAGATCCAGACCTTGCTCAACAGCTCGCCACTGAGCAGGCCATTGAACAGTGCCTGGGAGGTCTGCAAGAAGCTCGGCAGCAGCAGGTCGTTGTTCTGATAGCGCGCGACGGCTTCCCAGACGATCGCGAGCACGATCAGGATCAGGCCCTTGCGCAGCCAGCCTTGTTGCCACAGGCGTTGACGCAGGGGCAGCTCGCGTTCCACGGGGACGCTGAGCAGCGGTTCGAGGTTGACTTCAAATTCCTGGCGCATGGGCGGCCCCTTTCAGTAAGCGATGCGGATATCGGCGAAACCCAACTCACGTTCGGCCTCGGGCGCTTCATCGAACAGCAGGCGATGAATCCGCCGCGCCGACGCCTGGAATTCCACACCGCCGAGGCTGTGCAGGTCGTATTGATGGCTGTGAATTTCGGCGCGCACGCGCCCAGGATGGGGCGACAGCAACAGGATGCGATTGCCCACCACCAGCGCTTCCTCGATGGAGTGCGTGACGAACAACAACGTGAAACGCACCTCTTCCCAGAGCAGCAGCAATTCTTCCTGCATCTTGCGGCGGGTCAGCGCGTCGAGGGCGGCGAACGGTTCGTCCATCAGCAGGATTTTCGGCTGCATGGCCAAGGCGCGGGCGATCGCCACGCGGGCTTTCATACCACCCGACAGGGTGTGCGGGTACGCATCGGCGAAGGCGCTGAGCCCGACTTTGTCGAGGTAGTGCAGCGCGCGCTCTTCGGCTTCGCGGCGCTTCAAGGTTTTCGACGCCAGCAGCGGAAACATCACGTTCTGCTTGACGGTTTTCCACGGCGGCAACTGGTCGAACTCCTGGAACACCACGATGCGATCCGGCCCGGGTTCGTCGACCTTTTTTCCGAGCAGGCGAATCTCGCCTTCGCAGGGTTTGATAAACCCGGCAATGGACTTGAGCAAGGTGGATTTGCCGCAGCCCGAAGGGCCAAGCAGCACGTAACGGTCGCCCGGGTCGATTTCGAAGCTGACCTGGTGAGTGGCCCGCACCACGCGCTCGGGGGTGCGGTATTCGAGGCTGACGTTATCCACCGCCAGCAACGGCCGGGCGGTGTTCAGGTTGCTGGCCGCGTGGCCTTGCAGGGGCGCGTTCATTTCATCTCTCTTGCCGGGACAACGTGAGTAAAAGCACGATCAGAACGGCGCATCGCCCTGGATGGTGGTGCGAAACAGCTTGCGGCGCAGGTGGCTCGGGCAACCGGCCGCCAGGTGGATCAGCGAGCGGTTGTCCCAGAACACCATGTCGTGGGGCTGCCACTGATGGCGGTAAATGTTTTCCGGCAGCACGCTGTGGGCGTAGAGCTGGGCCAGCAGGTCGCGGCTTTCGTCCTCTGGCAGGCCGACGATGCGGGTGGTGAAGCCTTCACTGACGAACAGCGCCTTGCGGCCGTTTTCCGGGTGAGTGCGCACAATCGGGTGCACCACTTCGGCGACTTGGGCGAGTTGCTCAGGGGTCAGGGTCGGGCGCCAGTTGCCTTCGAACTTGGTCTCGCTGTAGCGCGCGGTGTAGGAATGCGCGGCGCTGCGGCCTTCGACGGCTTTGCGCAGGTGCTCGGGCAATTGGTCCCAGGCGTTGTGCATGTCGGCGAACAAGGTGTCGCCGCCTTCGGAAGGCAGTTCCTGAGCGTGCAGCATCGAGCCCAGGCTCGGCAGTTCCTTGTAGGACAGGTCCGAGTGCCAGAACTTGCCCGCGTCGCCCAGGCCGACGGATTGGCCGTTTTCAATGATGTTGGAGACGATCAGGATTTCCGGGTGGTTGGCCAGCAGGAACTGTTTGAGCACGTGGATCTGCAGCACGCCGAATCGGCGGCTGAAGGCGATCTGTTGTTCGGGGGTGATACGTTGGTCGCGAAAGACGACGACGTGGTGGTCCAAGTGCGCGCGGTGGATGCGCGCGAAGTCCTGGTCGTTGACCGGAAGGGACAAGTCCAGGCCGATAATCTCGGCGCCGACGCTGCCGGGGAATGGGCGAATCTCGAAGGTTTGCGCGGTTGGGGTCGCTGTTGGAACAGTAGAGGTGGCGGACATGAGGTCACTCCCGGTCGGACAGGAGGATGACTTTATAGATATAAGAACGAGCGCTTAAATACCGTTAGTGAATATCGATATGCATTAGGGGTGATATTTGTGGTGTGGTGGATGGCGCTATCGCAGGCAAGCCAGCTCCCA
>NZ_JBARTQ010000244.1:0-4254 GCF_049645325.1 Pseudomonas sp. | reverse complement strand
CCGCTTCGCGCCCCAGCGCGGGGCAAGCCCGCTCACCACAAGGTGGACAGGCGCCTGGGTTAGACGACTTCCAGCCGAACCTTATGCTGATTCAACAGCTGCACCAGCGCCGGTACCGGCTGCTGGTCGGTCACCAAACAATCCACCAGGCTGATCGGCCCCAAGCGAATCATGGCATTGCGCCCGAACTTGCTGGAATCCGCGGCCAAGATCACCTGGCGTGCATTGGCGATGATCGCCTGGGAAACCCGCACTTCCTGGTAGTCGAAGTCCAGCAGGCTGCCGTCTTCGTCAATGCCGCTGATGCCCACCAGGGCAAAATCGACCTTGAACTGGTTGATGAAGTCGACGCTCGCCTGGCCTACCACGCCGCCGTCACGGCGCACGTTGCCGCCGGTCAACAGCACATCGAAGTCGTCCTTGGCGCTGAGCATCGTCGCGACGTTGAGGTTGTTGGTGATGATTTTCAGGTGGTTGTGATTGAGCAGCGCGCGCGCGATCGATTCGGTGGTGGTGCCGATATTGATGAACAGCGAGGCGTGATCGGGGATTTGCGCCGCGATGGCTTCGCCGATGCGTTGTTTTTCATCGCGCATCTGGTCGGCACGCATGGCGTAGGCGGTGTTTTCGACACTGGAGTCATAGGCTGCGCCGCCGTGGTAGCGGCGCAGCAGATTGGCGTCCGCCAGCTGGTTGATATCGCGGCGGATGGTTTGCGGGGTGACAACGAATAGCTGCGCCATTTCCTCGATACTGACGTAGCCGCGTTCGCGGACCAGTTCGAGGATTTGTTGTTGGCGGGGAGGCAGATTCATGGGGCGTCCTTTGGGCTGCCATACAAAAGTGGCCCATGATGACGCAGGAACCTGCTCCCTGCCAGTTACAACCCTAAATGGGTCCGGCGGTTGGCTTATTCAGCGCCTTCGTGAGGTTCCCAGTCGCGTGTGCGGCTGACCGCTTTTTGCCAGCCGGCGTAGAGTTTCTCTTTGGCGGCTTCATCCAGCGTAGGTTCGAATTCGCGCTCGATCACCGCCTTGCCGCGCAACTCGTCCAGGCTGCCCCAGAAGCCACAGGCCAGGCCTGCCAGGTAAGCGGCGCCGAGTGCCGTGGTCTCGCGCATTTGCGGGCGCTCGACGCGGGTGCCAAGGATGTCGGCCTGGAACTGCATCAGGAAGTTGTTGGCCACCGCGCCGCCGTCCACACGCAGGGCTTTGAGGCGTTCGCCCGAGTCCTGTTGCATGGCGTCCAATACGTCGCGGGTCTGGTAGGCAATCGACTCCAGGGCTGCACGAATGATGTGATCCACGCGTACGCCGCGGGTCAGGCCGAACAGCGCGCCACGGGCATACGGGTCCCAGTACGGAGCGCCCAGGCCGGTGAAGGCCGGCACCAGGTACACGCCGTTGCTGTCTTTGACTTTGCCGGCGAAGTATTCGGTGTCGGTGGCGTCGGCGATGATCTTCAGCTCGTCACGCAGCCATTGAACGGTGGAGCCACCGTTGAAGACCGCGCCTTCGAGGGCGTAAGCCACTTCGCCGCGCGGGCCGCAGGCGATGGTGGTGAGCATGCCGTGCTTGGACTTGACCGCCTTGTCGCCGGTGTTCATCAGCAGGAAGCAGCCGGTGCCGTAGGTGTTCTTGGCCTGGCCGGCTTCCACGCACATCTGGCCGAACAGCGCCGCTTGCTGGTCACCGGCGATGCCGCCTATGGCGATACCGCTTTTGGTGCGGCCGTAAATTTCCGAGGAGGACTTCACTTCCGGCAGCATTTCGCGCGGCACGTCGAGAATCTCCAGCATCTTCGCATCCCACTCCAGGGTGTGGATGTTGAAGAGCATGGTGCGCGAGGCGTTGGTGTAGTCGGTGACGTGGGTCTTGCCGCCGGTGAATTTCCAGATCAGCCAGCTGTCGATGGTGCCGAACAACAGTTCGCCGTTACGCGCACGCTCGCGGCTGCCTTCGACATTGTCGAGGATCCACTTGAGCTTGGTGCCGGAGAAGTACGGGTCGGTGACCAGGCCGGTGGTGTCGTTGATGTATTGCTCGTGGCCGTCGCGCTTGAGCTGCTGGCAGATCTCGGTGCTGCGGCGGCATTGCCACACGATCGCGTTGTAGATCGGGCGGCCGGTGACTTTGTCCCAGACCACGGTGGTTTCACGCTGGTTGGTGATACCGATGGCGGCGACCTGGTCATGGTGCAGGCCGGCTTGTGCCAGGGCCTCGACCATCACCGCGCTCTGGGTGGCGAAAATTTCCATCGGGTCATGTTCAACCCAGCCGGCTTGCGGGTAATGCTGGGTGAATTCACGCTGAGCGGTGCAGACCACGTTGGCGTCCCGATCGAAGATGATCGCCCGCGAACTGGTGGTGCCCTGGTCAAGGGCAATGATGTAGTTCTTATTCTGAATGTCGGTCATGTCGATTGCCTTGGACGGAAAATAAGAGAAAAGGAATTAGCCTGGGCCGCAAAGGGGCAGTAGGGACCAGGCTGGCGCTATCAGGAAATACGCGTCTTGCCGTTGACAGCCCTGTCAGGTGTTTCTTCATCTATAGCAGGTGCCGCGCTCGGCAGATGGCGGGCAATCAACCCGCGATAGGCTGCGGCGCCGAGGCATGCGCCCACGATCGGCGCGAAAATCGGCACCAGGAAGTAAGGAATATCGCGGCCGCCGGTGAAGGCCATTTCACCCCAGCCAGCGAAAAAGGTCATCAGCTTAGGGCCGAAATCGCGCGCGGGGTTCATCGCAAACCCGGTCAACGGGCCCATGGCGCTGCCGATCACTGCGATCAACAGGCCGATCAGCAGCGGGGCCAACGGGCCACGCGGCAGGCCATTGTTGTCATCAGTAAGCGCCATGATCACGCCCATCAGGATGGCGGTGATGACCATCTCCACCAGGAACGCCTGGGCGGTGCTCAGCAGCGCATGCGGGTAGGTGGAGAACACCGACGCCAATTCCAGGCTGGCCTGAGAGCCGCGAACCATATGGTGGGTTTGTTCGTAATCGAAAAACAGGTTGCTGTAGAGCGTGTACACCAAGGCCGCCGAGCAGAAGGCGCCGGCGACCTGGGCGAGAATATAGAAGGGCAGTTTGCGCTTTTCAAAATCGGCAAAAATGCACAGGGCGATACTGACCGCCGGATTGAGGTGAGCCCCGGAAATACCGGCGCTGAGGTAGATCGCCATGCTGACGCCTATCCCCCAGATGATGCTGATCTCCCACAAGCCAAAGCTGGCACCCGCGACCTTGAGCGCAGCGACACATCCTGTACCGAAGAAGATCAGAAGCGCAGTCCCCAGGAATTCGGCCATGCATTGGCTCGAAAGTGAAGGCTGTTGAAGAGCAGTTGTCATGGAAAACCTCGATTGTTGTTCTTGTGTGGCGCACAACCTCAACGGGTCGTTGCGCGATTTTCACCGTGGTCAGGATCCCCATCCCGGCCACAGCTTACTGCTGGAGTACCGCAGGAGTATTCCTACAGTATTCGGAAACGAAAAAATATAGACAAGAATGACGGCTGTCAAAGGTCGAAAGTGAACGGTTGGTCATTTTCAAACTATTAGTCTGGTGAATGATCACGATTGTTACGGTGAGTGTCTATTACAGGAGGCGCGCACTAGAGCGTTTTGCGCGGGCTTGGCCTAGAATTGGCCACCTGTTTGCCATGCCCGGAGTAACCATGACCCCCGCACTGGACCTGTTAAAAAAAGTTCGCGCCGAACATCACGTCCACAGTTATGAACATGATCCGAAGGCAGCGTCCTATGGGCTGGAGGCCGCGGAGAAATTGGGACTCGACCCGGCGCAGGTGTTCAAGACCCTGCTGGCCAGCAGTGAGAAAGGTGAATTATTGGTGGCGGTGGTGCCGGTCGTCGGAAGCCTGGATCTAAAAGCGTTGGCGCAGGCGGCAGGCGTGAAAAAAGTCGAGATGGCCGACCCTGCGGCGGCGCAACGCTCGACCGGTTACCTGTTGGGCGGCATCAGCCCGTTGGGGCAGAAAAAGCGCTTGCGCACATTTATTGATGTGACGGCGCAGCCGTTCGCGACGATTTTTGTCAGTGCGGGGCGAAGGGGTTTGGAAGTGGAGCTGTCGGCGGCAGTGCTGGCCGAGCAGACCCAGGCCACATTTGCGCCGATTGGCCGGGTTTGAAACGCACTATTGAAGACTCTGGCTTGCCTGCGATGCAGGCAATCAGGTCTGTCAGTAAGCCCCGGCTGATGCCATCGCAGCAAAAGTATCTACACAACTTTCA
>NZ_JBARTQ010000243.1:0-3886 GCF_049645325.1 Pseudomonas sp. | reverse complement strand
CGCGAATACGGTGGGTCAGCCACAGATGCGTTGACTGACAGTCCGCTTTCGCGAGCAAGCCCGCTCCCACCTTTGATCCAGGGTGTTCTGACGTTACTTGGACACCGGCATCGCAAACTCCGCGCCTTGCTCGATGCTCTCCGACCAGCGCTGCATGATCGACTTCTGCTTGGTGTAGAAACGTACACCCTCAGTGCCATACGCATGCATGTCGCCAAACAGGCTCTTCTTCCAGCCCCCGAAACCGTGCCAGGCCATCGGCACCGGAATCGGCACGTTGATGCCGACCATGCCCACTTCGATGCGCCGCGCGAACTCGCGGGCGATGTTGCCGTCGCGGGTGAAGCAACTGACGCCGTTACCGAACTCGTGGTCGTTGACCAGTTTGATCGCCGCGCCAAAGTCATTCACGCGCACACAGGCCAGCACCGGGCCGAAGATTTCTTCGCGGTAGATACTCATCTCTTGGGTCACGTGGTCGAACAGCGTGGCGCCGAGCCAGAAGCCGTTTTCCAGGCCAGCTTCGGTGGGCACGTAATCACGCCCGTCGAGCAGCAATTGCGCGCCGGCTTGTACGCCTTGTTCGATGTAGCCGCTGATGCGTTCCAGCGCCGCGCGCGACACAATCGGGCCCATCTCGGCTTTCAAGTCGCGCCCGTCGGTGATGCGCAGTTGCTTGGCGCGTTCGGTCAGCGAGGCGATGACTTTGTCACCCACATCACCCACCAACACGGCCACCGAGATCGCCATGCAGCGCTCGCCGGCACTGCCGTAGGCGGCGCCCATCAGCGCGTCGACGGTTTTTTCGATGTCGGCGTCGGGCATCACCACCATGTGGTTTTTCGCACCGCCCAGGCCTTGCACGCGCTTACCGTTACGCGCGCCGGTTTCGTAGATGTATTGCGCAATCGGCGTCGAGCCGACAAAGCTCAGCGCCTTGACGTCCGGGTGTTCTATCAGCGCGTCCACGGCTTCCTTGTCGCCCTGCACCACGTTGAACACGCCTTTGGGCAAGCCTGCTTCGTGCAGCAACTCAGCCATGAACAATGAGGCGCTCGGGTCAGTCGGGCTTGGCTTGAGGATGAAGGTGTTGCCCGCTGCGATGGCGATCGGGTACATCCACATTGGCACCATCACCGGGAAGTTGAACGGCGTCACGCCGGCTACGACGCCGAGGGGCTGGCGCATCGTCCAGTTGTCCATGCCACGCGAAACCTGGTCGGAGTGTTCGCCCTTGAGCAGGTTGGGAATGCCGCAGGCGAACTCCAGGATGTCGATGCCACGGTCGACCTCGCCCTGGGCGTCGGTGAACACCTTGCCGTGTTCGGCGACGATGATGCGCGCCAGGTCGTCCTTGCGCTCTCGCAGCAGGTGCAGGTATTCAAACAGCACGCGGGCGCGGCGGATCGGCGGCGTGTCGGCCCAGCCGGCAAACGCGGCCTGGGCGGCAGCAACGGCTTCGGAAACGGTCTGGCGGCTGGCCAGCGCAACCCGCGCGGTGATTTCACCGGTGGCCGGGTTGTAGACGTCCTGATAGCGATCATCGCGGCTCACGCGCTGGTCGTTGATGTAGTGCTCGATCGTGGTGGTCATGGCAGATGATCCCAGGTGGTTAAGCGATGAGGCACACGATAGGCTTTCGATTTGTTCCAAACCAGAGCAGAATCCAGAACTGATTGTCTTCATATGCGAACAATAAGCCCATGGAAAAATCCGAGATCGAAGGCCTGTGGACCCATATCCACTGGTTGTCAGTGCTGGAAGAACAAGGCACCTACACCGCCGCCGCTGCGCGCTTGGGCGTGAGCAAATCGGCAGTCAGCCAGCGTATTTCCGACCTGGAAAAAGCCACCGGCACGCGCCTGGTCACCCGCACCACGCGCAGTGTGCGGCTGACCGATGCCGGGCTGTCGTTGACGCGCGACGTGCGCAGCGCCTATGAACACATCGCGCGCAGTTTCTCATCGGTGCGCGACTCGGCCGGGGAAATTCGCGGCCTGGTGCGCCTCACCGCGCCGGTGGCGTTCGCCCGGCAACAATTGGTGCCGCATCTGTCGGAATTCCTGCAGCACTACCCGCAAGTGCGCATCCAGTTGGACGTGTCCGATGCACTGAGTTCGCTGGCAGCCGAAGGGTATGACCTGGCGGTGCGCCACGGTTTCCAGGTGCCGGAAACCCATGTGGCGTGGAAACTGTGTGACACCGGCTCGGTGCTGGTCGCCACCCAGGACTACCTGCAACGCCACGGCGAACCGCGCGAGCCCGCTGACCTCACGGCGCATAATTGCCTGTTTTACCCGCGCGGCACCGACCAGCCCGCCTGGACGTTTGAGCGCGGCGGCAAAAAGGTCGAACGCCTCACCGTGCCCATCGCCGGCAGTTTCGCCACCAACAACAGCGAAGCCCTGCGCGACTCGGCGCTCAACCATTTGGGCATCGCCCTGCTCCCGGACTTCAGCGCCCACGCCGCACTGGCCAGCGGCAAGCTGGTGCAAGTGCTCAAGGACTGGACGCTTAAAGGGGCGTTTGCTGATGAAATTTACTTGATCCGGCCCTACTCGCCGCATGTGCCGAAGTCGGTGAGTGCGCTGGTGGCGTATTTGAAAGAAAAGCTATCGGGCGGTTTCAGCTATGTTCCACCGCCTCAGGTGCAGCGACCTTAGTACGGCATGGTCATCAAGTTTTGCGGTTGAATGCCATAACCTTGAAGAAACGTGGTAATCGCTGAAACTTGCCCACTGGTCAGGGCCGGCATTAATGACACGACGTTCACCACTTGAACGTCCCCTACAAAACAGTGCCACTCGACAAAGGCGGTAGCATCTGCCCAAACGGTTCGCGATGGAATGTTCGCACCGCCAAAACCAAAAGGGGCGGCGCCTAGGCTTGGAAAAACAATTTTCACAATCAAATCAGTGGCCGCCAGGTTGAGTGGAATGGCCTGTATCTGATACCACTTGCCTGTCGGCACAGGACCATAAACATCAACAATGCCCACTGCTAATGAAAGTACCGACAACAGGTTAGGAAACGTGACCCGAGGCCTAGTTAATACAATCTCGGACGCGTCCGTTGCCGGTGCACCGCCGTTAACTTTCTGATAAATCCAGCGGTAATACGCTTTATTACCGAAGGGTAAGTAAACCCTGAAGAATTGAGGCAACCCTTTTAAGGTGTTAACCATCTGAGTTGGAAACGCAATGGGCGGAGGATAAGTGCATGGCCCATCGCTGATGGAAGGGTCATTCCATGTCAAAGAATCGGCAGAAGCCCAGGAGGTAATGAGCGCGCAGGCAATGGCGGCAAACAATGCACGAAGTTTCATCCTTGTCCCTTTTAAGAGTCAGCATCCTGAAGAGTTTCCAGATTAACGGACTGCTTGGTCAGCGTGACCTGTCAACAATCACAGTCCCTTATATTAATTTGCGATCGAGCCCAATCGCCATTTGAGCTAACGGCAGGTGCTCGCGCCGACAGTACCCCTTTGACAGGTCGCGCTTAAAGCGGAATCATTCTCGACAACTTCCACTCACTAATTACTTATAGCCAGCCGCAATAATCCACCGGGCAGACTTTGCAACGCCGCTATTAAACGGTTACGTGCAAAGGGCCCTGCCAACGGCTTCTTGACACGCCACAAAAAGCCATACAACTAATTGGAAATACTCGCTAAGTTTAGATGTTCGCCCCCTCTCCCACCCACTGTTTAAATCTCCTTTAACTGCTGAACTTGCAAAACAACAACAACCGTCTACGTTCATGAATACCTTCACCGCCGTTACTCAATGCCCGTACGACCCGCCTTCCCGGCAGGGGGCTCTGTTGCTCTGAAATAGCGTTGACGACTGACACGGAACTTAAGTCTTAACACTCAAAAGGGATGCTT
>NZ_JBARTQ010000242.1:0-12359 GCF_049645325.1 Pseudomonas sp. | reverse complement strand
CAGCGCGGGGCAAGCCCGCTCACTACAACGATGTGTAGATACCTATGCTCATCGCAGGCAAGCCAGCTCCCACACTCGATCGCCTTCTCATGCTGAAAATCGGTCAACTGTGGGAGCTGGCTTGCCTGCGATAGCGGCCTCAAGCGCGCCGCAGAAACGCCCGGTGCATCTCATCCAGCGTCTCAAAATGCCAGGTCGGCGCCTCGGCGTTCAGCTCCTCGAAACTGCCAAACCCATAGCCCACCGCCGCCGAATCCAGCCCATTGCTGCGCGCGCCGATCAGGTCATGCTTGCGGTCGCCAATCATCAAGGTGGTGGCCGGGTCCAGGCCTTCCTCGCTCATCAAGTGAGCAATCAGTTCGACCTTGTTGGTGCGCGTGCCATCCAATTCGCTGCCGTAGATCACCTTGAAATACTTGGCAAAATCAAAATGCCGCGCAATCTCACGCGCAAACACCCACGGCTTGGACGTGGCCACATACAACTGGCGACCCTGGCTGTTCAGCGCTTCCAGCAACGGCATCACACCGTCGAACACGCGGTTTTCATACAACCCGGTAACCTTGAAGCGCTCGCGGTAAAAATTCACCGCCTCCCACGACTTGGCCTCGTCGAAACCGTAGAACTGCATGAAGGCTTGCAGCAGTGGCGGGCCGATGAAGTGTTCGAGTCTGGTCTGGTCAGGTTCATCGATGCCGAGTTTGCCGAGGGCGTACTGGATCGAACGGGTGATGCCCTCACGCGGGTCGGTCAGGGTGCCGTCCAGGTCGAACAGCACGGTTGGGTAATGCAGGGTCATTGATCGAATCCTTCGGCCAGGTGCAGGTCTTTAAGCTTCACGTAGTTCGCCGCGCTGTAGGTGAAAAACGCGCGTTCCTTGTCAGTCAGCGCGCGGATCTGTTTAACCGGGCTGCCGACGTACAAAAAACCGCTCTCAAGTTTCTTGCCCGGCGGCACCAGGCTGCCGGCGCCGATGATCACGTCGTCTTCGACCACGGCGCCGTCCATGACGATGCTGCCCATGCCGATCAAAATCCGGTTGCCTACGGTGCAGCCATGCAACATGACCTTGTGGGCGATGGTCACGTCATCGCCGATCAGCAGCGGGAAACCGTCCGGGTTGAACGGCCCGGCGTGGGTGATGTGCAGCACGCAGCCGTCTTGCACACTGGTGCGTGCGCCGATGCGGATGCGGTGCATGTCGCCGCGAATCACGGTCAGTGGCCAGACCGAGCTGTCGGTGCCGATTTCTACATCGCCGATCACCACCGCCGAAATATCGACAAAAGCCCCGGCGCCCAGGGTTGGCGTGTGGTTCTGATAGGTGCGAAGGGTCACGATAGCCTCTCTCTTATGTGCTGATAGCTGCGGTGGGCATTGATTGTAATTAAGATGGCCCCATCTTTGTTCTTACATGTTTCTTCAGCCAAGGTACCCACCGTGAGCGCGAACAACCCTCTTCTGCAGTCCTACGACCTGCCGCCGTTCTCGGCGATCCGTGCCGAGCATGTGCAACCGGCCATCGAACAGATCCTCGCCGACAACCGTGTTGCCATCGAAGGCATCCTGCAAAGCCAGGGTAAAAATCCTACCTGGGCCGGGCTGATCCTGGCCATGGACGAACTGAATGACCGCCTGGGCGCCGCCTGGAGCCCGGTCAGCCACCTTAATGCCGTGTGCAACAGCGCCGAACTGCGCGAAGCCTATGAAGGCTGCCTGCCCGCGTTGAGCGCCTACTCCACCGAGATGGGCCAGAACCGCGCGCTGTTCCAAGCGTTCGAAGCCTTGGCCAACAGCCCCGAGGCAGCCGGTTTCGACGTGGCGCAAAAAACCATCCTGGAACACTCGCTGCGCGACTTCCGCCTGTCGGGTATCGATTTGCCGCCCGAGCAGCAAAAACGCTACGCCGAAGTGCAGAGCAAGCTTTCCGAGCTGGGCAGCAAATTTTCCAACCAACTGCTGGATGCCACCCAGGCCTGGACCAAACACGTCACCGACGAAGCCACCCTCGCCGGCCTGACCGATTCGGCCAAGGCACAAATGGCCGCCGCCGCCCAGGCCAAAGGCCTCGACGGCTGGCTGATCACCCTGGAATTCCCGAGCTATTACGCGGTGATGACCTACGCCCACGACCGCGCCCTGCGTGAAGAACTCTACGCGGCCTACTGCACCCGTGCGTCGGACCAAGGCCCGAATGCCGGTCAGAACGATAACGGCCCGGTGATGGAACAGATCCTCGACCTGCGTCAGGAGCTGGCCAAACTGTTGGGCTACGCGTCGTTCTCCGAGCTGAGCCTGGCCACCAAAATGGCCGAGTCCAGCGATCAGGTGCTGAGCTTCCTGCGTGACCTGGCCAAGCGCAGCAAACCGTTTGCCGCCCAGGACCTGCAACAGCTCAAGGCCTACGCTGCCGAACAAGGCTGCGCCGACCTGCAAAGCTGGGACAGCGGTTTCTACGGTGAAAAACTGCGCGAGCAGCGTTACAGCGTGTCGCAGGAAGCCCTGCGCGCCTACTTCCCGATCGACAAAGTGCTGGGCGGCCTGTTTGCCATTGTGCAGCGCCTGTACGGCATCGAAATCGCCGAGCAAAAGGGCTTCGACACCTGGCACCCGGATGTTCGCCTGTTCGAAATCAAGGAAAACGGCCAGCACGTCGGGCGCTTCTTCTTTGACTTGTACGCCCGCGCCAACAAGCGTGGCGGTGCCTGGATGGACGGCGCGCGCGACCGTCGCCGCACCGTCGACGGCGTGCTGCAAAGCCCGGTGGCCAACCTGGTGTGCAACTTCACCCCGGCCGACAGCGGCAAGCCTGCCCTGCTGACCCACGATGAAGTCACCACGCTGTTCCACGAATTCGGCCACGGCCTGCATCACCTGCTGACCCGCGTTGAACACGCAGGTGTCTCCGGCATCAACGGTGTGGCCTGGGATGCGGTGGAGTTGCCGAGCCAGTTCATGGAGAACTGGTGCTGGGAGCCGGAAGGCCTGGCACTGATCTCCGGCCACTATGAAAGCGGCGAGCCACTGCCTCAGGACCTGCTGGAAAAAATGCTCGCGGCGAAGAATTTCCAGTCTGGCCTGATGATGGTGCGTCAGCTGGAATTCTCGCTGTTCGACTTCGAGCTGCACGCCACCCACGGCGATGGCCGCAGCGTGGCGCAAGTGCTGGAAGGCGTGCGCGATGAAGTCTCGGTGATGCGCCCGCCGGCGTACAACCGCTTCCCCAACAGCTTTGCGCACATCTTCGCCGGCGGTTACGCGGCGGGTTACTACAGCTACAAGTGGGCCGAAGTGCTGTCGGCGGACGCTTTCTCCAAGTTCGAAGAGGACGGCGTGCTGAATGCCGAAACCGGCCGCGCCTTCCGCGAAGCGATCCTGGCCCGTGGCGGCTCGCAAGCGCCGATGGTGCTGTTCGTCGACTTCCGCGGACGTGCGCCGTCGATTGACGCACTCTTGCGCCACAGCGGCCTGAGTGAGGACGCGGCAGCATGAGTGAAGGGCCTGTGATTACCAAAAAGCAATTTATCGCCGGGGCGGTCTGCCCGGCGTGCAGCGAGCCGGACAAGTTGAAGATGTGGACCGAGGACAGCGTGCCGCACCGCGAGTGCGTCGCCTGCGGCTACACCGATACGCTGAATGATCAAGGCTTGTCGGTGCCCAAGGAATTGGGCACGCGGGTCAATACGTCGGCGCTGAAGGCGCCGGCAGACCCGAAGGTTCAGGCCGTGCAGTTCTTCCCCAATCCCAAGCTGAAAAAAGACTGACGCCCGCTTAAGGCGTCAGCACCAGTTCAGTGTCTTTCTTGGGTTCAACGCGGCTGCTGCTGGCCGTGTTGAGCCAGCTGTTCATTGAGCACAGCGCAAACGCGCTGGTGCTGCAGTCGCCATTCGCCAAGGCTGTGCGCAACTTGTCGATATCGGCTTTCATCATGTAGCGAACGCCGTCCTTGAAGCCATTGCTGCTGCCAAAGCCGCCCAAGGTCATTTCGTTCAGCGCATCCTCTTTGCTCCAGCCCTGGATCACCACGCGGTACATCGCGGCCATCAAACCGGTGCGGTCGGAGCCGTGTTTGCAATGCATCAGCACCGGGCCATTGGCTTCCGCCTGTTGAATCGCCCGCAGTGCCGCCAGCACGTCGGCATCGTCGACATGGTTGGTGCGATAGGTCAGCTGCACCTGTTTGATATCAGAAGCCTTCAGCCAGGGTGCGTCAGACTCCGGCAGAAAGTTGATCACCGTACCGATCTTCAATTGCTCCAGCACGGGCAGTGCGGTGCTGTCCGGCAGCGCGCTGCGGTACAGCGTCGGCGTCATCTGGTGCAGGTTGAATTGGCTGCCCACAGGCTGGGCCCACTCGGGCGAGCGAATGGACGTGGCGTCGTCAGCCTGGGCGTTGACGGTAGTGAACAAGGCCAGGAGCGCCAGGCCAAGGGCAGGCAGCAATCGAAGGGTGAACATGCGCGACGTGACCGAATAGGGAAAGGTTGATGGCACCCAGAGTGGTCTTCGGGGAGTGAATGGGGTGTGAGGTGACCGTCAAAGAATCGTGAATCGGCCTGTCTGATCCGGTGTTTTTATCGCTGAATCGATTCTTCAAATTCTTAGCTTGCTATCATTTGTAACTATTGGTTGCCAGTGTGTTCTATGTTTTTGGATCCGATTCCCTGGCAAACCTTCACGCTGCTCCCAGAAGCGGCTGATAAACCTGTGACCACATGATGAGGTGCACCCATGTCTGATCAAGATCAAGACAACCCCCGGCGTGACTTTTTACGCAAATCCTTGACCTTGATCCCGGTGGTCACGGTTGCCAGCACCGGCCTTGGCGGCTCGATACTGATGGCTACGCCGGAGCCGGCCCAAGCCGCCCCCGCCAAGCCGCCCGTCAGCGACAAGGCCTACGAGCCGAGCTACTTCACTGCCGAAGAGTGGGCGTTTATCAAGGCCGCCGTCGCGCAGTTGATTCCCGCCGATGCCCAAGGCCCGGGCGCCCTGGAAGCCGGCGCGCCGGAATACATCGACCGCCAGATGAACACGCCTTATGCCAGCGGCGCCCTGTGGTTCATGCAAGGCCCGTTCAACGCGGATGCCGCACCGGAAATGGGTTGGCAGAGCAAACTGGTGCCCAAGGAGATCTATCGCCTGGGTATTGCTGCAACGGATGCATGGTCGAAGGTGTTCAACGGGAAGGCTTTTGCTGATCAAGACAGCGCTACCCGAGACGACATTTTGCGCCGCTTGGAAGCGGGCGGCAGTGAGCTGAACGCGCAGTTTGCGTCGGTGCCAGCGAAGATGTTTTTCAATTTGCTGCTGCAAAACACCAAGGAGGGGTTCTTCTGCGACCCGATCCACGGCGGCAACAAGGGCATGGTCGGCTGGACCATGGTCGGTTTCCCCGGCGCCCGCGCCGATTTCATGGACTGGGTTGAGCGCAACGAGCAGTACCCCTTTCCGGCTGTTTCGATCCGCGGCGAGAGGGCATAAACGTGGCGACCATCATGAAGAAAGTGGATGCGGTGATCGTAGGCTTCGGCTGGACCGGCGCGATCATGGCCAAGGAGCTGACGGAAGCCGGCCTCAACGTGGTAGCGCTGGAGCGCGGCCCGATGCAGGACACCTACCCCGACGGCAACTATCCCCAGGTCATCGACGAACTGACCTACAGCGTGCGTAAAAAACTCTTCCAGGACATTTCCAAGGAGACGGTGACCATTCGCCACAGCGTGAATGACGTCGCCCTGCCTAACCGGCAGCTCGGTGCGTTCCTGCCAGGCAATGGCGTGGGCGGCGCGGGCCTGCATTGGTCGGGCGTGCATTTTCGTGTCGACCCGATCGAGTTGCGCATGCGCAGCCACTATGAAGAGCGCTACGGCAAAAACTTCATCCCAAAAGACATGACCATTCAGGACTTCGGCGTCAGCTACGAAGAGCTGGAGCCGTTTTTCGACTATGCAGAAAAAGTCTTCGGCACCTCCGGCCAGGCCTGGACCGTTAAAGGGCAGTTGGTGGGTGAAGGCCGTGGCGGTAACCCGTACGCGCCGGATCGCTCCAACCCGTTCCCGTTGGAGTCGCAGAAAAACACCGTCTCCGCACAGCTGTTTCAGAAAGCGGCTGCCGACGTCGGTTACAAACCCTACAACCTGCCGTCGGCCAATACCTCGGGGCCGTACACCAACCCCTACGGCGCGCAGATGGGCCCGTGCAACTTCTGCGGTTTCTGCAGCGGCTACGTCTGCTACATGTATTCCAAAGCGTCGCCGAACGTGAACATCCTGCCGGCCTTGCGCCAAGTGCCCAACTTTGAGCTGCGGCCAAATTCCCACGTGCTCAAGGTCAACCTCGACAGCACCAAGAGCAAGGCCACGGGCGTGACCTACATCGACGCTCAGGGGCGCGAATGCGAGCAGCCTGCAGACCTGGTGATCATCGGCTCGTTCCAGTTCAACAACGTGCGGCTGATGTTGCTCTCGGGCATCGGCAAACCCTACGACCCGATTACCAACGAGGGCGTGGTCGGCCGGAATTTCGCCTACCAGAACATGGCCACCATCAAGGCGTTCTTCGACAAGGACACCCACACCAATAACTTCATCGGTGCGGGCGGCAATGGCGTGGCCATCGATGACTTCAACGCCGACAACTTCGACCATGGGCCGCACGGCTTTGTGGGCGGCTCGCCGATGTGGGTCAACCAGGCCGGCAGCCGACCTATTGCCGGCACGTCCAACCCGCCGGGCACCCCGGCCTGGGGCAGCGCCTGGAAGCGCGCCACCGCCGATTACTACACCCACCAAGTGTCGATGGACTCCCACGGTGCCCACCAATCCTACCGGGGCAACTACCTGGATCTGGACCCGGTGTACCGCGATGCCTACGGCCTGCCGCTGCTGCGGATGACGTTCGACTGGCAGGAAAACGACATCAAGATGAACCGCTTCATGGTCGACAAAATGAGCAAGGTCGCCGAAGCGATGAACCCCAAGGCCATTGCCCTGCTCGGCAAAAAGGTCGGTGAGCACTTCAACACCGCGTCTTACCAGACCACCCACCTCAACGGTGGCGCGATCATGGGCACCGACCCGAAAACCAGTGCGCTGAACCGCTACCTGCAGAGCTGGGATGTACATAACGTGTTTGTGCCTGGCGCGTCCGCGTTCCCACAAGGCTTGGGCTATAACCCTACCGGCCTGGTGGCGGCGCTGACCTACTGGTCGGCCCGCGCGATCCGCGAGCAGTACCTGAAGAACCCCGGCCCACTGGTTCAGGCATAAGGAGCGATGACCATGAAAGCACTCGTTATCGCCTCCCTGGCGCTCTTCAGCAGTTGCTCGGTAAGCGCCGCTGAAACCGACTTGATCAAGCAGGGCGAATACCTGGCCCGCGCCGGTGACTGCGTGGCCTGCCACACCGCCAAGGGCGGCAAGCCGTTTGCGGGCGGACTGCCGATGGAAACCCCGATCGGCGTGATCTATTCCACCAACATCACCCCGGACAAAACCGGGCTGGGCGACTACAGCTTCGAGGACTTCGACAAGGCCGTGCGCCATGGCGTCGCCAAGAACGGCAGTACGCTTTACCCGGCGATGCCGTACCCGTCCTACGCACGTGTCAGCGACAGCGACATGCAGGCGTTGTATGCGTACTTCATGAAGGGCGTAGAACCGGTCGCCCAAGAGAACAAGGACAGCGACATTCCCTGGCCCTTGAGCATGCGTTGGCCGCTGGCGGCCTGGCGCTGGATGTTTGCGCCGGCAGTTGAGGAACACCCGGCACAGGCCGCTGCCGACCCGGTCATCAGCCGCGGCGCCTATCTGGTCGAAGGCCTTGGCCACTGCGGCGCCTGCCATACGCCGCGTGCCCTGACCATGCAGGAAAAAGCCCTCAGCCCGGCTGACGGCAACGCGTTCCTGTCCGGCAGTGCGCCGCTGGAAGGCTGGATCGCGAAAAGCCTGCGCGGTGACCACAAGGACGGTCTCGGCAGCTGGAGCGAAGACCAACTGGTGCAGTTCCTCAAGACCGGCCGCAGTGACCGCAGCGCGGTGTTTGGCGGCATGAGCGACGTGGTGGTGCACAGCATGCAGTACATGTCGCAGGACGACCTGACCGCCATCGCCCGTTACCTCAAGAGCCTGCCGGCGGTGGACCCCAAGGACCAGCCGCACCAGTACGACAAGCAAGTGGCTGACGCGTTGTGGAAAGGCGATGACAGCAAGCCCGGCGCCTCGGTGTACATCGACAACTGCGCGGCCTGCCACCGTACCGACGGCCATGGCTACACGCGCGTGTTCCCGGCGTTGGCGGGTAACCCGGTGTTGCAGACGGCGGATGCCACGTCGTTGATCAACATCGTGTTGAACGGCGGCACTTTGCCGGCCACCCACACGGCGCCTTCCACCTTCACCATGCCGGCATTTGCCTGGCGGCTGTCGGACCAGGAAGTCGCGGACGTGGTCAGTTTCGTTCGCGGCAGCTGGGGCAACAAAGGGGCGCCGGTGAAAGCGAGTGACGTGGCGGACCTGCGCAAGAGCGACATGCGCACGACCTCCGGCGATGACCTGGGGCAAGTGACGCAAAAGCATTGATTCTGCCCTGACTGCCAAACGGCACTGGTCAGACACCTCGCGCCTCGATACTGTATATAAAAACAGTATCGAGGCGTTTTCATGACTACTGCGCTGCCGCCCCGTGGCCGGGGCACGGCCACCAACCTGCACAACCGTTTCGCGCCGACCGTCAGCGTGGCCGAGGACGACGGCTGGTTCCAGGAAGTGCCACCGACCCAGGGCACCGAAGTGCGCATCGAAACGGCCAAGACCATCATCACCCGCAATAACTCGCCAGACCTGCCATTCGACCGCTCGATCAACCCCTATCGCGGTTGCGAGCATGGCTGCATCTACTGCTATGCGCGGCCCAGCCATGCCTACTGGGACATGTCGCCAGGGCTCGATTTCGAGACTAAACTGATCGCCAAGACCAATGCCGCCGACGTGCTCGAACAACAGCTGTCGAAGCCGGGCTACGTGTGCGCGCCGATCAACCTGGGCTCCAACACCGACCCCTACCAGCCCATCGAGCGCGAATACAAGATCACCCGGCAAACCCTCGAAGTGCTGCTGCGTTACCGGCACCCGGTGACCATCATCACCAAGGGGTCGTTGATCTTGCGCGACCTCGACCTGCTCACCGAACTCGCTCGCCAGCGCCTGGTGGCGGTGATGATCAGCCTCACCAGCCTGGACGACGAGCTCAAGCGCATCCTTGAACCGCGCACGGCGGCGCCCAAGGCGCGTTTGCGGGCGATTCGGGTGATGCGTGAGGCCGGCATCCCGGTGGGCGTGCTGTGTTCACCGATGATCCCGATGATCAACGACAGCGAACTCGAAAGCCTGCTGACCGAAGCCCACGCCGCCGGTGCGCAAAGTGCGGCGTACATGATGCTGCGCCTGCCGCTGGAAGTGGCGCCGTTGTTCGAGGAGTGGCTGGCGGCGCATTATCCACAGCGCGCGGCCCACGTGATGAGCCTGGTGCGCCAGGTACGCGGCGGTGAGGTGTACGACAGCCGGTTTGGTGTGCGCATGCGTGGCGAGGGGCCGTTTGCCGATTTACTGGCGCAGCGCTTCAGCAAGGCGATCAAGCGCCTGGGGCTTGACCGGCGCGAAGGCTTTAACCTCGATTGCACGGCGTTCTGCCCACCGGGCAGGCAGATGGCGTTGTTGTAGACTGATGAAGGAGAATGCACCATTCCTGTAGGAATAGTCGCGTTTTGATATCACTGAAACCCGCGTTCTAGAGCGGTTCATTCAGTTTGAGTTAAGTTTCGACGGTTACCTTGTTCAGCGAGTGACTGATGAGTCGGCGGCCTGGTTTTTGGCGTTTACAACTATTCCACTGGCCCGGCGTCAGAACTGATCTGAACACTCCCCTGCATTAATCAAGAGGATGAATCATGAGTGACAAGGATAAACAGCCGTTGGCTGCGTCGGCTTCAGCCCCTCAGGTGGCGGAATCCGCCGATGCAGCGTTAAAGCACATCGTTGACGGCTTTTTGCATTTCCATCACGACGTCTTCCCCCAGCAGGAAGAACTGTTCAAGAAACTCGCCACGGCCCAGAGCCCACGGGCGATGTTTATCACCTGCGCCGATTCGCGCATCGTGCCCGAACTGATCACCCAAAGCTCCCCGGGCGACCTGTTCGTGACCCGTAACGTCGGCAATGTGGTGCCGCCTTACGGCCAGATGAACGGCGGTGTTTCCACCGCCATCGAGTACGCGGTGCTCGCCCTGGGCGTGCAGCACATCATCGTGTGCGGGCACTCCGATTGCGGCGCGATGCGCGCGGTGCTCAACCCCGACAGCCTGGAAAAGATGCCGACGGTCAGGGCCTGGTTGCGTCACGCCGAAGTCGCCAAGTCGATGGTTGAAGACAACTGCGACTGCGCCAATGAAGGCGAAAGCATGAAGGTGCTGACCGAAGAAAACGTCATCGCCCAGCTGCAACATTTGCGCACCCACCCTTCCGTGGCATCGCGCATGGCCAATGGTCATTTGTTTATCCATGGTTGGATCTACAACATCGAGACCAGCGAGATTCGGGCCTATGACGCCGATCAGGCGGCGTTCCGACCGTTGAACGGCGACGGGCCGATTCCTTCCGCGACGCCTAAAGCGCGCTTCTAACACACTTCCCTGCCGGGTAAAGCGGTGGCTGCCATGGATGCAGCCAGGCTTTGCCGCGCCCGGCGAATGCCTTGGGAGAGTCACCATGCGTGCTGCTCAATTGAAAGCTGTATTGCCACGAGAGCTGCTGGCCTCGGTGGTTGTGTTTCTGGTTGCCCTGCCCTTGTGCATGGGCATCGCGATTGCTTCCGGCATGCCGCCGGCCAAAGGGCTGCTCACGGGCATCATTGGTGGCCTGGTGGTGGGTTGGCTGGCGGGTTCGCCGCTGCAAGTCAGTGGCCCGGCAGCGGGGCTGGCCGTGTTGGTGTTCGAGCTGGTGCGCCAGCACGGCATGATGATGCTCGGGCCGATCCTCTTGCTCGCGGGTTTCCTGCAACTGGTGGCCGGGCGTTTGCGCCTGGGCTGCTGGTTCCGTGTCACCGCACCGGCCGTGGTGTATGGCATGCTTGCGGGGATTGGCGTACTGATTGTGCTGTCGCAGGTGCACGTGATGCTCGACGGCGCCCCCAAGCCCTCGGGGCTGGATAACCTCACGGGCTTCCCTGCAGCGTTGGCCGAAGCGATCCCGACCCTCGGCGGCGGCCTCGGCTGGCAGGCGGGTTTGCTTGGGCTGTCGACGATGCTGGTGATGTACCTGTGGGATAAATTCCGTCCGCAAACCCTGCGTTTCGTGCCGGGCGCCTTGCTCGGCGTGGGCTTGGCGACGGTCACCAGCCTGGTGCTGGCGCTGCAGGTCAAGCGTGTGGAAGTCCCGGAAAACCTGGCGGACGCGATTGATTGGCTGCGCCCCAGCGACCTGTTGAACCTGGCAGACCCACAACTGTTGATCGCCGCCTTCGCCGTGGCGTTTATCGCCAGCGCCGAAACCTTGCTCTCTGCAGCGGCCGTTGACCGCATGCACAGCGGCCAGCGTTCTGACTTCGACAAGGAATTGTCTGCTCAAGGCGTAGGCAACATGCTCTGCGGTCTGGTCGGAGCGCTGCCGATGACCGGCGTGATCGTGCGCAGTTCGGCCAACGTGCAGGCGGGCGCCACCACACGCTTGTCGGCGATGTTCCATGGCCTGTGGCTGCTGGCATTCGTGCTGTTGCTGTCGAGCGTGCTGCAAAGCATTCCGGTGGCGAGCCTGGCGGGCGTGTTGGTGTACACCGGGATCAAGCTGGTGGACATCAAGGCGTTTCGAGGGTTGGGACGATACGGACGCATGCCGATGTTCACCTACGCTGCCACAGCGTTGGCGATTGTCTTTACGGATTTGCTGACCGGTGTGTTGGTGGGCTTCGGGCTGACGTTGGTCAAGCTGGCATTCAAGGCGTCGCGACTGAAGGTCAGCCTGATCGACCTGCCTCAGGACGGTGAGATGGAGTTGCGCCTGACCGGTGCGGCGACCTTTCTGAAAGTGCCGGCGCTGACCCAGGTGCTGTTGGCGGTGCCCGCAGGCACCACCCTGCATGTACCGCTCAGCAACTTGAGTTACATCGACCATTCCTGCCTGGAGTTGCTGGAGGAATGGGGCCGGGCCAATGCGGCCAAGGGCTCGACGCTGGTGATCGAGGCGCGCGGGTTGAAGCGCAGGCTTGAAGGGCGGGTGCGGACGACGGTGGGGATTGGTTCGGCGCCATCGACTAACTGACGAAACCGGAACCAACTGTGGGAGCGGGCTTGCTCGCGAATGCGG
>NZ_JBARTQ010000241.1:0-10612 GCF_049645325.1 Pseudomonas sp. | reverse complement strand
GAATAGGTTGTGCAGCCTTGCTGTTGCCCTGCTTCTGCTTCAACCACTCAGGTCGGCTTTCAGGCCGCCGTGCTGTAGATTTTGATCTTGATCTTGATCCAGGGCGCCCCGTTAACCACGATGGCCGTACGCAGGCTTGAATCCGTGGGTAACCCGGCAAGGAGGCCGGGTTAGCCGCCCCGCGCCATGGATGGCGCGTGGCGGCGGCCCACGGATTCAAGCCTGCGTGCGGGCATGCCGAGCCACAGCGAGGCACCGAGTGGAGGGGCAAGAGCCCTTTGGTTACTTTGGGGCTTTTCCAAAGTGACCCGCCGTAAGGGCGGAACCCATATCAGCCATCACCCAAATAACGGATATGCACTCGCACAATCCCCACCACCAACTAAGCTCACCCCTCCAACAAAAAACACCCGAGCGCCCCCAAATGCCCCACCCCACCGACACCTTCCGCGCCCGTTACCGCGCCAGCGTGCACCGCTTTTACAACCCTTGGCTCCACGCCACGTTCGTGCTCGCCTACGGCATAACCGCCATCACCCTCGCCTGGTCCTCCACCAACGGCATCACCCCGTTCCAGTGGCTGACAGTCCCCCTGACCCTGGTCTTCTTCAACCTCTGCATCTACCTCGTGCACCGCCACTTCGGCCACCACAAACACACCTTCGCCCGGTTGTTCTACGCTCGCCACACCGGCGATCACCACAGCTTCTTCACCCCCGGCCACATGACTTTCGACAGTGCCCGGGACTGGCGGGTAATTCTGTTTCCCGCCTGGCTCATCGTGCTGCACAGCCTGGCCATCACGCTGCCCGCCTGGTGGCTGCTCAAACAACTGAACCCCAATGTCGCCGGACTGTTTGCCGGCTGCATGATCCTCGGCTACCTGCTGTACGAAGTGTTCCACGCCTGCGAACACCTGCCCGCCGAGCACCCGGTGGCGCGCCTGCCGTGGATTCGCCAGATGCACCAACTGCACGCCCTGCACCACCGCCGAGAGCTGATGCAGGGACGCAATTTCAATATCGTCCTGCCCCTGATGGATTACCTGTTCGGCACCCTGCACTGGGAACCGAACGCCCACGACAACCAGGAATAGTCATGAGTACCCGTCCCAAAAAACTGCGCCACTTACTGTTTGTGCTGTTTCTCGCCGTGATGGCTTTTTTGCTGTTGATGCCGACCAACGTACAGCCGGTGAACTGGGCACCACCCAAAGCGCCCTCGATGAAAGACGGCCCTTACGCCGACAACCAGCGCCTCAAGGACGTACAAAGAGTCGGCGCCCAAGGCATCACCGGGCCCGAAGCCTTGCTGCTGGATACCCAGGGTTTTTTGATCAGCGGGTTGCATGACGGGCGCGTCATCCGCACCTCACCCGACAGCCATACCCTGGAAGTGCTGGCCAATACCGGCGGCCGCCCTCTGGGTATGGCGCTGCACCCGGATGGGCGCCTGATCATTGCCGATGGGGTCAAGGGTTTGCTCGCGCTGGATGCGAATCGCCAAGTCATCACCTTGAGCACCGGCACCAATGGCGTGCCCTTCGGCTTTACCGATGACGTGGCGGTCGACGCAAGCGGGCGTTACGCGTATTTCAGCGATGCATCAAGCCGCTGGGGCTACGGGCAGGACGGTACGGCGGTGATCGAACATGGCGGCGATGGCCGGCTGCTGCGTTATGACTTCAGCACTGGCACCACCGAGGTCTTGCTCGATCAATTGCAGTTTGCCAATGGCGTGGCGCTGGGGCCGGATGAAAACTACGTGCTGGTGAATGAAACCGGCGCCTATCGCATCAGCCGCTACTGGCTCAAAGGTGAACGCACAGGCACTCACGACTTGTTTATCGACAACCTGCCCGGCCTGCCGGACAACCTCAGTTTCAACGGCCGCGACCGTTTCTGGGTGGCCCTGTATTCACCGCGCAACCCGCTGCTGGACGGCTTCGCCGGCTATCCCTTGTTGCGCAAGGTGATGGTGCGAGCGCTGATGGTCATACCCAAGCCCATCGAGCGCAAAGCCTTCGTGATTGGGCTGGATACCGACGGCAACGTCATCGCCAACCTGCAGGATGGCAGCGCGGGCAATTACTCGCCCGTTACCACCGCACGCGAATACGGCGACTGGCTGTATCTGGGCTCGCTGAAAAGCACGAGCATGGCACGCCTGCCGTTGAAGCAGGCATTGGCGCGCGAATAACAAAAAAGGGCAGCCCACACTGGCTGCCCCTCTCATTGCATCAGCGCATCAGTGAATGATGTTCTGGGTGCAGATATGCCCCAGGCTCACGTACTGCACGTTCTCTCCGCCGACGCCCACACCGGGGAACTCGGCCAGTTCGATGCGCCAGCCACCCTGGTTGTAGGTGGTGTCCCACTTGTATGGCACGCCGGTGCTGCTGTCGTTGATCACCGTGCGGTAGTCACCGAAACAGGTGCCGATATTGGCCGTGGCCGAGGAAGCGCCAGCGCTGTTGGTGGTCGCCTTGTAGTCGACCCAGCGGTAGTTGAAGTCAACGAAGTGGTTATCTACGCGCAATACCGGGGTGATACCCAGCAGCGGCGCACCGGTGGAGTCCGACCATTGGGTCGACCAATTCAGCAAGCGCCCGGTTTGCGTGGCCAGCGGCATTTCGCCCACCGGCACGCGTACGATGTTGTCGCCCGTCACGCTGGTCGTGTTCAGACGTGGCGTGGAGCCCAGGCTCAACTGGTATTGCTTGGCCGGGTCCTGCGCCACGGCTGGGTTGGCACGTACACGCACCTTGACGGTGCTGCCCGACGTTACGCTTGGGTAGGTCGAGGTGGAACCCGCCGGTACGGTGACCCAGTTGACGCCATCGAAGCGGTCGAAGATCCACTGGTTACGGCTGCCCGTCTCGTCACCTGCCAGGTACATGCTCACGCTCTGGCCGCGCAGGGCCTTGAAGTCAAAGTAATCGACGTCGTTGGCGTTGTCGAGGTTGCCACTGACCTTGTTCATCGAGTCCGGCAATACAAACGCATTTTGCGCTGTGTCGTTGGGTTCAAAGGCGTCGATGTTGGTGTCCACCGCCACGCCAAAACTGAACTGCGCGTTGTTTGCGGTCTTGGCCACCATGTACCAGTAGTAATCCCCCGCCGGCAGGATGCCGCCCAGGTACTCATCGGCATTGCCCGCATTGTCGGACGTATCGATCAGTTGCGGGTTGCCTTGGCCGTCATCACGAAACAGCGTCAGCGACAGGTCGGCGCCGGCACTCTGGTTGATCAACTGCACCAGCACCCGGGCGCTTTGCGCCAGGTTGAAGTGGTAAGCAAACTCCTGGCCGGTCTGCACGTCGGTGACGGTGTAGAGCGTATTGATGTCGAGGGTGGGGAACAGCGGCTCAAACGCGGCGATGGCAGCGCTTTTCAGGTTGGCCTGGCTCGGTTTTTTCAGCTCGCCGACGACGGTGTTGAACGGCGCAGGCGTGGCCGTCTTGACAGCGGGTTTGGCCTGGCCATTTTTGGCGTCCAGAAGCTTTTGCAGCACCTCGGCCGGGATCGGCACGGCAGTCAGCGTACCGCCAGGTTTCAGCGCATCAATCATGCCTTGATTGACAGTTCCGGGGCTGAGTTTAGGGAGGGTTGGCTCGGCCAGGGCAGAGGCCGAAATAAAGCAGGAGGCCATCATGGCCGCGCCCAGCATCAGGGCTTTTGTCGATTTCATTTTTTATCCATCCATAGTTAAAAAATTGAAGCTCAGGTGATCGGTGACATCCGGTCACCTGGGATGGACTTTAGAATACCACTGTATGCATGTACAGCTTTTTTTAACTCAGGCCTTTCAAATTGGGATATCGCACCACCTGCGCCATACGGACCAAACAACCAATGCGATGCCCCAAATCATCAAAAGATAATATGGCCAAAGCGCCCACCGCTTGAGCGCTAAGGGAACAGACGCCAGTTCAGCCTCGGTCACAAGACCCGCTTTGACGTAGCGCTTTGGGTCTGACAGGATTTCGTTTATCAGCAACATGCGATAAAACCTGTCGATACGCTGGCTCCTCCCCCAAAATCGCTTATTATTTTGGACTTTTGCGTTTTCACTAAAATAGCTCTCCAGTTCGTCCAGTTTTGTATATTCGGCAAATTGCATCAGCCCCAAGATGACGAACACCCCAACACTCCACACAATGGAGTAGCCGAAAAAAAACGTCATCGCTAAGCGCCCTCCGGTTGAAATATCAAATCACCCTGGGTCTCTAAAATCTGTCCTCCCAAAAATGCGCCTAAATCGCCGAGCTCACGGCCTCCTCCATACCCTCCCACTGAGCCTCCTATAATTCCGCACACAAGCTCACCACCTGGTTTCAAGGAGACCCCCAACACCATCGTGCATGCACGACGAGCCAGTTTGGCACCGAGTGCTCCAAGCGCAGCAGCGCCCGCTACCCCACCCACCAACTTCCCACTCTCCACATACTTCGCCCGCCGACACTGCGCCTCCCGCCCCGTCACACACGCCTCCTTGATCTCCAATCCCGCCACCCCTACATCCATCGCCAGCCCCACATACGTCCCGTTTCCCAACCACTTCGACGTTTGCGCAATCGCCTTGATACGCTGCGCATACCCTGCTATCTCGCCCTTGTGCAAAAAACTTTTGGTCGAAATCCCAAGCACTTTCTTCAACGACTGATGCCCCCGCAACCCTGTCCCAAACCGCGCCGCGCCCTGCAGTTGCGTGTTCAGCAACCGGAACAACGCCTGGCGTTGCTGATTAAACGCCTGCCTGTCCAAATTGCCGTTCTTCAACCGTTGGTGCAGTTGCTCGACCTCCTCCAATGTGCGCGCCACCTCATCCAAATGTCGCGCCCAGGCCGACGTGGCACTGCCAATCCCGATCGAGCCATACGCCAGTAAGCTCTGCAGCAAATCGTAGTTATTGATCACAGCCTTCCCAGCCGACGTATCAAGCTCCAGATTCCGCCGAACTCGCTCAGCCTCGCGCACCAACCAGGCCTCCTCCAACGAACAGCTCACGCTGTAGGCATCAGGAACAATCACCAACTGCCCCGGCGTCACCAGCCCCTTGCGCAAATGCCGATTCAAACCATCAAAGTGATCAGAACGCTGCCGACTTGAGCTGTTGCCCATCAGCCGGGACTTCAAACTCAGGTAGTCCGTCGTGTGCTCATTAATGAATCCCTGCGCCATGCCCTACATCCCGGATGCCATGAAGATGGCGTCGAAATATAGGCAAGCGACTGCGGCCCGGACACCCGTCCGGGAGCGAGAAATCATATTTAGGAAGTTGCCTACACGGCAGAGACAGAGCGCCTACAAAAAGACGCCCTAATACCCGGTCATCTCCAGGTAGCCCACACCGCCCTCAAACCTCACCGGCCCTTCCCAGTACGGAATACTGAGGTTCATCCACGCCTTCGGGTTAACCGCTTCGGTGGTGATGTCCAGCTGTTTGCCGGGAATTTTCAGCGACCAGCGCGTAGGAATTTGGCGCCCATCGATGTTGGTAGTCTCCAGGGGCACGAGCTGAATATCGGCGTTGTGCAGGGTCTCGGTGTGCCCGTTCTTGTCGATCCAGGTGCCGGTCAGGTAACCCGCGCCGTCTGTTTGTCGCACTCGGAACAGCATCAACTGCTCACCTCGGTCCAGGTGCAGGGAGAACCAGTCCCAGCCGGTCTGGCTCGCCGCCAGGGGCTGGCTGCTCCACTCGCGGTCGAGCCAGGCCGGGCCGCTGACTTGATAGCTCTTGCCGTCGAGGGTGACACTGCCGGCTGCGCTAAAAAACGGTTGGCTGTAGTAGTACGACGCCTGCCCCTGGTCGGACTTGCGGCTGTAGCCGTTATCGCCTTGCAGCACCAGCGGTCGACTTGAGGTCAGGTGCAAGTCGTAGGCGAATTGCGGCCCGCCAGCCTTGAGTTGCATATCCGCCAGCGGGCTTGCGGCACCCGGTAGCGTGGCGAAATTCCAGTCGTCGATCCAGGCATTGAAAGGCTGCGCTTGTGCGCCGGCCTGGCCAACGCCCCCACGGGCCAAGCGTTCTGCAGCGTAGTGCCGGGTCGCGGAG
This sequence comes from Pseudomonas sp., assembly GCF_049645325.1. GTDB lineage: Bacteria > Pseudomonadota > Gammaproteobacteria > Pseudomonadales > Pseudomonadaceae > Aquipseudomonas. The sequence continues at coordinate 4,555 of NZ_JBARTQ010000241.1, read as the reverse complement.
GTGACGGCGGCATGCCCAAGCCAGACAGTCGAGTCGTGCCAGCCCGGCTGCGTTGAGCCTGCTTTCAACGCATTCCGAAACAATGTCCATTGCACGCCGAACACATGGCCTTCGGCGTCTTTGAGGTTGGCGGTGACGTACCACCATTCGATGCGAAAGCCGTCGTGAGGGCCGTGGTCTTCGGGAAAGCTGAACACCTTGCCCGGTACGACCTGCGCGAAGTCCGCCGCGTCACTGCCGAGCCCGGCGAAGCTCACTTCCGGTGCAGGTGCCTTATCGCACGCACTGAGCAGCAACAAGGCTGCCCACAACAGCGCTTTAATCCTCATTGGCAAAGGTCCTCAACAAATCCGTTGGACGGCTGCGGTACAACTGCCACAACGGCCAGGCCGAGGCCAACAGGGTGGCGAGCAACGCCAGCCCGAGCAATTGCGCCAACTGCCAGGGAAATATCTGCAACGGCAGGCGCCAGCCAAATGCCTGAACATTGATCACTGCGTCCAGGCACCACGCCAGCAACAGGCCCAGGGGCAATGCCAGTATCAGGGTGAGCACCGCCAGCAGCCAGGTCTGGCCCAGGTTGAGCAGCATCAGTTGCCGCCGCGTTACGCCCAATGCCCACAGCGGTGCGAGTTGGCCCAGGCGACTCTGGCTCTGAGTCAGCAGGCTGATAAACAGCGCCACGCCCGCGACGCCGAGGGTAAGGCTGTTCAAGGCAGCCGTGGCGGCGAAGGTGCGTTCAAACACCTGACTCGACCAGCCCTTGAGTTGCTGTTGATCGACGATACGACTGTCTTCCAGGGCAAACGCGCTTTGCACCTCACGCACCAACGGCGGCACGTTTTCCGGCAGCACGCGCACATTGAAGCGTGCCGGTGACAGCGTCGGCCAATGCGCCAACAGGTGCTTGGCATTGACCAGCAGATGGCCCTTGGGGTTGCCATAGTCGGCGTAAATGCCCACCACCTTGGGCGACCAGACACCCTGAGGCGTAGGGATTTTTACCGTCTCGCCCAGTCGCACGTTCAGGCGCCGGGCGAGTTGCTCGCTGAGCATCAGACTGTCGTCGTTGAGCAACTGGTCCCAAGGCGCGCTTACGGCTTCCAGCAGTGGCCAGTGCTGACGATAGGTCGGGTCGTCGACCACACCAAATACGTCCGCTGGCCAACCCTGTAATTGCACCGCGACCTGCCAGGTGGGCAGTACGGTTTGCACCAGAGGTTGTTGCGCCAACCACGCACCCAGTTGCCCAGCCTGGGCCGGGTTTTGCGGGTTGATGTACAGCTCGGCGGTGAGGCGTTGTTCCAGCCAGTTATTAAAGGTCTGGCGAAAGCCCGAGGTCATCGAGCCCGCCCCGATATTCGCCGCCAGGGCCAACAGCAACGCCATCAGCGCCAGGCTCAAGGCCGGCAACTGTTGGCGGCAATCGGCGAGAAACCACTGGCCCAGCACCGAGCGGCTGCGCCCCAACACCGCCTTCAACAGGCCGTTGAGCAGCACTGGCAGGCCAAGCGCCGCCCCCAACAGCAACGCCGCCATCAGCACGAAACCGGCAGCCAGGCTATCGCCGAGCCACAGTGCCAACAGCGCGATGACCAACGCCGTCGCCGCCACCCACCCCTGGCGCCGCAACCAGCGCCCATGGGCCTCATGCCAGGCTTGGGCATTGGCCAGTGCCAACAGCGGCAAACGCGCGGCCCGCCACAGGCTGCTTGCGCCCGCAAGCAACGCGCCAAGCAGGCTCAGGCCCAACCCGGCGACCCACCACCACGGGCTGAGGCTCAACTGGCCCGGCACTTCGGCGCCGTACAAACCGCGCAGGCTGGCGGTCACATCCGGCAGCAACAGGCTCGCCAGCAGGTAACCACTGGCAACCCCCAGCACACCGCCGAGCAACGACAACGCACCGAGTTCGACGCCCAGGCTGAGGATCAGCAGGCGCGCGCTGACGCCGCAGGCCCGCAAAGTGCGCAGCAAGCCGCGGCGCTGCTCCAACGCCAGGCCGATGGCGGCGTGGACGATAAACAGCCCCACCACAAAGGACAAAAAGCCCAGCGCATCGAGGTTCAAGTGAAAGCTTTCCGTCAGCCGCGCGAGGTTGTTGTCCTCGCCCTGCTTGAGTTGCAGTGCGGCGGGCGGCGTCGGATGGGTCGCGGCGAAGGCCTTGTCGAGCAGCAGGCGCGACAATTGCCCGGGCATCGCCAGCAAAGGCTGGGCAAAACCGATGTCCGTCAGCAACAGGCCGGGCGCCATGTCCGGTTGAGCCTGCAAAGGCGGCAAGGCCAGCCCGCTGGCGGTCAGTGGCTGTTCGCCTTCGTGCAAACCCAGCGCCTGCAAGGTTTGTGGCGCAACCCAGGTGCGCCCCGGCGGTTCGAAGAACGCAAGCATCTGCGCCTGGCTCAACCGTTGCCCCGCCACGGCGCCAGTGCCGGGCAGCGACAGCGGGTCGATGCCCATCAATTGCAGGCGCTGGTCCGCGTGTTCCTTGAGCACCAAACGCCCCTGCACCACCGGCGACACCGGCCAGCCCGCGCGGCGCAGCTCGGCAAACAAGGCTTGAGGGAACGCGGCAGCGTCCGGTGCGCTCAGGCTGGCTTGGGGCTCACCGCCGATCAGTTGGCTGGCGCGCGCGTAGCTGTCGCGTGCCTGGCTGTTGAGGGCTTGCACCCCGGTCAACAGCGCAGTGGCCAGCCACAGGCCAGTCAGCACACTGAAAAACTGCACCGGGTGACGTCGCCAGTGGCTCAGCAGTGCGCGCAACGCCCAATAAAATACCGCCATCTCAGCGCGCGTCCGCCGGCACGACACGCCCGCGATGCAACACCACCTGATGATCGAGCCGCGCGGCAATGCGGGGGCTGTGGGTGACCATCAACAAACTGGTGGAGCTGTCGCGCAACAGGTCGAGCATCAGTTGCAGCACTTCATCGCTGGTGGCTTCGTCAAGATTGCCGGTCGGCTCGTCCGCCAGCAGCAAACCGGGGCGTGAAGCCAAGGCTCGCCCCACCGCGACCCGTTGCTGTTGGCCGCCGGAGAGTTGCTCGGGATAACGTTTGAGCAAGTCGCCCAGGCCCAGGCGCTCCACCAGCTGTGCCTGCCATTGCGGATCGAAGCGCCCGGCGAGGCGTGCCTGAAATGCCAGGTTGTCGTCGACGCGCAGGCTGCCGATCAAGTTGAACTGCTGGAAGACCAGGCCGATGTCCGTGCGGCGCCAATGCGCCAGCTGCGCCTCACTCATTTGCTCAAGACGCTGTTCGCCCACCTGAATGCTGCCGCCGTCCACACGGTCCAACCCAGCCACCAGATGCAACAAGGTACTTTTTCCACTTCCCGACTCGCCCATCAACGCCAGGCTGCTACGCTCACTCAGATACAGGTCGACGCCCGCCAGCACGGCCAGCGGCCCCTGCGGGGTCGTATAGCTTTTAAGTACACCTTGCACCTGCAACATAAAAACGCTCGCTTGAAGGACTGCAATCGAGAATAACGGCTGACCGTGCACCCCACGCAAATTTTTCACATTGATTTCACTGCCCGCCCACCCTCGCCTCTCTAAATTACCCATCAAGCGCGGGCAGCCGGCAACTTGTTAGTTGCCCTGCACGACAACGTTTAAAGGCTGGATGTTCAGCGAAAAGACAGCAGCCCTGTGACAGGCTCTTGCTCAACTACGGGCATCCGTCAGTGCGTTGCGCCTACTTAATAAAACACTGCAGACAGTGTCCATGGTGAATGATGTGGTTGACCTTACCCTGACCAAACCGCGCTCGCGCCGGGCAACTATCAAGCGCTTGGGAAAGTGGGGCGCAGGTATTGCCGTTATTGCCCTGCTGCTGGCCGGTTTTATGCTGTGGCCAACATCGCCGCGCGACCTGGGTGTGGGCAACCGTTTGCTGACCTCGAAAGTATTGCCGAGCTGGCGCGATGGCGACCTGATCGTGCTGGTACGCCATGAAGAGCGCTGCGATCGTTCGACAAACCCTTGCCTCGGCCCGCTGGAAGGCCTGACAGTAGTCGGCAGTCAACGTGCTGAAGAACTCGGTAAAGCCTTCAAGGCATTGGGCATGCAGAACAGCGACGTGGTCGCCAGCCCCGCCGTCCGTACGGCTCAGACCGCCCACGCCATGTTCGGCAATGCCCAACTGACGTCCGGCCAGCAAGCCATCTGCGGCACGGCCATGGGCGAGGAGTTGCTCAGCCGCAAGCAGGCGGGGCGCAACCTGGTATTCGTCACCCACAGTGGCTGTATCGCCGACTTCGAATCCGCCCTGGGTTACCCCCGCGCCAGCTTTCCCGAGTACGGCAGCGCGCTGTTTGTGCGCGTACTGGCCAATGGCAAATTCGAGACACTGGGCCTCATGAAAAGCCAGGCCTGGCTGGCTGTTTTAAAGAAGCTCTAGACACTTTTTTACCTCTACTTCCTTCCATGTTCAGCAAAAAGACAGGCCTCTTCTGGCATGTTTAACTGCGCCCGTTATTTGGTGGCGTCATGAATATTTTCAGCGATTTAGTGAACGTTGTGATTCTTTCTTCTATTACTTCCATAGACCCATTC
>NZ_JBARTQ010000240.1:0-8047 GCF_049645325.1 Pseudomonas sp. | reverse complement strand
TGCTGCGCAGCCCAGCGCGGGGCAAGCCCGCTCACCACAAAAGCCAGCTCCCACATTTTTTTGTATTGTGTGGTGTCAGCGACGGTCCGCCACCACCCCGATCAACACCAGCACCACCACCAACACCGGTGCCAGGCTGTAGTTATTGAACTGGCTCAGCCCGCGCACAATCCACGGCGTGGCGTAGATCAGTGCTGCGCCGCTGCCGATCATGCACACCAATGCCATCAACGGTACGCGCAACGCGCCGGCGATGCTGCCCAGGCGCGCTTCGACCCAGCCTTTGATGTCGGCGCCGAACAACACCAGCAAACAGCCGACAAGGGCCAGGGCGATTTCCGACAGGTTGCTGCGGCTCCAGCGGGATACGGTGGCGAGCAGGTCGAGTACCAAATCCATTCGATTTCCTTAGAGCGTCAGCTCAAAAACTTCTGCAACAGGTCATTGAGAAAGAGTTGCCCGCGGTCGGTCGCCGCCAGGCGTGACGGTTCGACCTGCATTAAGCCACTTTGTTCTGCCTCTGCGCGGGCTTCGTCGAGGCTCGCCAGGTCGAGGCCGGTGCGCTCGGCGTAGAGCTTGGCGTCGACGCCTTCGGTAAGGCGCAACGCGTTCATCAGGAACTCGAACGGCAGCTCTTCGTTGGTCAGTTCCTTCGCCCCGGCCTGGAAGCTTTTGGCCGGGTTGAGGTAGTCCTTCGGTGCCCGGGTTTTCCAGGTGCGCACGATGCGCCCGTCCGGGTGGCTGAGCTTGCCGTGGGCGCCTGCGCCAATGCCGATAAAGTCGCCGAAGCTCCAGTAATTCAGGTTATGCCGCGCCGGGCGGCCCGGTTGGGCATACGCCGACACTTCATATTGTGCGTAACCGTGTTCGGCCAGCAGCGCCTGGCCGGCTTCCTGAATGTCCCACAGCGTGTCGTCTTCCGGCAGCGTGGGCGGCTGGTTCCAGAACACGGTGTTGGGTTCCAGGGTCAGCTGATACCAGGACAAGTGTGTCGGGTTCAACGCGATGGCCTGGCGCAAGTCACTCAGGGCATCGTCCAGGGACTGATCGGGCAAGCCGTGCATCAGGTCCAGGTTGAAGTTATCAAACCCGGCCTGGCGCGCCATGCCGGCGGCGCGTATAGCCTCATCGCCATTGTGGATACGGCCCAAGGCTTCAAGTTTTTCTTGCTGGAAGCTCTGGATGCCGATGGACAGCCGATTGATCCCCAGCTTGCGGTACGCCACGAACTTCTCTTGCTCGAAGGTGCCAGGGTTGGCTTCCAGGGTGATCTCGATGTCGCCTGCAAACGGAATGCGCGCTTCCACGCCCTTGAGCAAGCGGCCCAGCGCGGTGGCGCTGAACAGGCTTGGCGTACCGCCGCCAAAGAAAATCGAGCTCAGCTCACGGCCGTACACCGCGTGCAGGTCTTGATCGAGGTCGGCGAGCAACGCGTCCACATACTCCTCTTCCGGCAACACCTTGCTGGCGGTGTGGGAGTTGAAGTCGCAATAAGGGCATTTGCGCACGCACCACGGGATGTGGATGTACAGCGCCAGAGGCGGCAGGTGGGGCAGGGCCGCCCGAGGTGTTTGCGCGCCGCCGTGGATCAGCGGCTGCGCAGAGGTGTTCTGGGTCATTTCAGGCTCAGGCGTTGGCGCAGCAAATCCATTGCGCGGGCGCGGTGGCTGATCTGGTTCTTGTCGGCCGGGTTCAGTTCGGCGCTTGAGACATTGCGCTCCGGCACCCAGAACAGCGGGTCGTAGCCAAAGCCATGTTCACCGCTGGCCGCGTGCAGGATGCGCCCGTGCCACAGGCCTTCGCAGAGGATCGGCAACGGGTCATCGGCATGCCGCACCAAGGCCAGCACACAAACGAACTGCGCGCCGCGCATCGCGTCCGGCACGTCCTTGAGGGCGTCGAGCAGTTTGGCGTTGTTGGCCGCATCGCCTTTGCCGTCGGCATAACGCGCCGAATAGATGCCCGGCGCGCCACCGAGGAAGTCCACCGCCAGGCCCGAGTCATCGGCCAGGGCCGGCAAGCCGGAGATACGTGCGGCGTTGCGGGCCTTGAGAATCGCGTTTTCGACAAACGACAAGCCGGTCTCTTCAGGCTCGACCTGGCTGAACTCGCCAATCGAGCGCAGTTGCACGGAATCGCCGAGCATGGCCTGGAGTTCTTTGAGTTTGCCGGCGTTATGGCTGGCCAGTACGAGTTGGGTGAGGTTCATCAGTCGGCCGGAAACAGTTCTTGGTTGAATTGGAAACCATGGGCTTTGCCGCCGGTTTCAACATTGATGGTGAAGATCTTGGTTTCCTGCTGCGGCACCGCGTATTGGGCGACGTACAGCGTGGAGCCTTTCTGGATGATTTTCTTGAACGTGAGCATCTCGCTCTTGCCGCTCAAGTCTTTGATCGTGCCGGTGACGGTCGCGTCGATCGACTCGACGCCCTTGTTCACGAACACGTTGATCATGCCCAGCTCCTTGCTGCGCACGATCCCGGCTTCCTGGGCCATTTCCGGGGTCAGGAAACTGGTGGTCAGGGTGTTGTAATGCACCGTGATATCGCCGAATTCTTTCTGGCGATTACCATCGATGGCGTCCGCCGCCATGGCGCTGACGCTCAGGCACGCGGTGAGTAGAAAAACAGCCAGGCGACTCATGTTCGTCCTCCTTGAAAATGGTTAGACGGCAATTTGGTGATCGGTCAGGCCAGGGCTGCTGACACGGTAGATACCGATTTCGCCCAACAGGTTGGGCCATAGCTTACTCGCCCAGCCGTGGCGGTGTTGTTGATCGACGGCAAGGCGGTTGATTACCTTGGCCTCACGCTCGCCGCACAAGGCTTCGAAGTCTTCGAAGGTGCAGAAATGGATGTTCGGCGTGTTGTACCAGGTGTACGGCAGGAAGTCCGACACCGGCATGCGACCCTTGGTGGCCAGGTACCAGCGGCAGCGCCAATGGCCGAAGTTGGGGAACGTGATAATGCACTGGCGACCCACTCGCAGCATTTCGTCGAGGATGCGGTCCGGGTAGTGCACGGCTTGCAACGCCTGGGTCATCACCACGATATCGAAGCTGTTGCTGGCAAAGTTGCCCAGGCCCTTGTCCAGGTCCTGCTCGATCACGTTGATGCCCTTGGCCACGCACTGGGCGATGTTGTCCGGGTCGTTCTCCAGGCCATAGCCGGTGACTTGCTTGTTGTCGCGCAGCCAGCTCAGCAGTTCGCCATCGCCGCAACCCAGGTCGAGCACGCGGCTGCCGGCGGGGATCCAGTCTTGGATGATGTCCAGGTCGGCTCTCATGGCGTTCTCACAGAGTTATGCGGTTCATGTAGTTGCTGAAGGCCTGCAAATAACGCGGGATCGGAATCAGGAAGGCGTCATGGCCTTGCGGTGCATCGATTTCCAGGTAGCAGACGTCTTTGCGCGCGGCCATCAGGGCGTCCACCAGCTCACGCGAGCGGGCCGGCGAGAAGCGCCAGTCGGTGGTGAACGACATCACGCAGAACTTGGCCGTGGCGTGCTCGAAGGTTTTCGCCAGGTCGTCGTCGTGGTTGGCCGCCGGGTCGAAGTAGTCCAGGGCCTTGGTCATCAGCAGGTAGGTGTTGGCGTCAAAACGCCCGGAAAACTCTTCGCCCTGATAACGCAGGTAGCTTTCGACCTGGAATTCGACGCTGTGGAAGTCGTAGTTGAGCTTCTCGCTCTTGAGGCCACGGCCGAATTTCTCGCCCATGGAGTCATCGGACAGGTAGGTGATGTGCCCGACCATCCGCGCCAGCATCAGGCCGCGCTTGGGGATCACGCCGGCTTCCTGGAACGAACCGCCGTGGAACTCGGGGTCGGTGAGAATCGCCTGGCGCGCCACTTCGTTGAAGGCGATGTTCTGTGCCGACAGTTTGGGTGCCGAGGCGATGGCCAGGCAATGGCGTACGCGGTCCGGGTAAGTGATGGTCCATTGCAGCGCTTGCATGCCGCCCAGGCTGCCGCCGATTACCGCGGCCCATTGGGCGATGCCCAGCAGGTCGGCCAGGTGCGCCTGGCTGTGTACCCAGTCTTCCACGGTCAGCACCGGGAAGTCGGCGCCGAATGGCTTGCCGGTTTCCGGGTTAAGGCTGCTCGGGCCGGTGGAACCGTTGCAGCCACCGAGGTTGTTCAGGCTGACCACAAAGAATTTGTCGGTGTCGATGGGCTTGCCGGGGCCGATGCAGCTGTCCCACCAGCCGGGCTTGCGCTCGTCCATGCTGTGGAAGCCCGCAGCGTGGTGATGGCCGGACAGGGCGTGGCAGATCAGCACGGCGTTGCTCGCCGTAGCGTTCAGTTGGCCGTAGGTTTCGTAGATCAGGTCGTAGGCTGGCAGCGAGCGACCACAGGCCAAAGCCAGTGGTTCGCTGAAGTGCGCCACTTGGGGCACGACCAGTCCAACAGAATCTGGGGGGAAGGCAGTTGGCATCGACCCTGCTCTCGTTTAAATGAGGCGTAAGTCTAAAGAGCGCTGCACCCAGCGGCAAGCAAAGGCGCAGATACAAAATGTGGGAGCGGGCTTGCCCGCGATTCAGGCACTAAGGTGTGTCAGTCACACCGCAGTGATGCTATCGCAGGCAAGCCAGCTCCCACACGAGCCAGCTCTCACAATTTGTCCGCGTTTCAGATCAGGCCGAACAGTTCCTTGGGCATGAACGCGTAGTAGGCCAAACGCGGAATCACCCAGCTTTGCAGCAGTTGGATGGCGATAAACGCGAAGATCGGCGAGATATCCAGGCCGCCCAGGTTCGGGATCAAGCGACGGAACGGTGCCAGTACTGGCTCGGTGATCTGCGCCACCAGTTCAGCGCCGGGGCTGCGGCTGCCGGGGGCGACCCACGAGAGGATCACGCTGATGATCATCGACCAGAAGATGATCTTCAAAAACAGCGAGAAGATCCCGATCAGGCCCCATGGCAACAGCAGCGGGGTGAACGCCTGGTAGCCGTTGAGCATCAGGATCACCACGAACAGCAGAATCTGCAGCAGCAGTGCGAGTACCAGCGACGACATGTCCAGGCCGAACAGGCTCGGGATTACACGGCGCAGCGGCTTGAGCAGCGGTTGAGTGGCCTTGACCACGAACTGGCACAGCGGGTTGTAGAAGTTCGCCCGCACCAGTTGCAGGATAAAACGCATCAGCACGATCAGCAGGTACAGGCTGCCCAGGGTCTGGATGATGAAGATGGCAGCGTCATTGATTCCGAGCATGTTTGGTTCCTATCGAGTCCGGTTGCAGGTTTGCGACGACTATTTGCCCAGTTGCTCGGCCATTTCGGCCGAACGATGTGCCGCGGCACCCAGTGCTTTTTCCACCAGGGCTTCAAAGCCCCCGGCCTGAAACGATTCAATTGCGGCTTGCGTGGTGCCGCCCGGCGACGTCACGCGGCGGCGCAACTCGGCGGCATCCACATCGCTGGCCACAGCCATTTTCGCGGCGCCCAGCGCGGTTTGCTCAGCCAATTGTTCAGCGACGTCGTGTGACAGGCCCAGTTTCACGCCCGCAGCGGTCATGGCTTCGATCAGCAGGAAGAAGTACGCCGGGCCACTGCCGGAGACGGCGGTGACCGCGTCCAGTTGCTGTTCCTGCTCCAGCCATACGGCGATGCCCACGGCGGACAACAGCTCTTGAGCCTGGTTACGTTGCTCGGCGCTCACTTCGGCGGTGGCGTACAAGCCGCTCACGCCCTGGCGCAGCAGCGCCGGGGTGTTGGGCATGCAGCGCACGATCGGCTGGGCACCGAGCCAGCTGTTCATGCTGGCGCAGGTGATACCGGCGGCAATCGACACCACCAACTGATGCGGCTGCAGGCTCGGACGCAGGCTTTCGCACACGGCTTTCATGGCCTGTGGCTTGACCGCCAGCACAATCACGTCAACGCCCTGGATGGCCTCGGCGTTGTCGGCAAAGGTGTCGATACCGTGCTCTGTGCTGACGCGGGCGCGGGTGTCGGCGCCCGGGTCGCTGGCGCGGATCTGCGAGGTTTCCAGGCCCTTGGCCCGCAGGCCGCCGATCAGGCTGGCCGCCATGTTACCGGCGCCGATGAAGGCAATACGCGTGTTGCTCATGACAGGTCCTTATTCAGAGGAAAGTCAGCCATTTCAAGGCTGGCCGTAGTCGCGGGCGCCAAACAGGGCGGTACCGATCCGCACCCAAGTGGCGCCTTGGGCGATGGCCGACTCAAGGTCGTGGCTCATGCCCATGGAAAGTGTGTCCAGCGGCAGGTTCAAACTGGCTTGCAGCTCACGCACAGTGGCGAAGGCCGCATCTTGCTCGGCACGATCTTCCGTCGGCTCGGGAATGGCCATCAAGCCGCGCAGTTTCAAGCGCGGCAGGGCGCTGATTGCGTTGGCCAGTGCCGGCAGGTCGGCGGGCGTACAGCCGGACTTGCTGGCTTCGCCACTGACGTTGACCTGAATGCAGATGTTCAGCGGCGGCAGGTCGGCCGGGCGTTGTTCGGACAGGCGTTGCGCGATTTTCAAGCGGTCCACGGAATGCACCCAAGCGAAGTGCTCGGCGATCGCACGAGTCTTGTTCGATTGAATGGGGCCGATGAAGTGCCAACTCAAGGGCAGGTCGGTTAATTCGGCCTGTTTGCCCAAGCCTTCCTGCAGATAGTTCTCGCCAAAATCGCGCATCCCGGCGGCATAGGCTTCGCGCACCGCGTGTGCGGGTTTGGTCTTGCTCACGGCCAGCAGGTGGATGCTGCTTTCGTCACGTTGCACGGCGTGGGCCGCGGCACGGATCCGCTCGCTAACCAGGCCAATGTTGTCTGCTATCGTCGACATTCAAGATGCACCCGTGGATATGGAGTCCGCGGCATTCTACTGGAAATGGAAAGCCCTATGGATATCACTGAATTGCTGGCGGCCAGCGTGCGCCGTGGCGCCTCCGACCTGCATTTGTCGGCCGGCCTGGCGCCGATGCTGAGAGTCGATGGCGAAGTCTGGCCCCTGGAGTGGCCCGTGCTTTCACCCCCGCAAGTTGCGGACTTACTCAGCCCTTTGCTCAACCAATACCAACAAAAGGATTTCGAAACATCTCTTGAAACGGATTTCGCGTTCGAGCTGCCGGGCGTCGGGCGGTTTCGCGCCAATGTGTTTCAGCAGGATCGCGGCATGGGGGCAGTGTTTCGAAGCATTCCGGCCGAGGTCCGGAGCCTGGAGAGTCTCGGCCTGGGCGAGGTGTTTCAACGTATCGCCCAGTTGCCGCGCGGCCTGGTGCTGGTGACAGGGCCAACCGGCTCTGGCAAGTCCACGACGCTCGCGGCGATGATCGATTTTCTCAATCAGCATCGGCGCCAGCACATCCTCACGCTTGAAGACCCTATCGAATTTATCCACAGGCCGAAAACGGCGCTGATCAACCAGCGCCAAGTGCACCGCGATACTCACAGCTTTGCGGCGGCACTGCGCTCGGCCTTGCGGGAAGACCCGGATGTGATCCTGGTGGGCGAGTTGCGCGACCTGGAAACCATCCGTCTGGCCCTGACGGCGGCTGAGACCGGGCACCTGGTATTCGGCACTCTGCACACGACGTCGGCAGCCAAGACCGTGGACCGGCTGGTGGATGTGTTCCCGGCGGGGGAAAAGCCCATGGTGCGCTCGATGCTGTCGGAGTCGCTGCAGGCGGTGGTGTCTCAGGTGCTGGTCAAGAAGATCGGTGGAGGGCGGGTGGCGGCTCACGAAATCATGCTGGGGACGCCCGCGATTCGTAACCTGATCCGCGAGGACAAGGTGGCGCAGATGGTCTCGGCGATTCAGACCGGTGGGGCGCTGGGGATGAAGACGCTGGATATGAGCCTGAAGGCGTTGGTCAGCGAGGGGCTGATCAGCCGGGAGGATGCGCGGGGACAGGCGCGGGTGCCTGCAGATATCTAAAGTAGGAAGATATTTAAGCCATTAGCAGGTGGCTTTGTGTGGTGAGCAGGCTTGCCCTGCGCTGGGCTGCGCAGCAGCCCTAAAACCAACCACCGCGTTGTGTCAGGCAGAAAGGGGTGTTGGGGCCGCTTCGCAGCCCAGCGCGGGGCAAGCCCGCTCACTA
>NZ_JBARTQ010000239.1:0-12261 GCF_049645325.1 Pseudomonas sp. | reverse complement strand
GTGTTGAACTGGGGCCTCAGTGACTCGGTGGCTGCTGGCGAAAACTCACCGCCAGGCGGTTCCAGCCGCTGATGCTGGACACCGCCATGGTCAGGTCCACCAACTCCTGCTCGCTGAACTCCGCGCGCACGGCGGTAAAGAGTTCATCCGACACGCTCGACGTTGGCAGCGTCGCCACCGACTCGCTCCACGCCAAGGCGGCCTTCTCGCGCGCGTTGAAAAACGGCGAGTCGCGCCACACGCACAACGCAAACAAACGTAGCTCCGTCTCCCCCCGCTGCCGCGCGGCCATCGAATGCATGTCCGTGCAGAACCCGCAGTGGTTGAGCTGCGAGACGCGGATCTTGATCAGCTCCAGCAACGGCTTTTCGATAGACAGGCCAAAGGTCGCGGCCTCCAGCAGCAACATGCCCTTGAGCGCTTGCGGCGAGGCGGTGTAGTAATCCAGACGGGGTTCCATGGGCGATTCTCGGGCGGCGGATGCAATGACAACCCAGCCTAGAGCCCCTAAGGCATAAGCCCTATAGCCAATCCGGCGGTTTATGCAGAGACCATTTTGAGTGCGCCAAACGAGCGAGTAACCTTGGCGCAGATCGAAGCCTCTGGGATGAACTATGGAACTGCACGTGGTGATCAAAGGCCGCAAGGACCTGGCCGAGCAGCTGTACCGGCAGCTGCGTGAAGCCATCGCCTCCGGGCGCCTGGCCGCCGGCGCGCAACTGCCGCCCAGCCGCCTGCTCGCCGAACAACTGGGCGTGTCGCGCAAGACCGTGTCCGACACCTACGCCACCCTCACCTACGAAGGCCTGCTGGTGGGCAAGACCGGCCGCGGCACCTTCGTCAACGCCCATGCGCCCCAGGCCGAGCGCGTGCAAACCGCCGCCGACCTGGCCTGCGCCGCCAACCTGGCCACGTGGGCCGCGCTGCCCTCGCCCATGCGCCACCCCACGCGTGACAGCACGTTACGCTACGAATTTATCGGCGGCGCAACCTCGCGCAATCAGTTCCCTCAGGATGAATGGCGACGCTGCACCCAGGACGCGTTGCGCCGTATCGCCCAGAACAGCGGCTATTACAGCCAACCCGAAGGCCTGCCGGCGCTGCGCGAAGCGATTGCCGGGCATATCGCCTTTTCCCGTGGGGTTAAATGCCGCGCCGACAGCATCGTCGTCACCAATGGCGCGCAACAGGCACTGGACCTGATCGCCCGCGTAGTGCTTGAGGCGGGCAGCATCGTGGCCATGGAAGACCCCGGCTACAGCCCCGCGCGCCAGTTGTTCGTGGCAATGGGCGCGCGCGTGGCCGGTGTGCCGGTCGACGAACAAGGCATCCAGGTCGATCAAATCCCCGATGGCGCGCGGCTGATCTACGTCACGCCGTCCCACCAGTTCCCGCTCGGCATGCCCATGAGCCTGGCACGCCGCGAAGCCTTGCTGGCGCGCGCCTTCGAGCTGGGCGCGATCATCATCGAGGACGACTACGACAGCGAATTCCGCTACGAAGGTCGGCCCACCGACTCCCTGCAAAGCATGGACACACGGGGCGTCGTGACCTATGTCGGGACCTTCTCGAAAACCCTGTTGCCCGAACTGCGCCTGGGCTACGCCGTGTTGCCCCCGGCGATTTATGGCGCGGTGCTCAAGGCCAAGCAATTGACCGACCAGCACAGCTCCACGCTGCCGCAATGGGCGCTGGCCAAGTTCATCAGCGAAGGCTACTTGCTCAAGCACATTCGTCGCTGCCACACGGTGTACGCCGGGCGGCGCGAGCGCATTTTGCAACGCCTGGCGGGAGACTTGTCGCCGTGGTTTGAGGCAGTGCCCACCGTGGCCGGGTTTCATTTGGCGGCGCTGTGCAAGGTGCCGGTGAATATCCCGCTGCTGGTGGAACTGGCGCGCCAAGTGGAAGTGGGCGTGTACCCGGTCGATGGGTTCTTTCATGACACACCGGTAAAGTCAGGCCTGATTATTGGCTTCGGCGCGATCGAATTGCTCGACATCGACCCGGCCCTGGACAGGCTGCGCGACGTTCTCCAGCAGATTGGCTAGGCGGTTTTCCGGCGGATTGGTCATTGGTCCACCGCGTAGCCGAGCGTAGGGTAACGAGGTCTCGAACGAATCGGAAACCTCATCATGAAACGACTGCTCGCCACCGCCCTGATGCTCGCCTCCGTCAGCGCCTTCGCCCACGAACCGGTGTACAACCAGGAATCGATCAAGGTGCTGCAGGAGCACGCGCTGACCAACGTGCCCGGTAAAAAAACCATCATGCTCACCGTCGATTACGCCCCCGGCCAGGCCACTGTGCCGCACAGCCACACCGGCACCGCTGTGGCCTATGTGCTGGAAGGCGAAATCACCTCACGGGTCAACGATGAAAAAGCGATCACCTACACGCCAGGCCAGTCGTTCTACGAACCGGCCGGCTCGCGGCACTTTGAATCGAGCAACGCCAGCCAGACCCAACCCGCCAAATTGCTGGTAGTGATGGTGCTGGACGACAAGGCTGAGGTGCTGACGCCCCTTCCGAAATAACCCGCCACACCACACAACCCTTGTTGGAGCTGGCTTGCCTGCGATGGCGGTGTTTCAGGGGCGCTGGAATTGGCGGCGCAGTTGCTCGATCTGCGGCCGGCAAGCGCACCCTTCCAGGTGGTCATTGACCATGCCCATCGCCTGCATCAGCGCATACATCGTGGTTGGGCCGACATAGGTCCAACCGCGCTTCTTCAAGGCTTTCGACAAACGCACCGAAGCCGGTGACGTCGGGTTGGCCGTCCAATACGCCATGTCCACCTGCGCCGGGCGCTCCGCGTCACTGGGCTCAAACGCCCACAGCCAGCGCGCCAGCGAGCCAGTCTCGTCCACCAGTTCGCAGGCCTTGCGCGCGTTGTTGATGGCCGAGACGATCTTCGCGCGATTGCGCACGATGCCCGGGTCCTGCATCAATCGCGCGATATCCGCCTCGCCGTACCGCGCCACCTTGCGAAAATCAAAGCCTTCGAACGCCACCCGAAACTGCTCACGCTTGCGCAGGATGGTGATCCACGCCATGCCCGCCTGGAACCCTTCCAGGCAAATTTTCTCGTACAGCTGAATATCGTCCGCCACCGGCACGCCCCACTCGTGGTCGTGGTAGCGCGGGTATTCCGGCGCGGCCGTGCGCCAGGTGCAGTGGGTATGCCCGGCGGCGTCGGTGGTCAGTCCTGGCGTGTCCATGCATCACCTCGCGATTCGAGCGGCGGATGATAAGCGAAAAATTTTACCTGTCGCCAACCGCTCAAGCATCGCCCTCAGCGACCAACTGGTCAGACCGGGACCTGCTGACCGCCGAATATTTACTTGTTATTTCAAAAAACCCAAGCATAGACTGGCCACGCACTGGACTTACCGGTAAGACCACAACAATTAAGCCTTGGAACCACCAAGGCACCGAATAGAGATCCCTCCCATGCTCAGATGGTGCTCGCGTTCGATTTTCCTGCAAGTCGTGATTGGCCTGGCTCTCGGCATAATCTGCGGTTTGGCCCTTCCCGAATTCTCCTCGCAACTCAAACCCCTGGGTGACGGCTTCATCAAGCTGATCAAAATGCTGATTGGCCTGATCGTGTTCTGCGTGGTGGTCAGCGGTATTTCCGGCGCCGGCGACTTGAAAAAAGTCGGGCGTATCGGCCTCAAGTCAGTGATCTACTTTGAAGTGCTCACCACTGTGGCCCTGGTGATCGGCCTGATCATGGCCTTCAGCACCGGTATCGGCCAAGGCGCCAACATTCACTTGGAACAGCTGTCGTCCGCCGGCCTGAACGAGCTGGCCGATAAGGGCCAACACATCCGCGGCACCAGCCAATTCCTGATGGAGCTGATCCCCAACTCGGTGATCGGTGCATTCGCCGACAACAACGTGCTGCAAGTGCTGCTGTTCTCGGTGCTGTTCGGCAGCGCCCTGAACCTGGTGGGCGAAGCGGCCTCGGGCATTTCGCGGCTGATCAATGAGTTGAGCCACGTGATCTTCCGCATCATGGGCATGATCGTGCGCCTGGCGCCGATTGGGGTGTTCGGCGCAATCGCCTTCACCACCAGCACCTACGGCCTGGATTCGCTGCAACACCTGGGCAGCCTGGTGGGTTTGTTCTACCTGACGTGTTTTGTCTTCGTCGCGGTGATCCTCGGCCTGGTGATGCGCCTGTCCGGCCTGCGCATGCTGCCGTTGCTCAAGTACTTGCGCGAAGAGCTGCTGATCGTGATGGGCACCGCCTCATCCGACGCGGTACTGCCGCAGATCATGCGTAAACTGGAGCACCTTGGCATCGGCAGCTCCACCGTGGGCCTGGTGATTCCGACGGGGTATTCATTCAACCTCGACGGCTTTTCCATCTACCTGACCCTGGCGATCGTGTTTATCGCCAATGCCACCGGCACGCCGCTGTCGATGACCGACTTGCTGACCATCTTGCTCGTGTCGTTGATTACCTCCAAGGGCGCCCATGGTATTCCGGGGTCGGCGCTGGTGATTCTGGCGGCCACCCTCACGGCCATCCCGGCGATTCCGGTGGTCGGCCTGGTGCTGGTGTTGGCGGTGGACTGGTTCATGGGCATTGGCCGCGCGTTGACTAACCTGATCGGCAACTGCGTGGCCACCGTGGCGATTGCCCGCTGGGAAAAGGACATTGATATACAGCGCGCCAACAAAGTACTCGATGGCCAGCAAGGTTATGCGTTCCAGGCCAAGAAGCCCGTGTTGCCGGCGCATCAGGAGTTCTGAACCCGTCTCAAGCACGCCATAATTCCAATGTGGGAGCTGGCTTGCCTGCGATGGCGGTGAGTCAGCCAATCATTCGTCCACTGATGCACCGCTATCGCAGGCAAGCCAGCTCCCACAGGAGTTCTTTACTGGTTTGAATAATGTATTCGCAACACCCAGGAGCCACCGACGTGATCACCCCCTCAACCGTCGTCAATTCAGTCGTACAAAAACTCCGCGCCGCTTTGGCGCGGGGCCAGTGGCGCCGTGGCGAAATGCTGCCCGGCCAGCGTGAACTGGCAGAACAGCTGGGCATCAGCCGCCCGAGCCTGCGCGAAGCCGTAATCGTGCTGGAAACCCTCGGCCTGGTGCGTTCGATGCCCGGCAAAGGCGTGGTGGTCCTCGAAACCAGCGTCAGCGAGCCGCAATCGAGCGACGCCGTGGCCGACGCCAGCCTCGAAGACATCCTGCAACTGCGCTACACCCTTGAACCGTTCATTGTCGGCCTGGTGGCCCAGTCGATCAGCAGCAAGGAAGTCGGCCAACTGCGCCTGACCCTCATGGACATGCGCGAAGCCCTCGACGCCGGTGACGCCGAAGCAGGCATGAACGCCTACATCGGCTTCCATGAAGAACTGTTCGCCCTCACCTCCAACCCGATCTTCCAGAACGTGGTGCAACAAACCAGCAACGCCCTCAAGCAAAGCGCCCAGGTGCTGCGCAATTCGCCCGAACACCTGGCTGAACGCTTGCAGGAAAACGACGCCGTGGTGCGCGCCATCCGTAACAAGAACAGCGCCCTGGCCAGTGCAGAAATGCGCCGGCACATCCTCCAGGAAGGCCTGCGCATGGGCATCCGCTTGAACATTCCGGACGACCATCTGGGCCGCTGACTTTTTGGAGACAGGCCATGACCGCTCACGCGCTGCAACCCAATTCCATCGTCACCGCCCTGCCCGCCATGCGCCTGGTGGCGGGTAAAAAGCCCTCAGTGGACGATATCTACCCACGGCTGTTCGACGCCATTCTGGAACAACGCATCGCCCCGGCCAGCCGCTTTACCGAAGAGAGCCTGGGTGAGACCTTTGGCGTGAGCCGCAGCGTGATTCGTCGCGTATTGGCAAAGCTCTCCCATCAGCAGGTGATCATCCTGCGTCCCAACCAACGTGCCCAAGTGGCGGCGCCGGATGCCCGACAGACCCGCGAAATCCTCGAAGCCCGGCGCATGACTGAAATGACCGTGGTGCAACTGGCCTGCGTGCACGCTACATCGGCGCAGATCCGCCAATTGCGCGAGCTGATTGCCCGCGAGCGCGACTGCATCGAACGCGAGCAGCGTGGGCCGGCGATTCGGTTGTCGGGGGAGTTTCACCTGCAATTGGCGGCAATCGCCGGCAATGCGCCGTTGGCGCAGTTCCTGAATAGCTTGGTGCCGCTGACGTCGCTGGTCATTGCCCAATATGAAGCGAAGGCCTGCACGTATTGCGCGTGGCAGGAACATGTGGCGATTGTGGAGGCGGTGGAGCAACGGGATTCAGCCGCGGCTGTGGCGTTGATGACCCAGCATCTGGATCACCTGGAAAGCAAACTGCTCAAACACCACTGAACCTAAGTGGATAAAGCTCCCACATTTCCCCTCAGTGTTTGATAAACAGTGCTCCAACAAAAAGCCCCCGCATCTCACGACACGGGGGCTTTTGTTTTACTGCGCTATCAAGCCGGTGGCAGCACCGACTGACCGCTCAACGCCAGGTCCAGCAACTCACGGTTGGCGACCGCGTACATGGCGTAGTCCGTGCCCACTGCAGCACGAATTTCCACCATCATTGCGCGCCAGCGATCGGCCATGTCCTGGTGCTGCTCAAGCCACAGGGCCACGCGGGCTTCCATGTCTTGTGGCGCGTCGGCCATTTGCAGCACCGAAATGGTGATCGCCCGTTGCTGCCAGTCCACGTCGTCGCGGAAGGCTTCGCGGGCCTGGGCCTGCCAGTTGTTGGCCACCGGCAGATCGCTGATCTGCTGCAGGTACCACGGCAAGTCCAGCGCGCTGCCGACGGCGAAGTAGGCCTTGGCCACTTCAGCGGCGTCATGCCCGGTCACGTCGGCGGCTTCGATGATCGGCAGCAAGGTGTACAGGTGAGTCGTACCTGCAACCATGCGGGCCAACAGCTCAGGCACACCGGCTTCGGTGTAGGCCTGGTAGCGGTTCTGCCAGCCTTCGCGGGTCGGGCCTTCCAGCAGTTCGTCGAGCTTGAGGCCCAACGCGGCCAGGTGCGGACCGAAGTGCGCGGTGTCACGGCCAGCATCCTGCTCGTTGCGGCGGCTGCGCAGGAACCAGCGCGTCGCGCGGCGGCCCAGGCGCATCAGCTCGTCCATCAGCTCCAGTTGCACATCAGCGGAGACCTGGTGGTCCAGGGCTTCGATCTGACGGAACCAGTGCGGGAGATGGAAGATGTCACGCACGATCACATAAGCGCCGGCCACGTTCGCCGGGCTCATGCCGGTCGACTCTTTGAGCCGTTGAACGAAGGTGATGCCCATGTGGTTGACCAGGTCGTTGGCGATCTGGGTGCTGACGATCTCGCGCTTCAGGCGGTGGCGACGCATGGCCTCGCCGAACTTGGCGACCAGACTCGGCGGGAACGCGGTCTCCATGTCACGGGTCAGGTACTCGTCATCCGGTACCAGCGACTTGAGCAGCGCTTCCTTGAGGTCGATCTTGCTGTACGAGATCAGCACCGACAGTTCCGGACGGGTCAGGCCCTTGCCAGTCGCGGCGCGCTCAACGAGCTGCTCCTCGGTCGGCAGGTACTCGATGGCGCGGTCCAGTTTGCCACGGCCTTCCAGGTCGCTCATCAGGCGCTTGTACTCGGCAGCACGCTCGTAGGCTTTGCGTGCAGCCAGGGACAGGGCCTGGGTCTGCTTGTAGTTGTTGCCCAACACCAGGTTACCGACTTCGTCGGTCATGCTCGCCAGCAGCTGGTTACGCTGCTTGTCAGTCATGTCACCGGCCTGCACCACTTCGTTGAGCAGGATCTTGATGTTCACTTCGTGGTCGGAGCAGTCCACACCACCGGCGTTGTCGATAAAGTCGGTGTTGGAACCGCCGCCATTGAGGCCGAATTCCACACGCCCCAACTGGGTCATGCCGAGGTTACCGCCCTCGCCCACCACCTTGCAGCGCAGCTCGTTGCCGTTGACGCGCAGAGCGTCGTTGGCCTTGTCGCCCACGTCGGCGTGGCTTTCGGTGCTGGCCTTGACGTACGTACCGATACCGCCGTTCCACAACAGGTCCACCGGCGCCTTGAGCAAGGCATTCAGCAGTTCGGTCGGGGTCAGCTTGTCGGCCTTGATGTCGAAGCGTTCTTTCATCTGAGGCGAGATGGCAATGCTCTTCGCGCTGCGCGAGAAGATACCGCCGCCTTCAGACATGATGCTGGTGTCGTAGTCGGTCCAGGCCGAACGCGGCAAGTCGAACAGGCGCTGACGCTCAGCGAAGCTGTTGGCCGGGGTCGGGTTTGGATCGATGAAGATGTGCAGGTGGTTGAAGGCTGCGACCAGTTGCAGCTTGTCGGACATCAACAGGCCGTTACCGAACACGTCACCGGCCATGTCGCCGACGCCCACCACGGTGATGCTGTCTTCCTGCACGTTGATGCCGCGCTCGCGGAAGTGACGCTGCACACCGACCCAAGCGCCCTTGGCGGTGATGCCCATTTTCTTGTGGTCGTAACCCGCCGAACCGCCGGATGCGAACGCATCGCCCAGCCAGAAGCCGTAGTCGATGGCGATGCCGTTGGCGATGTCGGAGAAGGTTGCGGTGCCTTTGTCGGCGGCCACGACCAGGTACGGGTCATCGTCGTCATGGCGCACAACGTTCAACGGTGGCACCAGGGCGCCGTCTTTGAGGTTGTCGGTGATGTCCAACAGGCCGGAAATGAAGATGCGGTAGCAGGCGATGCCCTCGGCCGCGATCTCGTCCCGGGTGCCGCCCAATGGCAGGCGACGCGGCAGGAAGCCGCCCTTCGCACCCACGGGCACGATGACCGAGTTCTTCACTTGCTGGGCTTTCACCAGGCCCAGCACTTCGGTACGGAAGTCTTCTTCACGGTCGGACCAGCGCAGGCCGCCGCGTGCCACATTGCCAAAGCGCAAGTGCACGCCTTCAACACGCGGCGAGTAGACGAAGATTTCAAACTTCGGCACCGGCTTCGGCAGCTCAGGAATCGCGCGCGGGTCGAACTTGAAGCTGAAGTACGACTTGTTCTGGCCGTTGGCATCGGCCTGGTAGAAGTTGGTACGCAGCGTGGCCTTGATCAGGTCCAGGTAGCGACGCAGGATGCGGTCTTCGTTGAGCACCTGAACGTCGTCCAGGGCCGTGAGGATCGCTTGCTCCAGGCGTTGCTGCTTGTCTTCCAGGTCATCGGCGGTGAGCTTGCGCGCCAGGTAGAAGCGGGTCTTGAACAACCGGGTCAACTCGCGGGCGATGTCGGTGTGGTTGTTCAGGGTGCTGGCGATGTAACCCAGGTCGAAGCCCAGGCGAATCTGCTTCAAATAACGCGCATAGGCACGCAGCAGCGCGACGTCGCGCCATGGCAGGCCGGCGGTCAGTACCAGGCGGTTAAATGCATCGTTCTCGGCATCGCCGTGCACGATATGCACAAACGCGTCCTGCAGCGTGTCGTTGAGCTGCTGGATATCCAGGTTCACGCCTTCAGCGGCAATGAACGCAAAGTCATGGATCCAGAACTCGCGGCCATTGGCGTGACGCAGGCGGTACGGGAATTCACCCAGTACGCGCAGGCCGAGGTTTTCCAGGATCGGCAACACGTCGGACAGCGCCAGCGGGGTGTCGGCGTGGTAGAGCTTGCAATGCAGCTCGCGTTGGCCGGAGACCTGGCCCAGCGGCTGATAGAAGCTCATCACCAGCGGGTTGGCTTCGGTCAGGCTGTTGAGGTGCTGCATGTCGACCACGGCCGAATGCGCAGCAAAACGCTCGCGGTAGCCGGCCGGGAAGCCTTTCGGGAAGTCCGCCAGCACGTTGGTGCCTTGGGCTTCGCCGAAGCTTTCGACGACGAGGCTGGAGTAGTCGTCTTGCCAGCTGCGGCAGGCCTGTACGACTTCTTTTTCCAGTTGAACCGGGTCGATGTCCAGGCGGTTCTTCGGGTCAACCCGCAGAATCAGTTGTACACGGGCCAGCACGGACTCGGAGAAGAAGGTCCAGAACTCGCAGTCCGAGGCTTTCAGGCGATCCATCAAGACTTGCTGGATCTTCTGGCGCACTTCGGTGGAATAGATGTCGCGCGGCACGTAGGCCAGGCAGTAGCAGAAACGACCGTACGGGTCTTTGCGCAGGAACACGCGGATCTTGTTGCGCTCCTGGATCTGCACGATCGACATCACAGTGCTGAACAGCTCGTCGACCGGGGTCTGGAACAGGTCGTCACGCGGCAGCACTTCAACGACTTGAGCCAGCTCCTTGCCCAGGTGAGCCTTGGCCTGGAAGCCCGAACGGCGTTCGATCTCGGCCACCTTGCGGCGGATGTAAGGAATCACCCGCACGCTTTCGCCGTACACCGAGGAGGTGTAGAGGCCCATGAAGCGGTGTTCCTTGATGACCTTGCCGTCAGCACTGATCTCACGGATAGACACGTAGTCAGGGTAAGCCGGGCGGTGCACGCGGCTTGGGTGCGCGGCCTTGGCGAACGACAGCACGGTGGGTTCGCGCAAGTAATTGACGGCGTAGTCTTCGATGCGCAGGTCTTCGGCGGTGAGGCCGGCACGCAGCAGTTTGGTCAGACCGAGGAAGGAATTGGCGTCATATTCGATATGACCGCCGTCCGCCTCGTCACGTACCACGAATTCTTCGTAGCCGAGGAAGGTGAAGTGGTTGCCCACCAGCCATTCCAGGAAGCTTTTGATCTCGGCCTTTTCTTCGCCGTCGATAACAAACTGGCTGGCGTCGACACCGGCCAGCAGGTCCTGGACCTTGGCTTTCATCGGTTCGAAATCAGCCACGGCCACGCGCACTTCGCCCAGCACCTGCTCAAGCTCTTTGCTCAGCACGTTGAGTTCGGCCGCATTGGCGCAACGGTCGATTTCCAGGTACATCAGCGATTCTTGCTGGATGCCTTCGCCCTGGGTGCCTTTTGGCAGGATTTCCAGCAGCTCGCCCTTGTTGCCACGGCGCGTGCTCAGCACGGTGGTTTGCAGGGTGTGGATGCTGTAGCCACGACGGTTCAGCTCGGTGCGCACCGAGTCCACCAGGAAGGGCAGGTCATGGTGCAACACTTCGACCGCGGTGTGGGTCGACTGCCAGCCATGACGTTCGTAATCGGGGTTGTAGACCCGCACTTGCGGTTGGGTGTGATCAAAGCGCTCAAGCAGGCGCCAGGCAGACAGGGTGCAACCGGCCAGGTCGGAAAGGCGACGTTGGGTCAGTTCGTCGAGGGAAATAATGCCGAAAAATTGTTCAGCGAACAGCGCCACTTGTGGCAGTGCCTGTTCACTGATGTGCTGCGCCAGTGCCGCTTGCAGTTGATGCTGGAAGTCGGCCTTGCTGGCTGCGGTGAAGAACGCCATCTGTGGTACTCCGCTTGGGCTTGTTATTGATGGAAGCGTCGCGTGTTATCCCCTTGCGGGGAGACCGTCAGCGCTGTTCGTCAGTAGCCATATAAAGAACCATAAACGAATCAGGATGACAGGTGGGTGAAGCTGGACAAGACAATGAGGTCACATACAACTTCCATAAGATGCGCACCTTGCCAGGCGACGGTACGACGGGCAGGTCAGGCTCCCGGCACAGGGCACATCCGTTGCGCAGCTTAACGAGTGTAGGAAGACAGCTGCTTGCGACGCTGCGACATATTCGGTCATCGGTACGCAGGCTTGGGGTTGCGACTTGGGCAACCCGGATTTTTTCGCGAAAAAACCGGCTATTTTCAAGCTCGCGAGTACCGAAAATGACTGGTATTGCCCGTCAGGTCATGCACAGGGTCTGACACAGAATGCAGCACAAAATTCGCCGCGATGGCACAATTGCCTCGCTGTGCCCTCCCCCAGACAGGATTTCCCATGCAGCAACTGAACACCGACGCACTGATGGCCACCCCGTGCGACGACGAAGAAGACAACATGGCCATGCTCTGCTGCCACGGCAAAAACGGCGAGATGTTCATGCTCACCCGTTACCCGGACGAAGACGAAGTGGAACTGACCTGGGATTACGAGCCGTCGACCCTGGATGGGCTGAAGATCACCCTGAGCGACACCACTTTGCTGGTCGAGCTCGCCGCAGGCGATGCCGATGCGCTGGGCGGCAAGGATCAGCTTCAGATCACCCACACCAGCGCTGCGTCGGATTTGGCTGAAGTTGAAGAAACCTTGCAGAACATTCTCAAGGGCACGGGTACCTTTACCCGGATATAGCATCCTTTCAGTGGTGAGCTTGGCCTTTGTGGTGAGCGGGCTTGCCCTGCGCTGGGCTGCGAAGCAACCCTAAAACCAGGCGCCGCGTTTTGC
>NZ_JBARTQ010000238.1:0-8913 GCF_049645325.1 Pseudomonas sp. | reverse complement strand
CCACATTCGAACGAGTTCCACCTTTGGAATACGGTCGAATGTGGGAGCGGGCTTGCTCGCGAAGAGGCCCTGTCAGGCGCCGACAATCCCACCGTCATCGCGCCGAATCGCTATCACCGACGAGCGCGGCTTGCCATTCGGCAAGTGCTCCGGCCAGGTCGAGCCGCCGGTTTCACCCGGATGCTGAATCCCCACAAACAGCGTCTTCTGATCCGGCGAGAAGCTGATGCCCGTAACTTCACACGCCACCGGCCCAACCATGAACCGACGAATTTCCCCGGTCGACGGGTCGGCACACAGCATCTGGTTATTGCCCATGCCCGCAAAGTCGCCCGCGTTGCTGTAGTCGCCATCCGTCAGGATCCACAAGCGCCCGGCCTTGTCGAAACCCAGCCCGTCGGGGCTGTTGAACATGTTCTGCGGGTTGATGTTCGACGAGCCGCCCTTGGGCGTACTGGCATGCACGCCGGGGTTGCCGGCCACCACAAACAAGTCCCAGCTGAAGTCCGCGGTGCCGTGGTCGGAGGCGTTGGCCTTCCAGCGCAGGATCTGGCCATAGATGTTTTTCTCGCGCGGGTTCGGGCCGCCCACCGGCTGGCCGTCTTCACCGCGCTTGGCGTTGTTGGTGAGCGTGCAATACACCTGGCCGTCGGTAGGGCTGACCACGATCCATTCCGGGCGGTCCATGCGCGTGGCTTTCACCACGCTGGCGGCCAGGCGCGCGTGGATCAGCACCTCGGCCTGGCTGGCGAAACCGGTGCTCGCGTCGAGGCCGTTTTTGCCGTGGGTCAACTCCACCCACTGGCCCTTGCCCTTGGGGTGGTCGGCGTCGCCGTCGCCCGCGTCGAAGATCGCCACAAACAAGGTGCCGTGGTCGAGCAGGTCTTTGTTGGCCTTGGGGTTCTTGTGGTTGACGGCGTCGCGGCTGACAAACTTGTAGATGAACTCGCCGCGCTCGTCGTCGCCCATGTACACCACGGCGCGGCCGTCGCGGGTTTCTGCCAGGGCCGCGTTTTCATGCTTGAAGCGGCCCAAGGCGGTGCGCTTGGACGGGGTGGACTGCGGATCGAACGGGTCGATTTCGACCACCCAGCCATGGCGATTGAGTTCGTTGGGGTTTTTGGCCATGTCGAAGCGCGGGTCGTGCGGGTGCCAGTTGATGTCTTTGCTGGCGGCCACAACGCCGTAGCGTTTTTGCCCGGCGTCGAAGGTTTGTTGTGGGTTACTGCTGCCAAAGCAGTCGGTGAAGTTCTCTTCGCACGTCAGATACGTGCCCCACGGGGTCTGGCCGTTGGCGCAGTTCTGGAACGTGCCGAGGGCTTTTTTGCCGGTGTTGTCGGCACTGGTTTTCAGCCAGTCATGGCCAGCGGCTGGGCCGCTCAGGCGGATCGGCGAGTTGCCGTGGATGCGCCGGTTGTAGCGCGAGCCCTGCACGAACTGCCAGGTGTCGCCGGTGCGCCGCACTTCGATCACCGACACGCCTTCGCTGGCCTGGGCCTTGTGCACGTCTTCGGCCGATTGCGGCGCGCCGCCGTGGGCGTAGAGGTAGCGGTAGTTGGTGTATTCGTTGTTGATCGCCATCAGCGCGCGGTTGTCGTCGCCGGGGACGGCGAACAGGCTCATGCCGTCGTTGTTGTCACCGAACTGCTGTTCCTGGGCCTTGGCGGTGCCGTTGCCGGACGGGTCGAAGGCCGGGGCGTTCTTGTGCAGCGGTTGGCCCCAACTGATCAACACCGAGGCGGAATAGCCCGGCGGCAGGGTGATGGCGTCGCTGGTGGCGGCGGCAATGCTGGCAAAACCCAGCAACGGGCTGGCGGAGGCGGCATTCACCGCGAGGGCGCTGCGGGTCAGCAGGTTGCCGCCGAGGAACATCGCGGCGCCGCACAGTGCACCGGCGCCGATAAAACGTCGGCGAGTGAGGCCGACCATCTGTTCCAGGTCGGTGGCTTGGTTTTCTTCTAATAGGCTCATCTCAGGCTCCCTGCGGTTTTTGCAGACACCTTAAGGAGCGCACGTGACGAAATTGTTGCAGTTTGAAGGCGGTGGGCGGCGCGGCGCGTGGCTACACCGGCGTGCCCAGCAAGACATTGCTGGGCGCGAATTGCACCAGGATCGGCTGGCCGGCGACGGCACTCAGTGCCTTGAGTGCGGCGGGCTGCGCCAGCGCGCATAACACCAAGCCGTTCGGCAGGGCGATGCGCACTTCGCTGGGGCCATCGTCGGCGTCGAGAATCGCGTCGATAAGGCCGCTCATGCAATTGTGTCCAGGTGTTGCCGCTTGCCCGGCGGCGAGCAATTCCAGCCAGCCGGCCTTGATCAGCGCGATCACCTCGACGCCCGTTTCCAGCTCCAGGCGTTGCGTACTGTCGTGAGTGATTTGCGCATCCAGGGTCAGGCCGCCGGCCAGTTGCAAGCGGATCACGTCGTTGCGGCCATGGCTGTCGATGGCGACGACCTGGCCATGCAATTGGTTGCGCGCGCTGGTGCGCAACATCAAGCGACCCAACAGGTTGAAGTCGCTGGCCGCTTCGTCCGAGCCGAGCACTTCGGCCTGCAGCACTTGCAGGCGTTGATAGAGGCGCAACACGCGTTCACCTTCGGCCGTCAGCTTGGCCCCGCCGCCGCCTTTGCCGCCGACGCTGCGTTCCACCAAGGGTTTTTGCGCGAGGTTGTTCAACTCATCAATGGCGTCCCAGGCGGCCTTGTAACTCAGGCCGGCGCTTTTCGCGGCGCGGGTGATCGAACCTTGCTCGGCGATATGCGCCAGCAAGGCAATGCGCTGGGGGCGGCGGATGATGTGTTGGCTGAGGGAAGTCGGCAGGGACATGTGGATACGCTTCGATGAGGTGAGCGGACGTTGCAGGCGTGGCGCGCGGGAGTCAAGTCACGCCCCTGGTTTTGGCGTGCGCGCCAGGCAGTAGACGTCGACCTGTTGCGCACCGGCGTCCATCAGCAGCCGGGCCAGGCTGTGGGCGGTGGTGCCGGTGGTGAGTACATCGTCTACCAGCGCGAAGTGGCGCCCTTGCACCTGAGCGCCGGGCGCCAATGCGAACGCCGTGAGCAGGTTGCGCTTGCGGGTCTTGGCGTCGAGGGTGTGCTGCGCGACGGTTTCATGGGGGCGCAACACCAGGTGCTCATCAACCGGGATGTCGAGGCGCTCACTGAGCCAGCGTGCGAGCATCTGCGCTTGGTTAAAGCCGCGCTCGCGCAGGCGTTTGCGCGCCATGGGCACCGGTAACAGGCAGTCGGGCCGGCTCAGTTCAGCCTCGTCGAAGCGGTGGTGCAAATGCTGGCCCAGCAAGCGCGCGAGCATATGCCCAAGCGGCCAGCGGGCCTGGTGCTTGAAGCGGCTGATCAGAGTGTCGACGGGGAAGCTGTAGGTCCAGGGTGCAACAACATGTTTAAACGCAGGCGGAAATTTCTGACATTGGCCGCAGATCAATCCGTCCATCGGCAAGGGCAGGGCGCACACGGTGCACTGATCCATCAGCCACGGCAGCTCGGTTTCGCAGACGTTGCACACACAATCGCCCGATTCCGAGGCTTCATCGCAGATCAAACAGGTTTGGTTGTTTTTTAGCCAGATGTAAACCTGGTGTTTGTACTCAGGTTGACAGTGCATGATTCTTCCTTAAATATGCCGAGCATCCGTGTCGCGCTTGTGGGTATTGCCCTTCCCGCAGCGTTTGCCCAAGCATAACCAAGGAATCGCCCATGAGCGCCAGCACCACTGCAACCCTGCGTCACGATTGGTCCTTAGCCGAAGTCAAAGCGCTGTTCGTACAGCCTTTCAATGACCTGTTGTTCCAGGCGCAGACCGTGCACCGCGCGCATTTCGACGCCAACCGCGTGCAGGTGTCGACCTTGCTGTCGATCAAAACCGGCGCCTGCCCGGAAGATTGCAAATATTGTCCGCAGTCGGGCCACTACAACACCGGCCTGGAAAAAGAGAAGCTGATGGAAGTGCAGAAGGTCCTCGAAGAGGCCGCCCGCGCCAAGGCCATCGGTTCAACCCGTTTCTGCATGGGCGCTGCCTGGAAACACCCGTCGGCCAAAGACATGCCCTACGTGCTGGAAATGGTCAAAGGCGTGAAAGCCATGGGCCTGGAAACCTGCATGACCCTCGGTCGTCTCGACCAGGACCAGACCGAAGCGCTGGCCCAGGCCGGCCTGGACTACTACAACCACAACCTCGACACCTCGCCTGAGTTTTACGGCAGTATCATCACCACCCGCACCTACGGCGAGCGCCTGCAAACCCTGGCCTACGTGCGTGATTCGGGGATGAAGATCTGCTCGGGCGGCATCCTCGGCATGGGCGAGTCGCTGGACGACCGCGCCAACCTGCTGATCCAGCTGGCCAACCTGCCGGAGCATCCGGAGTCGGTGCCGATCAACATGCTGGTGAAAGTGGCCGGTACGCCGCTGGAAAATGCCGACGACATCGACCCGTTTGATTTCATCCGCATGCTGGCCGTGGCGCGCATCCTGATGCCGCAGTCCCACGTGCGACTGTCTGCCGGTCGCGAGGCGATGAACGAGCAGATGCAGGCCCTGGCGTTTTTCGCCGGCGCCAACTCGATCTTCTACGGCGACAAACTGCTGACCACTGCCAACCCGCAGGCCGACAAGGACATGCAGCTGTTCTCGCGCCTGGGGATCTTGCCCGAAGCGCGCGAAGAGCACGCCGATGAAGTGCACCAAGCGGCGATCGAGCAGGCGTTGGTGGAGCAGAAGAGTAGCGAGCAGTTTTATAACGCTGTGGTTTGACGCCTTCTCTCCTATTGGAATGCAATCCAAAGGTGGGAGCTGGCTTGCCTGCGATAGCGGTCATTCAGGCACATTGATGTTTAATGTGACGCCGTCATCGCAGGCAAGCCAGCTCCCACATTGAGGTTGTGTTCATCCAGACATACCGAGGCCTGCATGTCTTTTGATCTCGCCGCGCGCCTCGCTGCCCGCCGTGCCGAACACCTTTATCGCCAACGCCCCTTGCTGCAGAGCCCGCAAGGCCCGGACGTGGTGGTGGACGGCCAGCCGCTGTTGGCGTTCTGCAATAACGATTACCTGGGCTTGGCCAATCACCCGCTGGTGATTGAAGCCTGGCGCGCCGGTGCGTCCCGTTGGGGCGTGGGCGGCGGCGCTTCGCACCTGGTGGTCGGTCACGCCACCCCGCACCATGAGCTGGAAGAAGCCCTGGCCGACCTCACCGGCCGCCCACGCGCGCTGCTGTTCACCACCGGCTACATGGCCAACCTCGGCGCGGTCACGGCCTTGGTGGGGCAGGGCGATACGGTGCTGGAAGACCGCCTCAACCATGCTTCGTTGCTGGATGCGGGCTTGTTGTCTGGCGCGCGTTTCAACCGTTACCTGCACAACGACGCCGACAGCCTGGCCAAGCGTTTGGAGAAGGCGACCGGCAATACGCTGGTCGTCACCGACGGCGTGTTCAGCATGGACGGCGACCTTGCTGACTTGCCGGCGCTGGCGCGTGAGGCTCGGGCCAAAGGCGCCTGGCTGATGGTAGATGACGCCCATGGCTTCGGCCCATTGGGGGCGAACGGCGGCGGCATCGTCGAGCATTTCGGCTTGAGCCAGGCGGACGTTCCGGTGTTGGTCGGCACCCTGGGCAAAGCCTTCGGCACCGCCGGAGCATTTGTGGCGGGCAGTGAAGAGCTGATCGAAAGCCTGATCCAGTTCGCCCGGCCCTACATCTACACCACCAGCCAACCGCCAGCCCTGGCCTGCGCCACCTTGAAAAGCCTGGAATTGCTGCGCACCGAACATTGGCGCCGCGAACACCTCAACGGCTTGATCCGCCAATTCCGCCAAGGCGCCGAACAGCTTGGCCTGGACTTGATGGACAGCTTTACACCGATCCAGCCGATCCTGATCGGCGACAGCGCCAAAGCCATGCGCTTGTCGCAGATGCTGCGCGAGCGCGGGCTGATGGTCACGGCGATTCGCCCGCCCACCGTGCCGGCCGGCAGCGCGCGTTTGCGCGTGACGTTGACGGCGGCCCACAGCGAGGCGCAGGTGCAGCTATTGTTAAACGCATTGGAAGAGTGTTTCCGCTTGCTAGGCGCCCTGGAGCCCGACCATGCGTGATCGACTGATATTACTGCCCGGCTGGGGCCTCGGCGTGTCCCCGCTGGAGCCTTTGGCCGCGGCCCTGCGCGGGCTCGACGAACACTTGCAGGTGCAGATCGAACCCTTGCCGTTGCTGGCCTCCAGTGACGTGGATGAGTGGCTCGACGAACTCGACGCCACGCTGCCGGACAATGCCTGGCTGGGCGGCTGGTCCCTGGGCGGCATGCTCGCCTCGGCGTTGGCGGCGCGGCGTGGCGAGCGCTGCTGCGGGCTGCTGACGTTAGCCAGCAACCCGTGTTTCGTCGCCCATGATGGCTGGCCAAGCGCGATGCCTGCGCAGACGTTCGATGCGTTTCTCGCCGGGTGCCATGCCGATTCCCAAGTCACGCTCAAGCGCTTCGGCCTGCTGTGTGCCAAGGGCGCCGAAGACCCTCGCGGGCTGTCGCGCTTGCTGGTCAGCGGTGCGCCGAACAGCCCTTCCAGTGTGTTGATGCCCGGCCTGGAGCTGCTTGCCCAACTCGACACCCGTGAAGCCTTGTTGGCCTATCGCGGCCCGCAGTTGCATCTGTTCGCCGGGCTCGATGAGTTGGTGCCTGCCGAAGCGGCCAGTGACTTGCTGGCATTGTTGCCAGACGTTGAAATCGGCCTGATTGAGCAGGCCGGCCACGCTTTTCTTCTGGAAGACCCCCACGGTGTGGCGGGGGCGATCCAGGCTTTTTTGCATGAGTGCGTTGATGACTGATCTCTCCCACCCCCCACTGCCGGGCGCCTTGCCGGACAAGCGCCAGGTGGCGGCGTCCTTTTCCCGTGCTGCAGCCAGTTATGACAGCGTGGCCGAGTTGCAGCGCGCGGTGGGCAATCAGCTGTTGGCACGCCTGCCGGCCGCGACCTTGCCCGCACGCTGGCTGGACCTGGGCTCTGGCACCGGTTATTTCAGCCGTGTGCTGAATGAGCGCTTGCCCGCCAGCACTGGTGTTGCGCTGGACATTGCCGAGGGCATGCTCAATCACGCGCGGCCACTGGGCGGCGCCGAGCATTTTGTCGCCGGTGATGCCGAGCGTCTGCCGTTGCGGGGCGAGAGCTGCGGGCTGATCTTCTCCAGCCTGGCGGTGCAATGGTGTGCGAACTTCGACGCGGTCCTCAGTGAGGCGCATCGCGTGCTGCAACCCGGCGGTGTGCTGGCGTTTGCCAGCCTGTGCGTGGGCACGCTGGATGAGTTGCGCGAAAGCTGGCGCGCGGCCGATGGCTTGGTACACGTCAACCGCTTCCGCACCTTTGAGGCGTATCAACAGCTGTGCGCGGCCAGCGGTTTGCGCGTGCTGAGCCTTGAGCGCCAGCCCCATGTGCTGCATTACCCGGATGTGCGCAGCCTGACCCACGAATTGAAAGCGTTGGGCGCGCACAACCTGAACCCGGGTCGCCCGGGAGGGTTGACGGGCCGCGCGCGGATTGTTGCACTGGTGGACGCTTACGAGCAGTTCCGTCAGGCCCAGGGCCTGCCCGCCACGTATCAAGTGGTGTATGCCGTACTGGAGAAACCGCTATGAGCGCCGCTTATTTCATCACCGGCACCGACACCGATGTCGGCAAAACCACCATCGCCGCCGGCCTGCTGCATGCCGCCAGACTCGCCGGCAAAAGCACCGCCGCCGGCAAACCCGTGGCGTCGGGCTGCCAGGTGACCCCCAAAGGTTTGCGCAACAGTGATGCGCTGGCCCTCTTGGCCGAATGCTCGTTGCCGCTGACGTATGACGAGGTCAACCCCGTGGCGTTTGAACCGGCGATTGCGCCGCACTTGGCGGCACGTGAAGCGGGCGTTGCGTTGACGGTGCAATCGCTGCTCAAACCGATGCAGCAGATCCTGGCGCGCCAGGCGGACTTCACCCTGATCGAAGGCGCGGGTGGCTGGCGGGTGCCGCTGGCCGATCAGGACAACCTGTCGGACCTGGCCATGGCGCTCAAGCTGCCGGTGATCCTGGTGGTGGGCGTGCGCCTGGGGTGCATCAGCCATGCGTTGCTCACCGCTGAAGCCATTGCGCGGGATGGTTTGCCGTTGGCGGGCTGGGTGGCGAATATCATCGACCCGAAGACCTCTCGTCTGGAAGAGAACCTCGCCACGCTGGCCGAGCGCCTGCCGGCGCCGTGCCTGGGCCGTGTGCCGAAACTCAAGCACGCCGGGGCGCAAGCGGTGGCTGCGTACCTGGAACTGGACCTGCTTGACTGATTTTGGCTATCGCGAAGGCATTATGCCATTGGTGTTTTTGACGGGCGTTTTGCCGGGATGTCTGCTTCAATTCAGCTTCACGATTCTCTAAAGGCAGGCTTACGCCATGGAAATCTCTGGAAGCAGCGCGTTTTATTCGGGCCTGAGCACTATTCAGTCCGGGCAGAACCGTGTCGACCAGGCCGCCGGCCAGATCGCCAGCGCCGCGACGACCCAGCCCTCGGACGCGCAAAGTGACCGTCTGCAAGCCAATGATCGCGCCCAGCCGTCGAACTCGGCGAGCAATATGGTCGAAATGGCCCAAGGTAAATTTCAAGTGGAGCTGGGTGCGAAAGTCGCCAAGGCTTCGGATGAAATGCTTGGTACGTTGATTGATACCTACGCTTAATTCGCTCTCGATATGCTGGCCTTGGTTTGCCTGTGGTGCAGGTGCTGTGGGGGGCATATCCATTGCTGCGGTAACGGCCTCTATGGGTTCCGCTCTTACAGCGGCTCACTTTTGATAGAGCGCAAAAGTAAGCAAAACGCTCTTGCCCCTCCACTCGGCACCTCGCCTAGGCTCGGTGTGCCCTCACTCCGGCTTGAATCCGTGGGCCGCC